>JANNHT010000111.1:0-23866 GCA_031404555.1 Gammaproteobacteria bacterium
GCCACAAAAGCAGGCACCAGCGGGGCCACGTGGCGGCGCCCGAAACCGGCTGGCGCGGTGATACGCAAGTAACCACTGGCTTTCACTCCGCCCTCGCTGACGCTTGCTTCGGCGTTCGCCAGGTCGGCCAGAAGCCGCTGCCGCTCGTCTACCGCACAGTGACGCTGGCATGCGCATATCGCACGGACCTCGTGGAGGAGTCGCAGGTGATTGTGGAGGTGAAGGCGCTCGCCACCGTCCCGCCGATCGTGCCCCAGCAGCTGCTGACCTACCTGAAGCTCGCGGACTGCCGTGTGGGACTGATCCTCAATTTCTCCTGACCTTCTGGCCCTGTTCGACCTCGATCGAGCGCACGACACCCGCCGTCATGAACGCGAGCCGCACCTCGTCCGCGGGCGCGAGGACGCCGACGGCGCGAAGTGTCGCGGTCGCAGGCGCGGTTTCGACTGCCGTGACGCGCACGGGTGCCGCCGCTTTTACGGCCTCGGGATCCGCGCCGTTCGAGCAGGCACCGAGCAGCCAGGCGATGGCGGCCAGCAAGGTTGCGAATCCCGGGACATTCCGCCGGGTCTTTTCTGTTTTCCGTCTCATGGCTGCTGCTCCACGCCACCGATCGCGTATTCCACCTGGGCGAGCGCTGCGAGGGCCTCGTAGCGCGTGACATTGCCGTTGAGCCGCGCCTCGGTCAGCGCGCGCTCGGCATCGAGATAGTCGGCCGGCGAGACCTGGCCGAGGTCGCGCTTCTTCGCGACGATCGCGTAGGCGGCGGTCGCGGCCTCCACGCGGCGGGTCGCGGTCGCGAGGGACGCCTCGGCGACCTCGAGGTCGGAGATCGCCTCCTGCACCTCGATCCGGATCTGCTGCTCGGCGAGCGCGCGATTCGCGGTGAGTTCCGCGCTCTCGGCATGCGCGGCGCGGATCGCCGCGCGGTCGCCGCCGCCGCGGAACAGGTTGAAGCGGACGATCACCGAGGCGAGCACGTAGGGGTCTTCGTCCGCGTAGTCCCATTCCTCGCCCTGGGTGCCGGCGTCAACGGCGAAGGCGAGCTGCGGCTTGAGAGCCGCGCGCGCCGCGCGCTCGGATTCACCGGCCGCGGCGACGCCCGCATCGAGCTGGCGCAGTTCCGGACGCCCGCCGATCGCGGTGTCCTCGAGTGCGGCGCCACGGGTGACGGGAAGGCGCGCGGCGAGGCGGGGCAGGTCGGCGTCGGTGACGACGGCCGCCACCGGCTCGCGGGTGAGCGGCGCATTGCAGAGCAGGTTCAGGTAGCGGCGCGCGAGCGCCTCGGTCGCGCGCACGCGGTGCAGGCGCTGCTCGACCTCGAGCCGTTCCGCTTCGGCCCGCTGCTGCTCGTCGCGCGTGACATTGCATTTGTTGTATAGGCTCGCGTTTACGCGCTCGTTCTCGCGCGCGAGACCGTGCGTCGCCTCGAACACCCCGACGGACTCGCGCGCCGCGAGCCAGCGGTAGTAGGCCTGGCGCACGTCGCGCGCGAGCCGCAGGCGATAGGCCGCAAGCCCGTGGCGCGCGGCTTCATAGCCATGCGCTGCGCCGCGCCGCTCGGCGGAGATGCGCGCGTCGTAGAGCGGCTGCGTGAGCCGGAGCAGCGTGTCCTGTTCGCGGTCGCGCAGGAAACTGAAGGTCACGGTCTCGGTGGGGGAGACCGGAAATTCAACTTCGCGGCCGCCGTCGGCCTGCGAGTAGCGCAGCTGCAAGTCGATCACGGGCAGGAAACGTGCGCGCGCGGCGTCGAGCGCGGCTTCGCGTCCATCAACATTCGCTTCTTCGGCGGCGAGTCCGAGGTTGGCTTCCAGCGCTTCCGCGACGAGTTCATCGGCGATGCGCTGAACAAGGGGCGCCTCGGCAAGAACGCCTGCCGCGGCGAAGAAGCCCGTCAGTACCAACGCGAACTGAGCAGCTGTAGATCGGTTAGACATGTGTCAATTCGTGGGCAAAAAAACTCAGCGGCCCGGCTTGGTCGCGAGCATGTAGCGCAGCATCTCGAACGAACCTTCCATGAGCTGGGGCACATTGACGCCCTGTCGGGCGATCTCCGTGGACTTGTTGATGCCGATCTGGATCAGCCCGTGCGTGAACGCCCAGAGCATCACGCAAACCTGCGCGGGGTTGCCGATGTCCTTGCGGATCGAACCGTCGGCCTGGCCCTGGAGCAGCGACTTCACGATCACGGCCATCACCGCATCGCCCGCGGCGGCGCAGGCGTCTTCCGCCGGCTGGCCCGCGGCCTGGTGGGCATGGAAGCGGCTGCAGGCATCGAAGCGGTACGGTTTTTCCTGCTGGAAGTGCACGTAGGCGCGGCCGATCGCCGTCACCTGATCGATGCCCTCGGCGTTCGCGGCGGCAGCTGTGACGAAACGCTCGCGAAGCTCCAGCAGCGCTCGCTCGGTGATCGCGTGCAGCAGGTCGTTCTTGTCGCGGAAGTAGACGTAGAGCAGGGCACGCGACAGGCGCGCGCTTTTTGCCACGCGATCCATGGTGACGGCGTCCCAGCCGACGTCGGCATAGAGCTCTTCCGCCGCATCGACCATGTCGGCGCGGCGGCGCTCTTTTTCCTCTTCGCGACGGACGGCGACGTATGACATGGCGGGAGTCTAAGCTCGTATTGACATCGTGTCAATCACTGTACATATGTCTTGTAAAGGCCTATTCCGGCTCAACAGGCGCCGGTTCCTTCAACAGCGAGTCCACAAACGCCGTGAGTTCGCGGTTCTGCTCCTCGTAGTGCGCCCCGGTCGCCGGGCCGTTGAAGCCCGCGTGGATGCGGCGCACGCGGCCGTCGCGGCCGATCGCGAACAGCGTCGGGTAGGCATTGAAGTTTGCGAGCTGCGGCAACTTCTTCAGCACGTCGTCATCGGTCGTCGTGCCTGCGACCAGCACCGGGTAGTCGATCTCGAACTTCTCCGCGAAGCGGCGCGCCGCTTCAGCGGAGCTGGCAAAGTCCGGCGTGTGCTCGAACATGAGCTGCATGACTTCGAGGCCCAGTGCGCGCCGCGAAGCGAGCAGCTCGCGCAGGAACACCGCCTCGTCATGGCAGTTCGGGCACCAGCTCCCGCCGATCGTGATCAGCGTGACCTTGCCGGCATGGGCGGGCGAGGGGTAGCTGACCAGGTTGCCGTCGAGGTCGGGGAAGCTGAACTCGATCCGCTCGAGACCGGGCTTGAGACCGGCCATCTGCGTCGGATCTGCGAGCTTCGCATCCGTATCGCGCCGGCCATACCAGGTGTCGTGGGAGCCGCTGCCCGTGTGGAAGTCGCCGGCGAGCGTGCCGTCTGTGCCGAGGCGTCCGAGGTAGAGATAGGCGCTGCCGCCGTCGAAGCGCGACAGGAAAAGTGTGTCGCCGCGGGCCTCGCCCGCGATGTAACGGTCGTCGCCTGAAGCGCGCAGCACCGTGCCCCAGACTCGGTGGCCGTCCTGCTGCAGTTCCAGGATCGCGGCTTCTTCCTCGCCGTCCTTGTCGTGAAATGTGAGCGCCCAGCGCCCGGAGAAATCCTTGGGCTTCGCGTCGGGTTCCGGAAAGAAGCGCCAGTCCTGCCCGGGCATCGCGACGAGCCGGACCGCCTTGATGACGCCGCGCGGGCGCAGGAGCTGCACCTCGCCCTCGAACCGGCCATCGACGAACCGGGCCTCGAGCCGATGCTGGTAGCCCGGCATCCGGATCGTTAGCCGGTTGCCGGCGAGCTGCACGTCGCTCGCGCGCACGCGCTCCGGACCATTGATGAGCCAGGCGACCGTCCTGCCGTCTTCGCGCGCGAGTTCAAGCCCGAACGGCAGGTCGCCGCCCGCGACCGAAAGCACCGCGCGATACGCCCCGAGCGGCGGACCGTCCGTGCCACCGCAGGCGGCAAGGGCGGCCAACAGGAAGAGACCCGCAGCAGCCAGTCGCGCGGCTGGCAGGTGAAACCGGATCACAGCGTCGACGCCGGGCGCGGGAAGCCGTCGGCGTCGTTGCGCCACGGTTCCCAGGCGATCGCGATGCGACCGATCGCGATGTCGGATTTGCGGGGCGCGATGCGCAGCCGCTCGAGCGTGATGCTCGAAGGATCGAGCGACGAAGTCAGTGTGGCCACGTCCTGCTCGATGGCGCGCAACAGCTCGTCGCGCTGTGCGGTCAGCGATTCGAGGCTTTCGCCGGCGCGCGCGATGTCGCCGCGCTCGTTGAACACGCGGCCCGCCGAGCGCGCGGCGGATCCGGCCCGCGTCGCCGCGGTACTCCGCCCGCCGAAGATCGCGCCGAGCACCGAGGTGCCGATCGAGATCACCGTATCGAGCTTGCGCTGCGAGTACTGGGATTTCTCGCGCTCGACCCGATGCCCGGCCGTGCGCAGGCGATTCTCGATCGCGGTGAGCTTCGCGGCATGCTTCTCGCGGAGCTTTGCGACTTCGCGGTCGCGGTGTTCGCGCAGTGCCTGCGCGAGGCGCGCGCGGAAGTCGCCCTCGTTCTCGCCCGGATTGGAGGTCAGCTTGGGCGCCTTCGACGCCAGCAGTTCCACGGCGCCTTCCTGGTAGAGCCGGGCAGCAAGCGCGCGGCTCCACTCCGAATAGTTCTTCGCGGCGAGCGCAGCCGCCGGCGGTTCCGCGAAGCCGGCACCCTCGACCGGGCCCGGCACGGCGACCGCATCGAGGGTGCGCACGCGGATGGCCTGTTCCCAGTCGGGCGCGCCGTCGCCGTCGGCGAACGGGGCGAGCCATGCGCTGCGCGTCCAGCAGTCGATGCCCGCGGCCTTGTCGGCGTAGTGCAGCTCCGCGGTCGCGATGACGCGCGGGCGATACACAAGTTCGCCGGTGCCGGGTTTGGCCCCCAGGAAGATCTCGTCGATGCCCGCCGGGATCAGCGGCCGCGCCGCCGGTTTCAGCTTCGCTACCGATGCAGGAGCGTGCGCCGACACCTGCGGCTTGCGGTCCTTCATCAGTCGCGTGATCTCGGGCAGCGTCAGCGGCCCGCGCAGCCAGCTCATCGCCCAGCGCGTGCGGAACAGGATCGGCGCGTCGTCATTGACGTTTCGCATCAGGAACACGCGCGGCGCGATGCCTGCCATCAGCTTCTCGAGCGTCGCGCGATCGAAGCTCGCGCCCGAGAGCGCGCTCGCGAGCCCGTCGATCACGCGCTGCTGGTCGCGCTCGGTCTGCAGGCGTCCGATGAACCAGGTGCCTGCGTTCGACAGGCCCTTGTAGTCGAGGTCCACCGGATTCTGGGTCGCGAGCACGGCGCCGAGCCCGAAAGCCCGTCCCTGTTTCATGATCGTGAGCATCGGCAGCTTCGACGGCGGCATCGCGGAGGGCGGGAAGTAGCCGAAGATCTCGTCCATGTAGAAGATCGCGCGGAGCGCCGCCGTGCCGGGCTGGCGGCGCATCCAGGCGACGAGCTCGTTCGCGACCAGCGTCACGACCAGCATGCGTTCCGCATCATTCAGGTGCGCGATGGAGAGTACCGAGATGCGCGGCTTGCCCTCGGGCGTGTAAAGCAGGCGCTGGATATCGAGCGCCTCGCCCTCGAGCCAGACGCCGAATCCGGGCGAGGCGAGCAGGTTGTTGACCGCCATCGCAAGCTCGAGCCGCTCTTTCGCCGGATAGAAGGTCTCGACATCGAACACGCCGACCTTCTCGAAAGGCGGTTTCTGGATCGCGCCGATCAGGCCTGCGAGATCGAGGGCGTTGCCGCGGCTCCAGGCCGCATCGACGATCGCCGAGAGCAGGATGTGCTCGCGGCTCCGCAGCGGATCGGCGGCGATGCCGACGAGGCCGAGCAGGCCGGCGACGGCCGCCGAGATGCGATCGCGCCGGGCCGCGGGTTCGTCGTCTGCCGCGGCACCGTCCGTCGATTCGCCGCCCGCAGGTGGCGCGAAGGAACGCAGGATCGAGAGCGGCAGGCCGGCATGGCTCCCCGGTGTGTAGATCGCCACATCCGCCGATTCGCGCAGCCGCCGGATCCGGTCGCCGTCCTGGCCCCAGTCGGCGAGGCCCTTCTTCCAGGTCTCCGCGGTCTTCGCCGCGAGCTCCGCGGGTGTCGTGCCCTTGCGCGCAGCTTCGGCGGGATCGATCCAGGGCTCGAACTCGGCGGACGCCAGGCTCGGGAAGGTCAGCATCAGGTTTGCGATGTCGCCCTTCGGGGTCGATCACGATGGACGGGATGCCGTCGAGCGCCGCTTCCTCGATCAGCGAAATGCAGAGACCCGTCTTGCCGCTGCCCGTCATGCCGACGCAAACCGCGTGGGTCGTCAGGTCGCGGGAGTCGTACATCAGAGGCTCGGCGAAATCGGCGCCGGTTGCGGCGTCCACGCCGCGGCCGAGGTAGAAGGCGCCGAGTTTCTCGAAGTCGCTCATGGCCGTGATTATACGCAGGCGCAATCCGTGGTACGGTGGCGGCCCGCATCGGGCCGCAGGATCAGGACCATGAAAGGCATGACATTTTTGCTTCGCGCTGCCGGGTTTGCCGCGTTCCTGTTCGCCCTGCCTGTGGCGGGCGCCGAATCGGCCGATGCCAATGCTGCGGCGAATGCCTTCTTCGAACGCGCCCTCGACGAGCGCCTGGAGCACGATCCGGGCCTTGCGACCTCGCTCGGGCTCCGGATCGGCTACGACCGCTGGGCCGACCCGACGGAGGAGGGCGATGCTGCGCGACTCGCGCTCGCCGAGCGCCAGCTGGCGGAACTGCGCAAGACCATCGATCCGGCGGCGCTCGACGACGCGACGCGCCTGTCCTACCAGATCTTCGAAGTGACCGAGGAGCGGCGCATCGCGCGCCATCGCTGGCGCAATCACGGCTACCGCTTCGACAAGGACGGCAACCACACCTCCCTGCCTGCGTTCCTGATCAACAGCCATCGCGTTGAATCGGTCGCGGATGCCGACGCCTACCTGAAGCGAATCGAGGGCGTGCGCGCGCTGTTCGACGCGCAGCTCCTGCGCGCAGATCGGGCCGCCGCAGCCGGAGTGCTCCAGCCGCGCTTCGTGTTCCACTACGTGATCGAGGATGCCCGGAACATCATCACCGGCCGCCCGTTCGACGATGGCCCGGCCGACAGCCCGCTGTTCGCGGACTTCCGCAGCAAGGTGACGGCACTCCCGATCGCGGAGGCCGAGCGCGAATCGCTGATCGCGCGCGCGGAGATCGCGCTGCTCGCTTCCGTGAAGCCCGCCTACGAGACCGTGATCGCGTGGGCGGAGCGCACGCAGAAACTGGCAACGGAGGAGGACGGCATCTGGAAGCTGCCGGATGGCGCCGCCTACTACGACTACCTGCTCGAGAACTTCACGACCACGAAGCTGACCGCCTCCGGGATCCACGAGATCGGGCTCCGCGAAGTCGCGCGGCTGCACGGGGACATGCGCAAGCTCATGAAGCAGGTCGGCTTCGAGGGCGACCTGCCGCAGTTTTTCGAGTTCATGCGCACGGACCCGCAGTTCTACTACGCCGACAGCGACGAAGGCCGCGCGGCCTGGCTCGCGGATGCGAACCGCCACATCGCGGCCATGCGCGCGAAGCTGCCCGAGCTCTTCGTGACGCTGCCGAAATCGGAAGTGACGGTGAAGGCGGTCGAGCCGTTCCGCGAGAAATCCGCCGGCAAGGCCTTTTACCAGCGCCCGTCGCTCGACGGCACGCGGCCCGCGATCTTCTACGGCAACCTCTACCAGATGAAGGAGATGCCGAAGTACGAGCTGGAAGCGCTCGCGTATCACGAGGCGATCCCCGGCCACCACATGCAGATCGCGATCGCGACCGAAGAGCAGTCGCTGCCGCGGTTCCGCCGCCTCGGCGGGTTCACCGCGTACTCCGAGGGTTGGGGACTCTACAGCGAGCGGCTCGGCAAGGAAGTGGGCTTTTACGCCGATCCCTGGTCGGAGTTCGGCCGGCTCGCGCTGGAACTGCATCGCGCCGTTCGCCTGGTCGTGGACACGGGCCTGCACGCGAAGCGCTGGACTCGCGAGCAGACAATCCGCTACCACGTCGAGAACAGTTCGACCGGCGAGGACGCGGCGATCCGCGCGACCGAGCGCTACATCCTGAATCCGGGGCAGGCAACGGCCTACATGATCGGCATGCTGAAGATCGTCGAGCTGCGCGAGCGTGCGACCGCGGCGCTCGGCGAGCGCTTCGATCGCCGCGAGTTCCACGATCTGGTGCTCCGCACCGGCGCGGTGCCGCTGACTGTGCTCGAAGCCGAAGTGCAGCGCTGGGTCGACGGCAAGCAGGGATAGCCGGAGTCCCGATGCGTCCGGTCGTACAACCGTTCCTGCATGGGCCAACCTCGACCTGGAGCTACGTCGTCGCCGATTCCGTCGCGCGCGTCGCGGCGATCATCGATCCGGTGCTCGATTTTGACGTGAAGTCGGGCCGCTGCTCGTGCGCGAGCGCGGCCGCGATCGTCGCGCATGTGCGGAGTGCCGGATTGACGGTGCCGTGGATCTTCGAGACGCACGCACATGCGGACCACCTGAGCGCGGCGCCGTACCTCCAGCAGGCGCTCGGCGCGAAGATCGCGATCGGCGCCGGCATCACCGAGGTGCAGCGCGCATTTCGAGACATCCTGAACTTCGGCGCGGAGTTCGCCACCGACGGCCGTCAGTTCGACCGCCTGCTGTCGGAGGGCGACGAGATCGCGATTGGCGCGATCACGATGCGTGTCCTCGCGACGCCGGGACACACGAGCGACAGCCTGAGCTATCTCGCGGGGGACGCGGTCTTCGTCGGCGACACGGTGTTCATGCCGGACGGAGGCACCGCGCGCTGTGACTTTCCGGGCGGCGATGCGGCGCAGCTCTTCGCGTCGATCCAGAAGCTCTATGCGCTGCCACCGACGACGCGCGTGTTTGTCTGCCACGACTACGGCCCGGGCGGGCGAGAGCTGCGCTGCGAGACCACGATTGCGGCCGAACGCGCGGCCAACACGCATGTGCGGGATGGCGTCACCGAATCGCAGTTCGTCGCGCTGCGCAGGGCGCGCGATGTGACGCTAGACGTGCCGACCCTGCTGTACCCCTCGGTGCAGGTGAACATCCGTGCAGGACACCCGCCGGCCGCGGAGTCGAACGGCCGCAGCTACCTCAAGCTGCCGTTCTCGGCGCCGACGGGTTGAAACCGGTGGTGGCCTGCAAGCCGCGGTTGAACGTTAGCGATGCCGAGCCGGGACAAGGACTTACGGTGTGGTTGGATGCCAAGCGGCTGGAAATGACGTAAAACATTGCGTCATGTTCAAGCCCAATGGCGTCATGTTCAAGCCCAATGGTAGTTAGGCGTAGCTAAGAATGACCTGGCAGTTCTTGCTGAAGGTCGCGATCACGGTCGTAGTTGTCATCGCGGTCGCGGGAATCGCCAAGCGCAGCTCCTTCTGGGGCGCCATCCTTGCCTCGCTTCCGCTTACCTCGCTGCTGGCCTTTGCCTGGCTCTATTCCGACACCGGCAACGCTCAATCGGTCGCGGCTCTATCGCGCAGCATTTTCTGGTTGGTCCTGGCGTCCTTGCCGCTATTTGCCCTACTGCCTGTGCTAATCGGATCCGGCTGGTCTTTCTGGCCCAGCCTCGTCGTCGCCTGCGTTGTCACGGTCGGCGCATACTTCGCTTTGGTGTGGCTATTGCAGCGCGTGGGGATACAGCTATGAGCACGCTACGCCTAACTAAGCGATGCAGCGTTCGGCGCTTGTCGTCACGCCGCTCGCAGCCAGAGGCAAGCGGCGCGCCGACTGCGCGCCGCCGCTGATCGCGAGCGTTGGGCCTTTGGGTTCCTATGCGCCTGCCATTTGAGACGAACGACCGCGCCGAGGCATATCGGGTGATCCAGGCGCTTGAGAGCAAAGGAACTGCCATGTTTCTTGGTGGAGAGAACATGCACTCTGACGGCCATGAATAGACCCTTGTTCAGGAGGATGGTTAACGCGGTTCTCCTGTCAATCGGCGGGATTCTCTTTGCTCTGATCCTGGCCGAGGGTGTACTGCGCATTGCCAATATCTCGTACCCCGTATTCGACACGTACGACGATCTTCGTGGTGTGGCTTTGAGACCGGGAAAGGAGGGCTGGTACCAAAGGGAAGGCAAGGCCTACTTGCGGATCAACAGCTTTGGCTATCGTGATAGCGAGCACGAAATCGCAAAACCGGTCGGGACATATCGTATCGCGGTGCTCGGCGATTCGTTCGCCGAAGCGCGGCAGGTGGCGCAAGAGGACACGTTCTGGAGTCTGCTGGTCCGGGACCTCGGCAATTGTTCGGGCCTGAACGGCAAGAAGGTGGAAGTGTTGAACTTCGGCATCGGAGGCTACGGAACGACTGAAGAGCTCCTCACTTTGCGGAAGGATGCATTGCGATTTTCCCCCGACCTGGTCCTCCTGGCCTTTTACCCGGGGAATGACCTTCAGGACAACTCCAAGGAACTCAGTCTGGCGGAGGGCTGGAGGATGCCCAAGCCCATCTATGTGCGTTCGAACGGGAAGCTGGTTCTTGATGAGACGTTCCGTCGTTCGCTTTGGCACAGACTACTTTACGAAGGTGTGCATTACTCCCGGTTGCTGGAGCTTGTGAACCAGTCTCGGTGGGCATGGAAAGCGAACAGGCTGGCGGCCTCCGCTGGTGAAACGCAAGAGAACCCCGAGCCGCAGACTGCGAACGGCGTCTATGCGCCGCCATTGGACGCGGCTTGGGAAGAAGCCTGGCTGATTACGGAGGAGTTGCTCGACCGAATGAATCAGGAAGTGATGTCCAATGGTGCCCGCTTCGTCGTCACAACGATCCCAACGCCGCCACAGGTGAATCCGGACACTGCTGCGCGGCGGGAAGTTGAGCGCCGCCTCGGGATTGACGACCTGTTCTATGCCGACCGCAGAATCAGTGAGATCGGACAAAAGCATGGCTTTCCGGTCATCCGCTTGGCAGAACCGCTGCAGCTTATTGCGACGGAAACAGGAACATACCTTCATGGCTTCAAGAATTCCGTGATGGGAGATGGCCACTTGAACGAAGCGGGTCATCGGCATGCGGCCAGGGTCCTGGTTGAAGGAATCTGTGCGAAGGTCTCGGGTCCCGTCACATGACGCCGGACCTGGTGATGATCCTTGCACTCGGCGTGCTCGTGATCGCGTTCCTCTATTCTTCGGTCGGCCATGCCGGTGCGTCCGGCTACATCGCCGTCATGTCGCTTCTGAGCCTGGCGCCCGACGTCATCAAGCCGACTGCATTGACGCTCAACATCCTGGTCGCCTCGATCGGCGCCTGGCAGTTCTGGCGGGCCGGTCATTTTTCCTGGCGACTGTTCTGGCCATTCGCGCTGCTGTCCGTCCCGCTGGCATTCGTCGGGGGCTATGTCAATCTGCCGACCCGTGTGTTCAAGATCCTGGTCGGTGTCGTCCTGCTGTACTCGGCCGCGCGTTTCCTGATGCGCGCGCCGGCGGAGACCGAGCCCCGCGAGCCTCCGCGCGCCGTGGCGCTGGCATCGGGCGGTGTCATCGGTCTCATGGCTGGGCTCACGGGGACCGGTGGCGGCATCTTCCTGACGCCGCTGCTGCTCCTCGCGAAATGGGCGCGCGTCAAGACCGCGGCCGCGGTCTCGGCGCTCTTCATCCTGCTCAATTCCATCGCGGGCCTGCTCGGCAACATCGGCAGCACGCGGAAGTTTCCGACCTTCGCGCTGATTCTCGTCGCCGCCGCCGCCATTGGCGGAACGCTCGGTTCCTGGCTGGGCAGCCGGCGCTTCGATCCGACCGTGATCAAGCGGCTCCTGGCGATCGTCCTGACGATCGCGGGCACCAAGCTGATCCTGACCTGACGCGCTTGACCGCCGGCCCGGGAACGGACAATACTCGGTCCCAGATGAACGCCGACCACATGTCCGCCGTACGCCGCTGGTGGTGGCAGCCCTCACAGGAGTGGGCGCTGGTCGCGTAGCTTTTTCCGTTTAGCCGTTTCTCGAATCAACCAGGACCCATCTCCGGAAATACCGGGGGTGGGTTTTTTGCATGCGCAACAACTTGAACTACGACATTGCCGCGGATCTCGACACGCCTGTTTCGGCGTTCCTGAAGCTGCGGCCGTTCCGTCCGCACTTCCTGCTGGAAAGCATCCAGCAGGGACACCAGCTCGCGCGCTATTCGTACATCGGCTTCGGCGACTGCCTCGAGTTCAGGCTGGACGGCAGCGGGCTGTCGTTCGACGGCGCGTCGGGCCCGCGTCCCGCGGACGGCCCGGAGCTTCTATCGGCATTCCGGCGCGCGCTCGCGGGAGCGCCGCAGCCGCGCGGCAACAACGGCCTGCCGCCGCTCGCGGGCGGACTCGTCGGTTTCTCGTCCTATGACCTCGCGCGGAGCCTCGATCCTCCGCCGTATGCGGCGCGAAACGCGATCACCGTGCCCGATGCCTGTTACGTCGCGCCGCGCTCGCTGCTCGTATTTGATCACCTGACGCACGGCGTGACGCTCCTGCACGACGGCAGCGACGCCGAGCGCGAGGCGCTCAGGCGCGAGGTTGTCGCGGTGCTCGCGGGCCCGCTGCCGCGCCGGCGCGAAGGCTTCCGGTTCCAGCCCGCGACCGCGAGCCTCGGACGCGGGGAATTCTGCGATGCCGTGGATCGCGTCAAGTCGCACATCAGCGCGGGAGACGTGTACCAGCTCGTGCTGTCCGTGCGTTTCGGCGGCGAGTGCGACTGCGATCCGTTCGAGGTCTATCGCGCGCTCCGGCTCCTCAATCCATCGCCCTACATGTACTACGTCGAGGCCGGCGGTGTGACGGTCGCCGGCTCCTCGCCGGAGGCGCTCGTGCGGCTCTCCGGCCGGCGCGCGCAGCTCCGGCCCATCGCGGGCACGCTGCCGCGCGGTGCTGACGACGCGGCGGACGAGTTGCACGAGCAGCGCCTGCTCGCGGATCCGAAGGAGAGCGCCGAGCACGTGATGCTCGTGGATCTCGCGCGAAACGACCTCGGCCGCGTCGCGCGCGCGGGCTCCGTGCGCGTGGATCCGTGGCGCCAGGTCGAGCGCTACAGCCACGTGATGCACATCGTTAGCGGCGTGGACGGCGAGCTTGCGCCGGGCCGCGATGCCTTCGACCTGTTCGCCGCCGCGTTTCCGGCTGGCACGCTGGTCGGCGCGCCGAAGTCGAGCGCGATGCGGCTCATCGATGAGCTCGAGCCGGTCGGGCGCGGGCTCTATGGCGGGACGGTTGGCTACTTCGGGCGCGGGGGCGACATGGACCAGGCGATCACGATCCGAAGCATGGTTTTCGGCGACGGCCGCTACAGCTACCAGGCCGGTGCCGGCATCGTGGCGGACAGCCATCCGGAACGAGAACACGACGAGGTCATCGCAAAGAGCGCCGTGATGCGCCGCGCGATCGGCATCGCAGAGGCGGGGTTATGAACGCGAAGCTGCTCCTGATCGACAACTATGATTCCTTCACCTACAACCTGGTGCAGGCCTTCCTCGTGCTTGGCGCCGACGTGCGCGTGCACCGGAACGACCGCATTACCGTCGCGGAGGCCCAGGCGATCGCGCCGACGCATCTGTGCGTGTCGCCGGGCCCGGGCACGCCCGCGGGCGCCGGCATCTCGACCGAGATGATCGGTCACTTCAGCGGGCGGATTCCGGTGCTCGGCGTCTGCCTCGGCCACCAGGCAATCGTCGAGGCTTTCGGCGGGGCGGTCGTGCGCGCCGGGCGCCTGATGCACGGCAAGACCTCGCGCGTGATGCACGACGGCCACGGCCTGTTCGCCGGCTTCGCCGAGCCGTTCGAGGCGGGCCGCTATCACTCGCTAATCGCCGAGCGCGAAAGCCTGCCCGAGTCCCTCCAGGTGACGGCGTGGACGGAGGAGGGCGAGATCATGGGCGTGCGCCACCGCGAGCTCGCGGTCGAGGGCGTGCAGTTCCATCCCGAAAGCATCCTGACACCGGAAGGGCCGCGGCTGATGGCCGCGTTCCTCGCACAGGGAGAAGCCGCATGAACCGGCCCGGAAAAGACGCGCTCGATACGCTGCTCGACCGGCAGGACTTGTCGGAGAACGCAGCCTTCGACCTGCTCGTGTCGCTGACCGATCCCGCGATGGCGCCGGCGATGACCGGTGCGCTCCTCGCCGCGATGCGGATCAAGGGCGCGACGGCGAACGAGGTCCGCGGTTTCGCGCGCGCCATGCGCTCACTCGCCCGGCGGCCGGCGATCCGGGACGGCGCAATCGTCGCGGATGTCGTCGGCACGGGTGGCGACGGATCCATGAGCCTCAACCTGTCGACGGGCGCCGCGCTCCTTGCCGCCGCCTGCGGCGTCTCGATCGCGAAGCACGGCAACCGCTCGGTGTCCTCGAACTGCGGCAGCGCGGACGTGCTCGAGGCGCTCGGCCTGCCGCTGCCGCTCGACGAGGCGGCCGCGGGCGCCTGCCTTGACCGCACGGGCTTCACCTTCCTGTTCGCGCCGCACTATCACCCGGCGCTGAAGGCGATCGCGCCGGTACGCGCTGCGCTCGGCGTGCGCACGATCTTCAACCTGCTGGGCCCGCTCTCGAATCCCGCGCAGGCGCCCTATGCGCTGATCGGCGCCTGGAGCGTCGAGGCAGCAGCGCTGATGGCTGACACGCTCGCCGGCATGCCGATCGCGCGGATGTTCGTCGTGCACGGCGACACCGGCTGGGATGAGCCGACGCCAGCCGCGCCGTTCACGCTGTTCGACGTCCGCCCGGGCTCGGTCACGCGCTCGCGCCGGTCGGCCGAAGACTTCGGCCTGCCCACCTGCGATGCGGCGGAACTGGCCGGTGGCGACGCAGCGCACAACGCGCGCCGGCTCGCGGCGGTGCTTCGCGGCACGGAGCGCGGCGGCCATCGCGATGCGCTCGTGATGGGCGCGGCGCTGGTCGCGGAGGTGACGGGTCTCGTCACGGACTCGGTGGAGGGCGCCGTCATGGCCGCCGCGGCGATCGACGACGGCCGTGCGGCGCGGATCCTCGACTCGATCGCGGGTCTGCCTGCGGAGCGCCGGGCGTGAAGGATTTCCTGAAGGAGATGGCGCGTTCGAGCCGCGAGCGGGCCGATGCGGCGCGCTCGCGTGAGCCGTTCGCGGCGCTTCGCGAACGGGCGCTGCGCGCGCCGCCGCCGCTGCCGCTTCGCAACGGCTCGTCATTCGAACTGATCGCCGAGTACAAGCGGCGTTCGCCCTCGCGCGGGGCGCTCGTCAGCAAGGGCACTTATCCCGGCCGTCGCGTCGAGGCCTATGCGCGCGGCGGCGCCGCCGCGGTCTCGGTGCTGACGGAGCCGACGTACTTCGACGGCCGGCTCGAGCAGCTGGCCGAGTGCGCGGCCCTGCTCGCGCCCCAGGGTGTGCCCGTCATGCGCAAGGATTTCCTGGTCGATCCGTACCAGGTCTGCGAGGCGCGCGCCGCGGGCGCGGGCGGCGTGCTCCTGATCATGCGGCTTCTGTCGGACGCGCAGCTCGGCGAGATGCGCGACTGCGCGCGCGAGATGGGGCTGTTCGTGCTGCTCGAGCTGTTCGACGCCACCGACATCGTGCGCGCCACGAAGGCGTGCCCGCCGAACGCCGCGGGCGAGGCACCGCTCCTGATCGGGCTCAACTGCCGCGACCTCGAGACGCTCGAAACCGTGCCCGCGCGGCTCGCGGAGTTCGCGGCAGAGCTGCCGCGCGGTTGTACGCGCGTGGCGGAAAGCGGCCTCGGAACGCCTGCGGACTGCGCGGGAGCCGCGCGTGCGGGCTACGGCATGGCGCTCGTCGGCGGCGCGCTGATGTCGGCGACCGATCCGGAATCCGTGGTCCGCGACATGCTCGAAGCGGGCAGGGCGGCGACATGACGCTCCTCGTCAAGATATGCGGATTGACGCGCGCCGATGCGCTGGACGCGGCCGTCGGCGCCGGCGCGGATGCGATCGGCTTCGTCTTTCATCCGTCGTCGCCGCGCAACCTGAGCCCGAAGCGCGCCGCAGCGCTCGCTGGGCGCCTGCCGCGTGGCGTGCTCGCGGTCGCGGTCACGCATCACCCGGAGCCCGAAGACGTCCTGCGCGTGCTGGAGGCCTTCCGCCCGGATGCCTGGCAGACCGATGCCGAGGATTTCACCCGCCTGCGGTTGCCGCGGGGCATCGCGCGCTGGCCGGTGCTGCGCCGCTTGCCCGCGAACCCGCGGACGATACCGGCGCGCGTGATGTTCGACGCGGCGCAGAGCGGCCGCGGCCGGCTTGCGCGCTGGGGCGACGCGAAGCTGATCGCCGGGCGGCGCGAGCTGATCCTCGGCGGCGGCCTAGACGCGGACAATGTCGCGCGCGCAATCGAGGCGGTCGGGCCCTTCGGCGTCGATGTCTCGAGCGGCGTCGAGAGCAGCCCCGGCGTCAAGGACCGCGCGCGGATACGCGCATTCATCGCCGCCGCACGCAGCGCGGAGTCCGCGTGAACGCCGTGCCGGCCGAGTTCGAGCTCGAACAGCTCCGCGCCGCGGCGCTTGCGGGCGAGATGCCCGACGCGCGCGGCCGCTTCGGTCCATACGGCGGACGCTACGTGCCGGAGATGCTGGTGCCCGCGCTCGAGCGCCTCACCGAGGGCGCGACGCGCCTGCTCGCGGATGCCGCATTCCGGCGCGAACTCGAGGCGAGCCTGCGTGACTGGGCAGGAAGGCCGACGGCGCTCACGCGCGCGCCCGGATTGTCGCGCGCCTGGCAGGCCGAGGTCTGGCTCAAGCGCGAGGACCTCGCGCACACCGGCGCGCACAAGATCAACAACGCGCTCGGCCAGGCACTGCTCGCGAAGCACATGGGTGCGAGCCGCGTCATCGCGGAGACCGGCGCCGGGCAGCACGGCGTCGCCTGCGCCGCGGCCTGCGCGTACCTGGGCCTGCCCTGCGCCGTCTACATGGGCGCCGTCGACATGGAACGCCAGGCGCCAAACGTCGGGCGGATGCGCCTGCTCGGCGCCGAGGTGATCCCGGTCGAGTCCGGGGACAGGACGCTGCGTGCCGCAATCGATGCCGCGCTTCGGGACTGGGTCGCGGATCCGGTCGGGAGCTACTACCTGCTCGGCTCCGCCGTCGGTCCGCATCCCTATCCCTGGCTGGTGCGTGAGCTGCAGTCCGTGATCGGCCGTGAAGCGCGGGCACAGATGCTGGCGGCCGCGGGTGCGCTGCCGGACGTCGCCGTTGCGAGCGTCGGCGGCGGATCGAATGCGATCGGACTCTTTTATCCGTTCCTGCGCGACGCTTCGGTGCAGCTCCTCGGCATCGAGGCCGGCGGGCGCGGCGACGGTCCCGGGGAGAATGCGGCGACGCTCGCCTGCGGCCGGCCGGGCGTGCTGCACGGCTGCTACACGATGCTGCTCCAGGATGCGGACGGCCAGGTGCTGGAAACGCACTCGGTCTCGGCCGGCCTCGACTACTCTGCGGTCGGACCGGAACATGCGCTGCTCGCGCTGATCGGCCGCGCCCGCTACGAAGTGGCGCGGGACGGCGAAGCGCTCGCCGCACTGCGCGAATGCGCGACGATCGAGGGCATCCTGCCGGCGCTCGAGAGCGCGCATGCGCTCGCGGGCGCGAAAGCGTTTGCCGCACAGAACCCGGGCAGCCGCATCCTGGTCGGGCTTTCGGGCCGCGGCGACAAGGACCTGTCGATCCTCGCGGCGGCGCCCGCATGAGCGCGCCGGGTGACGCCATCAGCCGGGCCATTCGCGCGGCGAACGCGCGGGGCGCGCCGGCGCTCGTCGCCTTCCTGACGGCGGGCTTTCCGGATCGCGCATCGTTCACGCGCGCGCTGGCCGCGATCGCGACGGCTGCCGACGTGGTCGAGATCGGCGTGCCGTTCTCGGACCCGATGGCGGACGGCGTGACCATCCAGCGCTCGAGCCGCGTCGCGCTCGAGCAGGGTGTGACGCTCGCCTGGATCCTCGAGTCGCTGGCGGCGATACGGCCCACCGGTGTGCCGCTCGTGCTGATGAGCTACCTGAATCCACTGCTGGCCTACGGCTATTCGCGCCTCGCGCGCGACGCAGCGCGCTCCGGCATCTCCGGGTTCATCGTGCCCGACCTGCCGTGGGAGGAATGCGCGGAACTGCGCCGGGCGCTCGGCAGCGAGGGCATCGCGCTCATACAGATGGTGACGCCGCTGACGCCGGCAGCGCGGCTCGCGGTGCTCGCGCAGGCGTCGCAGGGATTCGTCTATGCGGTGACGGCGATCGGCACGACCGGCGGCGACGTCGCGATGCCGGCGGAGACGCTGCGATATCTCGATCGCGTGCGCGCCGCGTCGAAGGTTCCCGTGTGCGCCGGCTTCGGGCTCCGGTCGGCGGCACAGGTCGAGACGCTCCGCCCGCACACGGACGGCGTCATCGTCGGTTCGGCGCTGGTCGAGGCGATCGAGCGCGGCGCCGATGCCACCGCTTTCCTCGGCGGCCTGCGCGTCTGAACGGCGCCCGGACTAGTTCGATGCCGCGGGTCGAACGCGCCCGGCGTCGAGCAGCCGCGCCGGGACGATCACCGCGAGTCCGCACACGATGAGCCCTGCGGCCGAGACGGCGATCAGCACGGCGTAATTGTCCTGGCCCAGCAGCAGTGCGGCCGCGGCCGGACCCGAGGCAAGGCCCAACTTCGAGAAGAATCCGGCCAGCGTCGCCGACTGGCCAGCGGGATCGAAGTCGGCGCACATGCCGAAGAAGTAGGGAATCAGGAAAGACCAGGCGATCGCGGTGGAAACGTTGGCGAGAATGAAGACGAGCCCGATCTCGCTGTGCATGAATGCGAGGGTTCCGGCGATCGAGAGGACGAGCACGGCAGCGATGGGTGGGGTCCTGGTGAAGCGGCCCGCCATCCAGATCACCGCAATGGAGCCAAGCGCGCCGATCCAGTTGGCGACGCCGATGGTGCCGCTCGTGAACGCGTCGCCGAGCCCGTAGTGGCGCGCGAGCGGAATGATGAATGCATTGAGTCCCATGTTGGCCGCCTGGAACAGGAACACGGCTACCAGGGTGCGGATCAACGGACCGCGCCGGACGCGCCCTGATTGGCCGACCGCAGCGGCTGCCTGGCTGCGAGGCGGGTACTCGGCGAGGAAGGGCAGCATCATCAGCGTGATCGCCGTGAACGCGGCCAGTGCGAGGAACAGCACCTCGGGGCCATAAGTACGCGCCAGACCCGGCAGGAACATGATGCCGAGTCCGCCGGCTCCGTACTGCACCGTGAGCAGCATGCCGAAAGCACGATCCGGAATCGCAGTGCGCGCCATCACCGCGAGACCGACGCCAACCGAGATCCCGCCGACGATGCCGTGCACGAAGCGGAGCGCGATCAGCGGCATGGCTGACGTCACGAGCGTCGAGACGAGGTCCAGCGCCAGCAGCAATGTCAGGGCGACGACCTCGATGCGGCGCCAGGGCAGGCGGCGCACGAGGAAGACGGCGATCAGGGCCCCGCAGGCCGCGCCATACACGTTGGCCGAACCGACAAATCCTGCTTCGCGGTTGGTGAAATCGAGGCCATCGATGAGCCCTGCCACCAGCGCGGGCATGATGTTCACGTAGAAGAGCCCCGCAGTGGCGAGAAACGCCAGCAGCACGCAGGCCGGAATGCCGTCCGGTGCCGCGCGGGGCAATCGCTTGTCGGTCTTCATGTTCATGATTTCACTTCCGTACCGTGCCGTCGTCCACAGAATGCGCGGATCCGGTCAGCTTCGATCGCGGCGCGGCGCCACCTGAACGAACCGCCGTCGCTGAAGTAGTAGTAGATCGTGTCGTTCGGAAAGAGCGCCACGACGATACCGCCATGGCCGGTCATGTAGGGAACCCAGACCGGGTCTGCGCAGCCGATGTAACTGCTGACATCATGGGCGTGAAAACCGTACTGGTAGCGGAAGCTCGCATCGATGGATGGCAGGCCACGGTCGTCCGGCACGCGTTGCAGTGCGGCCGCGAGCATGCGTGGATCCAGCAGCTGGCGCCCGTCAATCGCGCCATTGCCCGTTGCCAGCCAGTGCGCGATGCGCGCGATGTCGTCACGGTGCAATGCCAGGCCCCAGCCGGTGAATGGCTGGGCAATCGCATCGTTCGTGCGGCGCGTGATCGCTGTCACCGGGCTGAGACCGAGCGGTCGCCACAGGTCCGGCACCACGACGTCGGTATAGACATCCTTTGTGGCGCCGAGACGCTGTTTGACGAATGCATTGAGTGCCGTGCCGAGCACGTAGGTGTCGGAGGTGTGATAGACCCAGCGCCTGCCGGGGGGCTCCTGGCGCGGCATCGCGCAGGCATGACGGATCTTGGCCGCATGCGTTCCCGCAATGAAAAACTCGAGCACATCATCGGAGTATTCATCCGCGAATGGCTTCGGCGACCGGTAGTTGCCGGTCGTGAAATCGAGCGCGTCCTGGAACGTGACGTCGTCCCAGTGGCCGGCGCGACGGCACTCGGGCACGAAATCGGCGATGCGCTGCCCGACCGCACCCGGAAACCGCTGCTGGAGCCGCATCAGTGCGACGCCGGCGAAAATCGACTTGGCCAGAGAGTAGGACGGTAGCGGCAGCACGTCGCAGAACGGGTATGGTCCGTGTCGCGTCGCGCAGCTGCCGGCGTAGTGCACACCGTTGATCACGAAGCCGTAGGCGGTCATGTCGCCTGGCGCTACTTCGTCGGTTGCACCGAATCCTTCGGGATCGGCGCCCGCGTGGTCCACACCCAGCATGGCGAAGGACCTGACGGGCAGGCGGGATCGCAGCTCGCTTTCGTAGTCGCGGATGATGCGCGCCGAGTCCGCCGGCGTGCCTGGCAGGTACCTGGCCTTGGCCGATCCCCAGAGATCGAACTGCAGGTACTCGCAGGTCTCGCTGCTGATCTGGAACGCGACCCGCGAAACGGTTCCCTCGGCTCCGAACAGGAAAGTCAGCATGCCGTAATGCATGCAATTGGCATTGCGTTCCTGCAGCGCGAATGGAATCGCGGCCCGCGCCAGTCCGCGATCGCCGGTTTCCTGCCACACGCGGCCCGGCTCGAGCATGTATTCCCAGTGACGGTTGTCACCAGGCAGGCTGCCGCGGCGCAACGGAATGATGGCATCGGCAGACTGGACGAACTCAAAATCGAATGCGGGAAGCTGTAGCAGCCTGCGTCCTCCGGCCTGAGTCATGCCGGAGGTGTCGCGCAGCACTTGCGCGCGCGTATCGCGCCCGGTGGCCGCAAACGAGAGCCGCCCGGAGAAGACCTGTGGCGGCACCGGGGCGCCTGCCGGCGCGGCGAAGGCATTCATATCCACGGGCGCATCGGGAATCCGCCCTTGCATGAGCGTTTCATGGTTCAGCTGCTGTCGCGGGTGCGGCAGGCCGGACTCGGCGGCGCATGCCGCTGCGGCAAGCGTGAGCACCAGCATTGCCGCGGGGGTTTTCAAGCTGGCTCAGTTCGTATCGATGCCGGCGTGCTCGAGCCGCTGGCGCAACGGATCGAGTTGCCGTTCGTACCGGCGCCATTTGTCGACCGATGTCGAGTAGATCGGCTGGCGGACCTGCAACGCGCTCGCAGTGGTCGAGGCCTGCCTGTTCTCGTGAAAGCGCAGGCACTGGTCTTCCCAGGACAGGTTGCAGTAGTCGAGCAACCGGCGCGACTCGCCTTCGAGGTCGGCGACCAGCGCTTCGTACCGCAAGGTGAGGATCACGCCGGGCATCACCGCATTCCAGTGCTGCATCAGGCGGTGATAGGCGATGTAGTACTGCGCGAGCTCGTCGAGCTCGTACGAGAAGGGGTACGCATCCCTGAACAGCTGCTTATAGACTGAATAGCAGGTGTCCATCGGATGTCGCTGCAGGTTGATGATCTTCGCTGCGGGCAGCGCCAGGTGGATCAGTCCCGCGTAGAGGTAGTTGAACGGCAGCTTGTCGATGAAACGCGGGCTGCCGTCGCGCAGCGGACGGGTGGCGGCGATGTACGCCTCGCCGAGCGCGCAATGGTCGACGGTTGCGGCGGCCGCGACGAACTCGAGGCGAGACAGGCGCTTTGGTCCCGTCGATTTCCTGACAAGTCCGATCAGCTCCAGCGAAAAATTGTTGAGCTCGCCAGCCGACTGGACCTGCGAATGGCTGTCCAGTATCCGTTCGACCAGCGTGGTCCCCGTCCGCGGCATTCCCAGGATGAATATGGGGTCGGTGCTCGGGCAACCGCGGATACTTCCGTCGAAGGACTGCGGCCCGAGTGTTTCACGGATCTTCGCCATGATCTGCAGGTCGGTCTCGACCGCGTACTGCATGTGCTGCCGCTTGATGTCCGCGCCAAGTTTCAGGCTCGCGAATGCGTCGTCGAATTCGCCGATGTCCTCCAGTTCCTTGGCAAGCGCGTAATGAAGCTGCACGAGGCCCACGGGCGAACGCGTGCGGGCGATGACTTCCTTCAGTTGCGCGATGTGATTCCGGTCGCGCGTCTGGGTGCACAGGTGCGCGCGACCGTTGTAAGCCTCGAACTCATCCGGCTTCAGCGCGATCGCGCGGTCGAAGCCGCTCTCCGCCCCGGCGATGTCGCCGAAGTAGCGTTGCAACGCCGCCCGGTTGAAATGGTGATCGGCATTGTCGGCGTCCCGGTCGATCGCCCGGCTGTAATGAGTCAGCGCGCCGGCGTTGTCTCCCAGGAGATGGAGCAACGAGCCCAGCTGGCTATGAAGCAGCGGATCGACGAATGACTTGCCTTTGATGATGCTGGCCGCAGCGATCGCGCCAGCGAGATCGTTGGCCTCGAAATGGCAGCGGATCTTGTGCAACTGGTACTTGTCGAGCGGATCAAGCCGCAGCGCCCGGTCGATCGCCGTGATGGCGTCGGGGTAGTGCCGCACTTTCTGCATCAGGAAACTGGCGAGATACCAGCCGTATGCGTAGTCAGCATGTTGCCGGTTCAGCTGCTGGCACTCCGCGAGTGCCGTTCGAAAATCCTTCGCGTCGATGCAGCGGACGATCGCGTCGGAGATCTGTTCCTTGCTCTTCGGTGCTGGGCTCGACATGTTGGGGCGGGGAACTGCTTCGCCATGTGGCCGGCGCGTGTCGCGACTGGTCCATCCTAACAAAGAAGAAAGGCCGGACAGCGTCCGGCCTTTCTGTTCACGCAGGCCGATCAAAACCTGTAGCTGAGCGCGACACCGATCGTTCGCGGCAACGCGATGTAGTCCCGCGAATTGTTGCCGAAATAGTTGCTCTCGGGCAGCGGGCTCGAGCCGCCCGCCATGTACGTGAAGGTTCCCGTCGTTCCGTCCTCGTTGAACAGGTTCTTCACATAGAGCGAAGCGCCCCACGAGTCTTTGCTGAACGTCGTGCTCAGGTTCCAGACCTGGAAGCTGTCGATCTCCGCGTACTGTCTCGACCAGACGGAGGTCGGGGCGTAGGTGGGATTCGGAGCGCCGCCAAACAATCCGGTGGCACTCGGGCTGTCCCTGCAAACGCCGACGACGTTGAAACTGGTCAGGCAGTTGTCGTCGCCGAGACTATTGAGCACGTCCGACTGGTAGTAACCGCTGATAACCGTGCTGACCTGGATATCGTTTGCCAGCGTCATGTCGTGTCTCAGCGAAACGTTGAACACGTTCTCGGCAGTGCCGGGCAGGCGGTCGCCGTCGAGCGCGACCAGGTCGAGGAACTCGGGGCGTCCCGTGGTTCCATAGAAGTTGCCGGCGGGCTGGTACACATCGGCCGTCAGTTCGCTGTCGGCGTAGGTGTAGCCAAGGCTGTAGCTCAGGTTGTCGGTGAGGTTGCCCGACAGTTCGACCTCGAATCCCCGGGTCGTTGCCGACTCGCCGTTGATCGCCGCAAAGAAGCCCCAGTTGGACGTCGCGGTATTGAGCTGCGGGTCCTCCCAGTCGATGTAGTACACGTCCACCGCATAGTTCAGCCGCCCTGCGGTGCCCTTGTACCCGATCTCGTAGTTGTCGACCGTGTCCGC
>JANNHT010000112.1:0-11444 GCA_031404555.1 Gammaproteobacteria bacterium
GTCAGCAGGTAGTAGCGCGCCTTCGCGAGGCCGCAGAGCAGCGGCCAGATGATCACGGCATGATCGCCTGCGGCAACTCCGAGGCGCGTATGGCCGTCCAGGATCTTCGCGCTGCGCCCGGCGACCGACACGTCGGCGAGGAGCGCGACCGCGAGGCCCGCACCGACCGCCGTGCCGCGGATCGCGGACACCACCGGCTTCGTGCAGTCCACGAGGTTGTAGACGAGGTCGCTCGCCTCGCGCCAGACGCGCAACAGCGTCGCCTCGTCCTCGATCATGCGCTCGATCATCGCGAAATCGCCGCCCGAGGAGAAATGCTCGCCGGCGCCGCGCACGAGCGCCGCACGGACCGCGGCGTCGGCGTCGATCGCTCGCCAGATGCCCGCGAGGTCGCGGTGCATCGCCTCGGTTGTCGAGTTCTGGCTGCGCTCGTTCGCGATCACGATCTCGATCACGCCGTCCGACGGTTGCTCGAACGCGAGGCCCGGGAATAATTCGCGGTAACGCTTGAGGTCGATGCTCACATTCAGTCCCTGGCCTGGTCGGGCACGGCGTGGATGCTCACCATCGTCAGCACATGATAGGACGCGACGGTCTCGCCGGCCTGGTTGGTGATCTCCGTGTCCCAGGTGACCTCGCCCCAGCCCTTGTCGGCGCGGAGCGATTTCTCCCGGCAGGTCAGGCGCACCTTGATGCGGTCGCCGGGCTTCACCGGCTTGACGAAGCGCAGGTTGTCGAGCCCGTAGTTGCCGAGCACCGGGCCGTAGTCCGGGTCCACGAACAGGCCGGCGGCCGCCGAAACCAGGAAGTAGCCGTGCGCGACACGCCCGCCGAACAGCGGATTGCGCGCGGCATCCGTTTCGCTCATGTGCGCGTAGAAGCGGTCGCCGGAGAGCTCGGCGAAGCGCTCGATGTCCGCGATCGTCACTTCGCGCTCGCCCGAACGGAAGGTGTCGCCGATCTCGAGCGCGTGGAACGGCTTGCGGAATGGATGCGCGCCGGGGCTGCGCTCCGTGCCGCCGCGCACCCAGCGACGACCGACCGCGGCGATCGTGTCGGGCGAGCCCTGCACCGCCGTGCGCTGCATGTAGTGCAGCACGCCGCGGATGCCGCCCAACTCCTCGCCGCCGCCGGCGCGGCCGGGCCCGCCGTGCACGAGCGGGGCGAGCGGCGAGCCGTGGCCGGTCGATTCCTTCGCGCAGTGGCGGTTCACGACCAGCACGCGGCCGTGGTAGGGCGCGAGGCCGAGCACGAGTTCGGCCGCGAGTGCATCGTCGGCCGTGAAGACCGATCCCGCCAGGCTGCCGTCGCCGCGGCGCGCGAGAGCGATCGCATCCGCGGTGTCGCGATAGCCGATCACCGTGGACACCGGGCCGAAGGCCTCGACCGAGTGGACGGCGCGCGCGGCAGCCGCATCGCGGCAGAGCAGCAGGATCGGTGGCAGGAAGGCGCCTCGCGCGCGATCGCCGCCGCGGACCTCGAAACCCACCGGGTCGCCGCTCGCGAGCTCGGCCTCCTGTCGCAGTTCCGCGATCCGCGCCACGACCTCGTCGCGCTGCGCGAGGCTCGCGAGCGGTCCCATGCCGACGCCCTCAGCCCGCGGGTCGCCGACGACGACTTTCGCGAGCTCCGCCTGCAGGGCCTCGACCACATCGGCGAGCCGCTGGTGCGGCACGATGGCTTTCCGTATCGCCGTGCACTTCTGCCCGGCCTTGACCGTCATCTCGCGCGCGACCTCGCGCACGAACAGGCCGAATTCGAGTGAACCAGGCGATGCGTCCGCCCCGAGAATCGACGAGTTGAGCGAGTCGGTCTCGGCAACGAAGCGCACCGCGTGGCGGACGACCGCCGGGTGCGTGCGGAGTTTCGCCGCGGTCGAGGCGGAACCGGTGAACGACACGACATCCTGGCAGCCGAGGTGATCGAACAGGTCGCCGACGCCGCCACAGATCAATTGCAGTGTCCCGGCTGGCAGCAGGCCGGTCTCGACGATGCGCCGGACCACGAGCTCGGTCAGGTAGGTGGTCGCGGTCGCGGGCTTCACGATCGCCGGCACGCCGGCGAGGAGCGCCTGAGCGACTTTCTCCAGCATGCCCCAGACCGGAAAGTTGAAGGCGTTGATGTGGACGGCGGCGCCCTCGAGCGGCACCGAAATGTGCTGGCCGACAAAGGTCCCGCCCTTCGACAGCGGCTCGACCGCGCCGTCGAGATACACGCGGCTGTTCGGCAATTCGCGCGAGCCCTTGCTCGCGAACACCAGCATCGTGCCGATGCCGCCGTCGATGTCGATCCAGGAGTCGCCGCGGGTCGCGCCGGTGCGGGACGACAGCGCATAGAACTCGTCCTTGTACTCGAACAGCTTCTTGCCGAGCGCGCGGAGCATCGATGCGCGCTCATGGAAGGTCATCGCCCTGAGCGCCGGCCCGCCGGTGCCGCGCGCGTGCGCGAGCACCGCGCCGAAATCGAGGCCGCCACTCGAAGCCTCGGCGATCGCCTCCCCGGTGCTCGCATCGGCGAGCTGGCTCGCGTGGCCGGAACCGCTCTGCCAGCGGCCTCCCACGAAACTCTGCAACTGCATCGGCATCCTCCTCAGGCCGCGGCGCGGGCAGACTGCCAGGCGGCAAACGTCGACCGGTCTTTCGCGAGCTTCACCAAGAGCGGCGCCGGGCCCCAATAGCGCTCGCCCTCGCGCTTTGCCAACACGCGGATCTCCTTCAGCACGGGCTTCAGGCCGAGCGTATCCGCGTAGAACATCGGCCCACCGAGATGCCGCGGGAATCCGTAGCCATTGCACCAGATCACGTCGATGTCGGCCGGGCTCGCGGCAATGCCCTCCTCCAGGATCTTCGCGCCCTCGTTGATGAGCGCGAGGACACAGCGCGCGATGATTTCTTCGCCCGCGACCAGGCGCTGGGGCACGCCGAGCTTGTCGGCTTCTTCCCGGACCAGGTCGTAGACCTCCGGGTCGATGCTGCGCTCGCCGTTCTCGTAACGATAGAAGCCGCGGCCGGTCTTCTGGCCGAATCGGCCGAGTTCGGCGAGCCGGTCGGACACGCGGTAGAAGCGCGGGTCGTCCGGCCGGCCGGCCCAGGCACGGCGCGCATGGAATCCGATGTCGAGCCCCGCAAGGTCGCCGACCGCATTCGGGCCCATCGCCATGCCGAAGGCCTGCAGCGCCTCGTCGATGTGCTCCGGCAGCGCGCCCTCGAGCATCAGCAGCTCCTTTTCGCGGCCGTAGGCATAGAGCATGCGGTTGCCGACGAAGCCGAAGCAGTTGCCGACCGTCACGCCGATCTTGCCGATGCGCCGCGCGAGCGCCTGCGTCGTCGCGAGCGCGGCTGCGGAAGTCTCGCGGCCCTTCACGATCTCGACCAGGCGCATGACATGGGCCGGGCTGAAGAAATGCATGCCGAGCACGTCGGTGGGACGGCCCGACGCGGCGGCGATCGCGTCGACGTCGAGCGTCGAGGTGTTGGTCGCGAGCACGGCATCCGGGCGGCAGATCGCGCCGAGGCGCTCGAACACGGGCTGCTTGACCTCGAGACTCTCGAAGACCGCCTCGATCACGAGGTCGGCGCCGGCGAGCGCCTCCAGCGCGTCCGCGCCCCGCACGCGCTCGCGCGCGGCGGCGGCCGCTTCCGCGCTGAGCCGACCCTTCCGCGCGGCGGAGGCGATCGCGGACTGCACGCGAGCGAGCCCCGCTGTCAGCGCCTCGGGCTTGGCATCGACGAGCGTCACTGGAAGCCCCGCGATCGCCAGGCTGACCGCGATGCCGGAACCCATCGTGCCGGCGCCGAGCACTCCCGCCTGCCGAACCTCGCGCACCAGGGCCCGATCCGGCGCGGCGCCGCGCTCGGCGAAGAAGAGGTGGCGGAACGCGCGGGATTCCCCGGATTCGAGGCATTCCATGAAAAGCGACCGCGCCCGCGCGAGCGCGTCGTCGAACGGCAGCCGCGCCGCCATCGCGAGCGCCTCGACGATGCGGGGCGGTGCCGGGAGCCGCCGCTGCGACGGCGTCAATGCGTTCAGGAAAGCCTCGAACTCACCTGGGCGCGACGGCGGCAGCGGCAGGTCGCGCAGGCGGCGCGGCTCGCCGCCGAGGTCCGCGAGCTCTTGCGCCCAGGCGATGGCGCCCGCCCGCAGGTCACCGTCGATGCGCCGGTCCACGATGCCGTTTGCGATGGCCGCCTCGATGCCGATCGGCTTGCCACCGGTCATCAGGTCGAACGACAGCTGCCAGCCGGCGAGCCTCGGCAGGCGAACCGTGCCGCCGGCGCCCGGCAGCAGCCCGAGATTCACTTCCGGGAAACCGAGCTGCAGGTCGCCGGCCGCGGCGCGGTAGTGGCAGGCGAGCGCCGTCTCGGCACCGCCGCCGAGCGTGACGCCGTGCATCGCCGCGACGACCGGCTTGGCGCAGGCCTCGAGCCGCGACAGCAGGCCTGGCAGCATCGGCTCGCGCGGCGGCGCGTCGAACTCGCGCACGTCGGCGCCGGCGATGAAGTTCCGGCCCGCGCCCGCGACGACGATCGCCCGCACGGACGCATCCGCATCGAGCGAATCGATCGCCTCCAGGAACGCCGCGCGCACGGCATGCGACCACGCATTGACCGGCGGATTGTCGATGACGACGACCGCGACCGCGCCGTCGCGTTCGACCGCGACGGGCGCCGTCACGCGACCCGCTCGATCGCGAGCGCGATGCCCTGGCCGACGCCGATGCACATTGTGCAGAGCGCGCGCCTGCCGCGGATGCGGCCGAGCTGCCAGGTCGCAGTCGTTGCGAGGCGCGCGCCGCTCATGCCGAGCGGATGGCCGAGCGCGATCGCGCCGCCGTTCGGGTTGACCTGTGCGGCGTCGTCCGGCAGCCCGAGCTGGCGGAGCACGGCGAGCGCCTGGGAGGCGAAAGCCTCGTTCAATTCGATCACGTCGAAATCGCGGATGCCGAGCTTGAGCCGCGCCATCAGCTTCTGCGACGCCGGCGCCGGGCCGATGCCCATGATGCGGGGAAGTACGCCCGCGACTGCGGCGCCCAGCACCCGCGCGCGCGGCGTCAGGCCGTGGCGCTTCGCCACCGCTTCGCTCGCGAGCACGAGCGCGCAGGCGCCGTCATTGATGCCCGAGGCATTGCCCGCGGTCACGGTGCCATTGCTTCGGAACGGCGTCGCGAGCTTCGCGAGCGCCTCGAGGCTGGTCTCGCGCGGGTGTTCGTCCCGGTCCACGACGGTGGCTTCGCCTTTCTTCGCAGGGATCACGACCGGCACGATCTCATGGGCCAGCGTGCCGTCGCCCTGCGCGCGGAGCGCCTTCTGCTGGCTCCGGAGCGCGAAGGCGTCCTGGTCGGCGCGGGAGACCCCGAAATCGGCGGCGACGTTTTCGCCGGTCTCCGGCATCGAATCAATGCCGTACTGCTGCTTCATCAGCGGATTCACGAGGCGCCAGCCGATGGTCGTGTCGAACATCTGCTGGTTGCGCGACCAGGCCGCGTCCGGCTTCGACAGCACGTACGGTGCGCGACTCATGCTTTCGGCGCCGCCGGCGATGACGAGGTCGGCCTCGCCGCTCCTGATCATCCGCGCCGCGATCGCGACGGCATCAAGCCCCGAACCGCAGAGCCGGTTGACGGTGACGCCCGGCACCGCCGCCGGCAGGCCGGCGAGCAGCGCCGCCATGCGCGCCAGGTTGCGGTTGTCCTCGCCCGCCTGGTTCGCGCAACCGTAGACGACATCGTCCACCGCCTCCCAGTCGACCGACGGGTTGCGCTTCATGAGCGCCGCGAGCGGCACCGCCGCAAGGTCGTCCGTGCGCACGCCCGCAAGCACCCCGCCATAGCGGCCGATCGGCGTGCGGATGGCGTCGCAGATGAATGCGTCAATCATCGATCAGTCTCCCCGGAATCTGGTGGCTGCGCCCTCGAAAGAGCGCGATCGCCTCGCCCTGCTGGTTCCGCACCTCGATCTCGTAGATGCCGGCGCGCCCCGCGCGCCAGCGTTCCCCTGCGACCGCGGTGAGCAGGTCGCCCTCACGGGCCGGCCGGAGGAACTCGATCGCGGCCCCGGCGGCCACCGTGTTGTCGCCGTGCGAGTTGCAGGCAAATGCGAAGGCGCTGTCGGCCAGCGCGAAGACCAGGCCGCCGTGGCAGATGCCGTGGCCATTGACCATGTCGGCGCGCACCCGCATTGAGACAGTCGCGACGCCCGGGCCCGATGACACGATCGCCATGCCGAGCGACTGCGATGCGCGGTCGCCGTCGTAGAGCTTCTGCGCCGCGCGTTCGGCGAGGGACTGGCCGCCGTGTACTGGATCCGTGGGGTTCATTCGTCGTAGCTGATCTCGAGCGCCGCGCTCGTCGGGCGTGACTGGCAGCAGAGAATATAGCCTGCGTCGACCTCCCAATCTTCGAGCGCGACATTGTGGTCCATCGTGGCGCTGCCGCTTACGAGCCTGGCGCGGCAGGTCGAGCAGACGCCTGCGCGGCAGGAAAACGGCAGGTCGAGCCCGGCGCGGCCCGCGGCGTCCAGGATCAGTTCACCTGGCTGCATCGTGAACTGGCGACGGCGGCCGTCCATGACGACGGTGACTGCGGCGCCGCCCGCCGCCGCGGCCGCGGATTTCGGCGGAACCGCGGGCGCCGGTGCGGACGTCGCGCTCCCCGTCGCCGCAGCGAAATGCTCAATGTGAACGGGCGCCGCAGCGCCGAGCGCGGCAAGCGCGCGCGTCACCTCCTCCGCCATCGTGCCGGGCCCGCAGATGAAGACTTCGTCGGCGCCTGCGACCACGAGCCCGTGACTGGCGAAGGCCTGCACGCGAGTTGCATCGATGCGCCCGTTGAAGAGCTCGGCGTCCTGCGGTTCGCGGCTCATGACGAAGCAGACCGAGAACCGCGACAGGTAACGGTCCTTCAGCGCCTGAACGTCCTCGAGGAACATCGTCCGTGCAGTGCTCGTATTGCCGTAGTAGAGCTGGAAGCGCCCGCCCGGCTCGCGCGCAAGCGCGGTCGCCGCGATCGACAGCACCGGCGTGATGCCGCTGCCCGCGGCGAATGCGACGCGGTTCTTGGCGGCCAATCCGGCCTGACAGTGAAAACTCCCGTTCGGCGTCATCACGTCGACGGTGTCGCCCGGCGCGAGGCCGGCGAGCCACGGCGACATGCGCCCGTCGTCCTGGACGCGCACGCCGATCGTCAGCGTGCCGGCCCCTTCCGGGTTCACGATCGAATAGGTGCGCCGTTCCTCGGCGCCGCCGATCGAGGCTCGGATCGCCAGGTGCTGCCCCGCGAGGAAGCGATAGTCGGCGCGCAGCGCCGCCGGCACGGCGAACGAAATCGCGATGGCGTCGTCCGCGATGGGACGGCGCTCCGAGATCGCGAGCGGATGGAACTTCAGCACGGGGTCACAGGCACTTGAAGTAGTCGAACGGTTCCAGGCAGGCGGTGCAGCGGTAGAGCGCCTTGCAGGGCGTCGAGCCGAACTCGGACAGTCTCTCGGTTGCGAGCGAGCGGCAGCGCGGACAGGCGATGTCCGCTTCCGGCTGCCACAGCGCGCGCGGGCTTGCGACCGCCCGCGCGGGCGGTGCGATGCCGTAGTCCAGGAGTTTCTGCCGCCCCTCGTCGGTCAGCCAGTCGCTGCTCCAGGGCGGTGACAGCACGTCGGTTGCGGTCGCGGTCCATCCGGCATCGCCGAGCGCCCGGATGATGTCGGCCTTGATCACGGGCGTCGCCGGGCAGCCGGAATACGTCGGCGCGACGCCGACCTCGACGCCGCCGTCATCTGCAATCACCACGTGCCGGATCACGCCGAGGTCGAGCACGGAGAGCACCGGGATCTCCGGATCGGGAACCGTGGCGAGCACCGAGAAGACGCGCTCGCGCGTCGCCTCATGGCGATCCTGCCTGGACGGCGCGTTCAAGGGCATCGCCTTCACCAGGCCGCGCCCGGATGCGCGCGGTGCAGCGACTGCATTTCCGCAAGCAGGAAGCCGAGGTGCTCGCTGTGCCGACCCTGCTTGCCGAGCCAGCCAAAGTTCGACTCGGGCGGACGCGCGAGGGTCGCCTCGGCGAGCACCGCATCGACGGTCGCGTTCCATCCTGCTTTCAGCGTGTCCGGCGACGGGCCGATACCGGCCGCGGCCGCGGTGCGATCGACGTCGTCGGCAGCGAACAGCTCGCCGGTGAAGGGCCAGAGCCGCGCGAGCGCATCGGCGGCGCGGGCGTGGCTCTCCGGCGTGCCGTCGCCGAGTCGCGTGAGCCAGCCGCTGCTGTAACGCAGGTGATAGCGCGTCTCGCGCACGCCCTTCGCTGCGATCGCGGCGAGCTTCGCATCGGTCGAGGATTCCAGCGCCTCGTAAAGCGCGAGTTGCCAGGCGTCGAACAGGAACTGGCGCGCGATCGTGCAGCCGAAATCCCCGTTCGGCTGCTCGACCAGCGTCAGGTTCAGGAATTCGGATTCCTCGCGCAGGTACGCAAGCGCATCCTCGTCGCGGCCGCGTCCCTCGAGTTCACCCGCGTGCGACAGCAGGAAGCGCGCCTGGCCCAGCAGGTCGAGCGAGACATTGGCGAGGCCGAGGTCCTCCTCGAGCGCCGGCGCGTGCCCGACCCATTCACCGAGGCGCTGCGCCAGGACGAGATTCGTGTCGGCGAGGCGAAGCACATACTGGCAGTGCGGCGTCACAGCGTCTTGACCTCGTCCGGGATGTCGTAAAACGTCGGGTGCCGGTAGACCTTGTCGCGCGCGGGCTCGAACAGCGAGTCGGCCTCGCCCGGATCCGAGGCGACGATGTCGTTGGAGCGCACGGCCCAGATGCTGACGCCCTCCTGGCGGCGTGTGTACAGGTCGCGCGCGTGCTCGATCGCCATGCGCGCATCGGTCGCGTGCAGGCTGCCGACGTGCTTGTGATCGAGGCCGGAGCGCGCCCGGATGAAGATCTCGTACAGCGGCCACTCCTGCTTGCTGTCGGTCATCGCCGTCTCCTTCGCCTCAGGCGGCACGGGCCGCTTTCACCTTCTGTTTCTCCGCCCAAGCGGTCGCCGCCTCGCGCACCCATCGTCCATCCGTATCGGCGCGACGGCGCGCCTCGAGGCGCTCGCGGTTGCAGGGGCCGTGGCCCGCCAGCACCTGCTCGAACTCGCGCCAGTCGATCGCGCCGAAACGGTAGCGCTGCTCCGCCTCGTCCCAGCGCAGTTCCGGGTCCGGCACTTTCAGGCCGATGAATTCCGCCTGTGGCACGGTTGTATCCACGAACTTCTGGCGCAGCTCGTCGTTCGAGAAGCGCTTGATCTTCCAGCGCATCGATTGCGCGCTGTGCTTCGACTCGGCATCGGAAGGCCCGAACATCATGAGCGAGGGCCACCACCAGCGATCGAGCGCCGCCTGCGCCATCGCGCGCTGGCCGTCCGTGCCGCGCGCGAGCCGCATCATGATTTCGTAGCCCTGGCGCTGGTGGAAACTCTCTTCCTTGCAGATGCGCACCATCGCGCGCGCATAGGGTCCGTAGGAACAGCGGCAAAGCGGAATCTGGTTCATGATCGCCGCGCCGTCGACCAGCCAGCCGATCGCGCCGACGTCGGCCCAGGTCGGCGTCGGGTAGTTGAAGATGCTGGAGTACTTGGCCTTTCCATCGAGCAGCTGGCGCACAAGGTCGTCGCGCGAGGCGCCGAGTGTCTCCGCCGCGCTGTAGAGATAGGCGCCGTGGCCGCCCTCGTCCTGGACCTTCGCGATCAGGATGGTCTTGCGCAGCAGCGACGGCGCGCGCGTGATCCAGTTGCCCTCAGGCAGCATGCCGACGATCTCGGAATGCGCGTGCTGGGAGATCTGCCGGACGAGCGTGCGGCGGTAGGCCTCGGGCATCCAGTCCTTGGGCTCGATCTTGTCCTCGGCGTCGACCCGCGCCTGGAAGCGCGACTCCAGCGCCGCACCGTCCAGCGCCTCGTTGCGCAGGCAGTCTTTGCCAAGCGAATCAAGACCTTGCGTATACATCCCGACGGCCTCCGCGTGCCGGCAGCGGCAGCGTGAACTTTGACACAGAAAGAAGGCTCATGGCACGGCGGTCCGCGCCCACCGTCACGCCCGCGGCCAGCTCTCGATGCGCCGCACCAGCGTTTCCATGAAGCGATTGGCCTGGTGGCCGTCGAGCACGCGGTGATCGATCGTGAGCGTCACATAGCAGACCGGACGCGCGACGATCGCATCCTTGCCGTCGGATTCGATGACGACCGGCCGCTTCTCCAGCTTGCCGACGCCGAGGATCGCGGACTGCGGCTGGTTGATCACGATCGGTGCTGCGACCAGGCTGCCGCTGACGCCGTGATTCGAGATTGTGAACGTGCCACCGCGCAGGTCCGCGGGCGTCAGCCGGTCCGCGCGCGCGCGCTCCACGAGCTCGCCAAGCTTCGCAGCGATGCCGGCGAGATCCAGGCTCCCCGCATCCCGCACCACCGGCACGACCAGGCCGCGGCCCTCGAGCGCGGTGCCGACGCCGATGTCGATACGCTCGCCGATCAGGATCGCGTCCTCGGTCCAGCGGCCGTTCGCCTCCGGCACGGCGCGGATCGCATCCACACAGGCCGCGACGAAGTACGCCGTCAGCGTCAGCGGGATACCGCGTTTCGCGAAAGCGTCCTTGTGCGCCGCGCGGTGCGCGAGCACGGCGCCCATGTCGGCCTGGAACACGGTCGTCACGTGCGGCGCGGTGCGGAGCAGGCTCTCGACCATGTGCTCGGCGATGCGCCGGCGCATCGGCGTGTGCGGCACGCGGCGCAGGGACTCTTCCGCGGCCGCCGCCGGCGCCGCGGCGATCACGGTTTCCGACGCACGACCGGCCGCCGGCCGCTGGCCGCGCTTCGCCGCCGCGAGCACGTCATCGACCGTGATGCGGCCGCCCTCGCCCGTGCCGCGCACTTCGGACGCATTCAGGCCGTGTTCCGACAACAAGCGCTTCACCGCGGGGCTCATGTGGCCCGAAGTCGCCGCTGGCACGGCCTGCGCAGGCGCGGGTGTCGGTGCCGCCGGCTTCACGGTGGCCGGGGCCGCGGCGGACGCCGCTGCGCCCGCGGGCACGAGCCGCCCGAGCAGCGCACCCGGGGCGACGTCGACGCCCTCCGCCGCGAGAATCTCCTGCAGCACCCCATCCGCGGGTGCAGGCACCTCGATCGTCACCTTGTCGGTCTCCAACTCGACCAGCGGCTCATCCACCGCGACCGTTTCGCCGGGCTTCTTGAACCACTTGCCGATGGTCGCCTCGGTGACGGATTCGCCGAGCGTTGGTACGCGGATCTCAGCCATATTGAACTTCCTCTAACCACACCACGTCATGGCCGGGCATAGACGTTCGAAGAACGGCGTCACTTCGTTCCGCCTATGTCCCGGCCATCCACGCCTTGGCGATGAAGAAAGGCGTGGATGCCCGGCACAAGGCCGGGCACGACGCGGAGAGGTTAGAGGTTGATTTCC
>JANNHT010000113.1:0-11984 GCA_031404555.1 Gammaproteobacteria bacterium
TGTCGTGACCGAGGCCGCGCGGACCGGGCGCACGGGAATCTCCGAGCGAGCGAATGTCCGATCTGCTGAGCGAGCGAGGCGGGTTCCGGTGGGCCCGGTCCGCGCGAGCACGACCCCGATCAGCTGTTGAGACGAAGCGCCTCGCGGAGTCCGAGCAGGACAAGTTCCGGCACGTGCGCATCGAAGATGCCCTCGTCCTCGAACAGCCGCGCAAATCCGCCCGTTCCGATCAGCACCGTTGGCTGTCCGGCGAAGTAGCGCTCGCGAACCTCAGCGCAGAGGTGCCGCAGGATCGCGACGTTGCCGTAATAGAGTCCCGCCTGGATGCTCTCAACGGTCGAGCGGCCGAGCAGTTCGGGCGGCTTGCGAATCTCGACCTTCGGCAGCCGCGCGGTGCGCGCGTCGAGGCTTTCCATCGCGAGGCGGAGCCCCGGCATGATCAGCCCGCCGAGATAGTCACGCTCTGCGGTGAGGGCGTCGATCGTCGTGGCCGTTCCGAAGTCGACGATGACTGCGTTCTTGCCCGGGAAAAGGCTGGCCGCCGCGATCGCACCGGCGATGCGGTCGCTGCCGACCTCGAGCGGATTCCGGTAGCGGATGTTGAGTCCCGTACGCACGCCGGGTTCGAGGACGAAGGGCGTCAGCCCGAAGTACTTGATGCTGGCATTGCGCATCGAATGCACGGTGTCCGGCACGACCGAACAGATCGCGATCGACTCCACGCTGCCCGGATCGAATCCATTCTCGCGCAGCACCTGGCGCAGGAACAGGCCGGTCTCGTCGGACGTACTGTCCGCGCGCGTCGTGCGGCGGAACTGGAGGCAGAGCTTCGCGTCGTCGAACAGCCCGCCGAAGACCTGGCTGTTGCCGACGTCGAGTACCAGGATCATGCGGGACTCCTCGTTTCCTGTCGTTCCAGCAATTCGATGAGCGCGGCCGCGAGCGCCTGCCGCCCGGTGCAACGCACCGGCTCGCCGCCGCCGCGAGCGTAGATGACGAACCGGTGGCCGGCGCCGCTGCCGAGCGTGGCGACGTCATTCTGAACGACGTAGTCCGCGCGGCTGCGCGCCAGCAGTTCCTGTGCCGCGCGCGCCCGACGGGCGGCATCCGGTTGATCGGTGAGCTTGAAACCGATCAGCGTGAGCTCGCGCTCGCCGGCGTAGTCGCGCAGCCGGTCGATGATCTTCGGGTTGGGTTGCAGTCGCAGCACGAGCTCCTGTCCCGATGCGAGCTTGCCCGGTGCCGCGACACCGGCGACCGAGAAGTCCCCGACGGCCGCCGCGTGGATCACCGCGTCGATATCGCCTTTGGCCAGTAGCCGGCGCAGGATTGCGTCGAGCGAGCCGTGGTCCGTGAAGGATTCATGCCGGGAGATACCCGCGGCGACCGCCGAATCGGTGCCGTGCACCTGCGTCACGCCGAATCCGCGCGCTCCCAGCGCTTCGCAGATCGCGGCGCCGGTCCGGCCGCTGCTGATGTTCGAGATGAAGCGCACGCTGTCGATCGGCTCGCGCGTCGCGCCCGAGGTCACGAGCACGTTCATCGCCCGCGCTCCAGCGCCTGCATCACGGCGAACTCGAGTTCGGCCGCTTCCGCGAGCCGGCCCTCGCCGGACTCGCCGCAGGCGAGGCGTCCGTCGCCGACCGGGAGCATCGTCGCGCCGTAATCGGCGAGCCGCACGCGCGCGGCACGGGTCGCCGGGTGCTCCCACATGCTCGCGTTCATGGCCGGCGCGATCAGGTAGGGCTTGGCTGCGATCTCCCAGGCGAGGAACAGCGCGCCGATCGGATCATCGGCGAGTCCGGCCGCGAGCCGGTTCAGGGAGTTCGCCGTGGCAGGGCAGAGGAGCGCGACGTCCGCCCACCGCGCGAGATGAATGTGGTCCATCGTCCGCCCGGACTCGTAGAGGTCCGTGAACACGGGCCTGCCCGTGAGTCCCTCGAGCGTTGGCTTGCCGACGAAGCGCAGGGCACCCGCGCTCGCGACCGTCTGCACGGCGACGCCGCGCTTGACCAGGCGCGAGATCAGCTCGCAGGCCTTGAAGCAGGCGATGGAGCCGGTGAGCTGGAACAGGAGCCGCGATTCAGTGCTGTTCGACATTGTCGATGAGCCTCACGGTGCCGAGGCGCACGGCCGCCAGCCGGCGCCCTTCATGGTCGGCGACGTACTCGACCTCGAATCCGTCATTCGCGAGCGCGGCCGCAGCCTGCTCGGCGGATTCGTCGCGCTTCACGCTTTGCGCTAGCAGGCGCTGGAATGCCGGCGCGCGCTCGCGCTCTGCGGGCGTCAGCCGGCGATTTCGCGAGCTCATCGCAAGACCGTCGGCCTCCCGCACGATCGCGCAGGGAACGATCTCGGTGTTGAGGAAAAAGGCGCGGGCCAGCCCCTCGACCAGGCGCAGCTGCTGGAAATCCTTCTCGCCGAAGTAGGCCCGCTCGGGTCGCATCAGCAGCAGGAGCTTCAGCACGACCGTCAGCACGCCGTCGAAATGCCCGGGGCGGGACGCGCCGCAGTACCGGAGGCTCAGGTCGTTCTCTGTCACGCGATAGCGATAGCCGTCCGGATAGATCTCGGACTCGCGCGGCAGGAAAGCGAGCTCGCAGCCGGCGCCGCGGAGCAGGTCGAGGTCGGCATCGAGCGGGCGCGGGTAGGCATCGAGGTCCGCGCGCTCATTGAACTGTGCGGGATTGACGAAGAGGCTGGTCCAGACCCGCGCGTTTTCCGCGCGCGCGCGGCGGAACAGCGAGAGATGCCCCTCGTGGAGCGCCCCCATGGTCGGCACGAAGCCGGTCGTGCCCGGTGCGCGCGCGCGGCGCGCCTCGGCGAGTTCCGCGACGGTTTCGCAGATGATCACGCGTCGTAGCTCTCGGCGGCCGTCGGAAACGCGCCCCGCTTGACGTCCTGGTCGAATCGGTCAACGGCATCGCGGAAATCGGCGAATCCGTCCGCGTAGCTCCGCAGGAACTTCGGGCGAAATCCGTTCGACAGGCCGAGCAGGTCCTGGAGCACCAGAACCTGCCCGTCGCAGGCGGGGCCGGCGCCGATGCCGATGGTCGGGATGCGAAGCGCGCCCGTGATCGACGCGGCGAGCGCCGCGGGCACGCATTCGAGCACCAGCGCGAAGCAGCCGAGCGCCTCGAGCTGGCGCGCCTCGGCCAGGATTCGCGCCGCGGCTGCATCGGATCGTCCCTGCACGTGGTAGCCGGCAAGCGCGTGCACCGACTGCGGCGTAAGCCCGAGATGGCCCATGACCGGAATGCCGGAACCCGCGATCGCCTTGATCACGTCCTCGTGCCCGACGACGCCCTCGAGCTTCACGGCATTCGCGCCCGCGCGCATCAGCGCGGCGACTGCATCGAGTGCCGCGGGCACGCCCTTGCGGAACGACAGGAATGGCAGGTCGGCGACCAGGAATCGCGTCGGCGCGCCGCGCCGCACCGCCGCCGTGTGCTCGGCCATCATCTCGACGGTCGCGGCGAGCGTGTCCGGGTGGCCGTGCATCACCATCGCGGCGCTGTCGCCGACCAGCAGCGAATCCACGGCGGAGGCCTCGAGCATGCGCGCGAAGCTCGCGTCGTAGCAGGTGACCATCGAGATCCGGCGGTCGGCCGCCTTGGCGGCGGCGAAATCGAGAACGGATTTCATGCGGGTTCCTTGGCGGCGGCGTCGATGAATGCCCGGTAGAGCGCGCCGAGCGCATCGCCGTCGAGCGCGCGCAGATGGGCGCGGACCGTGCCGGTATCGCCGCGTGCGACCGGGCCGGTCAATGCCGTATCGGGGGAATCGATGACGTTTTCAATGATCCGGCGCGGGTAGCCGGCGAGCGCCTCGCGCGGCACGGCGAAGCGCGTCGCCATCGCCTCGAAGAACTCGCGCCAGACCACGGCGGTCAGGCCGCCGGCCAGCGCGCAGATCGCGTGGTAGTACGCCTTGTCCTCCGGCCTGAGCGCGAAGCAGGGGTTTGGCAGCAACGGGAACAGGGCGCGAAAGTGCGCGACCGGATCCGGCCACCCGGCGGCGCTCTCGGCGAAGATCGGGATATCGCGGTAGAACGCGGGCTTGTAGAGGCTGGCACCGAAGCTCATCAGCGGATGCGCGCCCCAGGCGCCTTCGATGCTCCGGCCACCGCAGAAATGCAGGAATGTCCGGTCGCCGAGCCCCGCGTCCCGGAGTTCCCCGAGTACGCCCTCGATGGCGTCGTCAGCGACCGCGAGCAGGATGATCGGGCAGTCCGCGAGCACGCGATCAGCGCGCGAGGCGTCGGCGCGCGCGATCCGGCACGACCAGAGCGCCCAGGGCATGCCGAGGCTGGAAAAATAGTGGCGCCAATGCCGCGAAACGCGGCCGTCGCCGACGAAACCGTAGGGCGCGGGCCCTGACGGCCGCATGTCTGCGGGTACCTGTCCCATGGATCAAGTCCCAATCTGATCAACCACCGATTCAACACGTGTCGCGGCCGCAAGCGGTCCGCGCCAGCGGACTTGTAGCAAATCCCGGGCGGCGACACTACCCGTACGGCCCGCGACCGGTCGTAAGCCCTTGAAATATGTTTGCAATCGCGCAATTTCGGGTTGAATCGTGCGGAAGCCGGCCTCATCCACCGGGCTGGCCATCAATCCGGAGTCCTGCGATGCGCGCGGACCGCCTGACCACTCCCTTCCAGAGCGCGCTTGCCGACGCGCAGTCGCTGGCCGTCGGCCGCGACCATCAGTTCATCGAACCCATCCACCTGATGCTGGCCTTCGTCGACCAGAAGGACGGCAGCACGCGGCCCTTGCTCGATCGCGCGGGCGTCAACGTCAACCTGCTGCGCTCGCGTCTTGTCGAGCAGCTTGGGCGCATCGCGAGCGTGGAGGGCCATGAGGGCGACCTCCAGCCGTCGAACGAGCTGATCAAGCTGCTGAACCTCACCGACAAGCTCGCGCAGAAGCGCGGCGACCAGTTCATCGCGAGCGAGTTGTTCGTGCTCGCCGCCTGCGATGACCGCGGCGTGCTCGGCCGCGTCCTCAAGGATTCCGGCGCGGCGAAGGCCGCGATCGAAAAGGCGATCGAGTCCGTGCGCGGCGGCGCGCCCATGGACGACCCGAATGCCGAGTCGCAGCGCGGGGCGCTCGAGAAATACACCCTCGACCTGACCGCCCGCGCCAGCCAGAACAAGCTCGACCCGGTGATCGGCCGCGACGACGAGATCCGCCGCACGATCCAGGTGCTGCAGCGGCGCACCAAGAACAACCCGGTGCTGATTGGCGAGCCCGGCGTCGGCAAGACCGCAATTGTCGAGGGCCTCGCGCAGCGCATCGTCAACAACGAAGTGCCCGAGGGCCTGAAGGGCAAGCGCATCCTCGCGCTCGACATGGCCGCGCTGATCGCCGGCACGAAGTACCGCGGCGAGTTCGAGGAACGCCTCAAGGGTGTGCTGAACGACCTCGGCAAGCAGGAAGGCTCGGTGATCCTGTTCATCGACGAGCTGCACACGGTGGTCGGCGCCGGCAAGGCCGAGGGCTCGATGGACGCCGGCAACATGCTGAAGCCCGCGCTCGCGCGCGGTGAGCTGCACTGCGTCGGCGCGACCACGCTGGACGAATACCGCAAGCACATCGAGAAGGATGCCGCCCTCGAACGCCGCTTCCAGAAGGTGCTGGTGGACGAACCCTCGGTCGAGGACACGATCGCGATCCTGCGCGGCCTCAACGAACGCTACGAGAACCACCACAAGGTCGAGATCACCGATCCCGCAATCGTCGCGGCTGCGACGCTCTCGCACCGCTACATCAGCGACCGCCAGCTCCCGGACAAGGCCATCGACCTCGTGGACGAGGCCGCGTCGCGCATCCGCATGGAGATGGATTCGAAGCCCGAGTCGCTCGACCGCCTGGAGCGGCGGATCATCCAGTTCAAGATCGAGCGCGAGGCGCTCAAGAAGGAAACGGACGAAGCCTCGCGCAAGCGGCTGGAGGCGCTCGAGGCGACGCTGACCGGACTCGAGCGCGAATACGCCGACCTCGAAGAGGTCTGGAAGGCCGAGAAGGCCGCGATGCAGGGCACGAGCCATATCAAGGAAGAGCTCGAGCGCGCGCGGGCCGCCTATGAGTCCGCGCGCCGCGCGGGCGACCTTGCAAAAGCCGCGGAACTCCAGCACGGCGCGATCCCGAAGCTCGAGCAGCGCCTCGCGGACTCCCACCAGGCGGAGAAGAAAGCGCCGCTCCTGGTCCGCAACAAGGTGACCGAGGAGGAGATCGCGGAAGTCGTGTCGAAGTGGACCGGCATCCCGGTCTCGAAGATGCTGGAAGGCGAGCGAGAGAAGCTCCTCAAGATGGAGCAGGCGCTCGGCCAGCGCGTGGTCGGCCAGGCCGAGGCCGTGCGCACGGTCTCGGATGCGATCCGCCGCACGCGCGCCGGGCTCGCCGACCCGAACCGGCCGAACGGTTCCTTCCTGTTCCTCGGGCCGACCGGCGTCGGCAAGACCGAGCTCTGCAAGGCGCTCGCCGAATTCCTGTTCGACACGGAAGAGTCGCTGATCCGCGTCGACATGTCGGAGTTCATGGAGAAGCATTCGGTCGCGCGCCTCATCGGCGCGCCGCCCGGATACGTCGGCTACGAAGAAGGCGGCTACCTGACCGAGGCCGTGCGCCGGCGGCCGTAGTCCGTGATCCTGCTCGACGAGATCGAGAAGGCCCATGCGGACGTATTCAACGTGTTGCTGCAGGTGCTGGACGACGGCCGCCTCACTGACGGCCACGGCCGCACGGTCGATTTCCGCAACACGGTCGTGATCATGACCTCGAACCTCGGTTCGCAGGTGATCCAGGAGATGGCGGGCGCGGAACACTACGACCGCATGAAGGCGGCCGTGCTCGAGATCGTCGGCCAGCACTTCCGCCCGGAGTTCATCAACCGCATCGACGACATCGTCGTGTTCCATCCGCTCGAGCGCGAGCACATCCGCCGCATCGTCGAGATCCAGCTCGGCTGGCTGCGGCGCCGTCTGGCGGATCGCGAGCTCTCGATCGAGCTGACGCCAGCGGCCCTGGACCGCCTGGGCGAGGCGGGCTTCGATCCGGTGTACGGAGCCAGGCCGCTGAAGCGCGCGCTCCAGCAGCAGCTCGAGAACCCGCTCGCGCAGCGCATCCTGGCGGGCGAGTACGTGCCGGGCGACACCATCCGCGTCGAAGTGAAAGGCGACTCGCTGGTTATGCGAAAATGAGCGGACCCGAGGTCCGCTCATGCCTTTCTACGAATACCAGTGCGCCGCCTGCGGTGCCCACCGCGAGGAACTCCAGAAGGTCTCCGACCGGCCGCTGCGCAAGTGCCCGGCCTGCGGCAAGAGCGCGCTCAAGCGCCTCCTGTCCGCGCCCGTGTTCCGGCTGAAGGGCGGCGGCTGGTACGAGACTGACTTCAAGGGCGACAAGGATTCGCAGCGGAACATCGCGGGCGACAAGGAACCGGCGCCGGCGGAAGCGAAGCCCGCCACCGAGAAGGACAAGGACGCCAAGCCGGACACCAAGCCGGACGCGAAGCAGGACGCCAAAGCTCCCGAAGGGGAGAAACCCGCGGGCGGAAAGGACGCGAAACCGGAGGGCGGAAAGGACGCGAAATCGGCCGCCGACAAGCCGGCCGCTGCGAAGACCCGTTCACCGGCCGCAAAACGGCGCGCGCAGCGCCGCTCCGCCTCGCGGCCGGGCCGGCGCCGCTGATGCGGTTGCCACAGCCGCTGCCGCGCACGTAACATCGCGCACTTTTGCCCATGCGAACACACTACTGCGGAGAAATCGGCGAGTCGCTGGCGGGACGCACCATCGAGGCGGCCGGCTGGGTGCACCGTCGGCGCGACCACGGCGGCGTGATCTTCGTGGACCTGCGCGACCGCTCGGGCCTGCTCCAGATCGTGTTCGATCCGGACAGCGCCGAGGCCTTCAAGGTCGCCGAGCACCTCGGCCGCGAGTTCTGCATCCAGGTGCAGGGCAAGGTCCGGCTGCGGCCCGCCGGCACCGTCAACCCGAACCTGCCGTCGGGTCAGGTCGAAGTCCTTGCGCAGAAGCTGGTCGTGCTGAACCCGTCGATAACGCCGCCCTTCGCGCTCGACGAGGAAGTTGGCGAGGAACTGCGGCTCAAGTACCGCTACATCGACCTTCGGCGCGACGTGATGCAGGAACGCATTCGCCGCCGCCACGCGATCACGCGCGCGATGCGCGAATATCTCGACGGCCACGACTTCGTGGACATCGAGACGCCGATGCTGACCAAGGCGACGCCCGAGGGCGCGCGCGACTACCTGGTGCCGTCCCGCACGCATCCGGGAAAGTTCTTCGCGCTGCCGCAGTCGCCGCAGATTTTCAAGCAGCTCCTGATGATGAGCGGCTTCGACCGCTACTACCAGATCGTGCGCTGCTTCCGCGACGAGGACCTGCGCGCCGACCGCCAGCCGGAATTCACCCAGCTCGACATCGAGACCTCGTTCCTCGAGCAGGACCAGGTGATGGCGCTGATGGAGGCCCTGGTCCGCCACATTTTCTCGCGTGTGCTGAAGGTACAGCTGCCAAACCCGTTCCCGCGCCTGACCTACGCGGAGGCGATGCGCCGCTTCGGGTCCGACAAACCGGACCTGCGCGTCGCGCTCGAATTCACCGACGTCGCGGACCTGGTGCGCGGCAGTGAGTTCAAGGTGTTTGCCGGGCCTGCGGCGGATCCGGACGGGCGTGTCGCCGCGCTCGCAGTGCCGCGCGGCGGCGAACTGTCGAGGAAGCAGATCGACGAATACACGGCATCCGTCGCGCGCTACGGCGCGCGCGGGCTCGCCTACATCAAGGTCAATGATCCGGCAAAGGGCCGCGACGGGCTGCAGTCGCCGATCCTGAAATTCCTGTCGGACGCGGCGGTCGCGGGCATCCTCGAACGCACCAAGGCGGGCGCCGGCGACCTGATCTTTTTCGGCGCCGACAAGACCAAGGTCGTGAACGACGCGCTCGGCGCGCTCCGGCTGCAGCTCGGCCGCGACCTCGGCCTGGTGGACGCGGCGTGGCAGCCGCTCTGGGTCGTGGACTTCCCGATGTTCGAATGGGACGCGGATGCGAAGCGCTGGATGGCGATGCACCATCCGTTCACCTCGCCGGCGGACCCCGATGCCGCTGCGCTCAAGGCGAACCCGAAGGATGCGATCGCGCGCGCCTATGACATGGTGCTGAACGGCTCGGAGATCGGCGGCGGCTCAATCCGCATCCACCGCGAGGACATGCAGAGCGCGGTGTTCGACCTGCTCGGCATCTCGCGCGAGCAGGCGACGCTCAAGTTCGGCTTCCTGCTGGAGGCGCTGCGCTACGGTGCGCCGCCGCACGGCGGCATCGCCTTCGGCCTCGACCGGTTCGCGATGCTGATGTCGGGCGCGGACAGCATCCGCGACGTGATCGCCTTCCCGAAGACGCAGTCGGCCTGGGATCCGCTGACCGACGCGCCGTCGGAGGCCGACGACGCCGCGCTCGCGGAGCTGCACATCCGCGTCAAGAAGCCGCCCGATGGTGCCGGGTCGTAGTTCCGTAGTTTCGAGCCAGGCCGGAGACTACGAAACTACGACCCGGCACCGAATTCCCGTCATCGTCGTCCACGGCCTGTGGATGAATGGGCTGGAATCCTTCCTGCTCCGCGACCGGCTCGAACGATTCGGATTCAAGGCCTCTACATTCCGCTATCCATCGCTGCACGCGTCCCTCGATGAGGTGACTGCCGCGCTCGCGCGGCGACTGCGCGCGTTTAAGGGGCCCGTGCATCTCGTCGCGCACAGCCTAGGCGGCGTGGTTGCGATCGAGACGCTGGAACGCGAGTCGGAGCTGCCGCCCGGACGGGTCGTACTGCTCGGTTCGCCGGTGCAGGGTTCGCGCGCGGCGCGCGCGGTTGCCGGCTGGTCCTTCGGGCCGCGGCTCCTGGGCTCGCTCGCATTCACCGAACTCGTGCGCGAACGCGACCGCCGCTGGGGACTCCAGCGCGAGCTCGGCCTGATTGCCGGCAGCCGTTCCGCCGGCTTCGGCCGCCTCGTCGCCGACCTGCCGCAGCCGAACGACGGCACGGTCGCCGTGGATGAGACCCTGCTGCCGGGCGCGACCGATCACCGGATCCACGACGTCAGCCACATCGGCATGCTGCTCAATCGGTCGGTCGCGGTGGCGGTTGCCGATTTCCTGGCCCACGGCTCATTCGTCCCGCGGCGGGCTTGAGTATTCTTGCACTGCCGACCCATGAACCACGCCATCCGCCGCGACGCGCTCGGACCGATGACCTGGCACCTGACCGGTCTTGTGGTCATCCTGCTGTCCGTTGCTGCCGGTGCCTGCCTGCAAAACCGTGCTGGTGTTCTCGACGAATCCGTATCCGGCGTTCCCGACCCTGAATAATCTCGGCGCGGACTGGGCCGGTCCGGACATGGCGCAATTCCTGCCACCGGCTTGGCTGCGGAAGGACGAAGTTACGGATGCCAGGCAGCACGAGGCCATCGACGCCGCGATGATGGTCCAGCGAGAGCACGTGCGCCGCGCGATGCTTGACGGCGAACCCGATTTCATCCTCGTCAGCCGGCGCAGCCGCAGCGGCAGCCCGCAGGATGCGGGTATGCGCTACATCGACTACTTCGCGGTCTTCGGTTCGGATCCGGCGCTCGCGACCGCATTCGCCCGATACACTAAGGTAGCGGACCAAGGGAGCGTTCAGGTTTATGCGCGAGATGCCGGAAACGGGCCGCCTACGTCGCATTGAGCCGCGCGTCTGGGCGCTCGGCGCAACGGCGCTCGTTTGCCTGCTGATCCTGTTCACCGGCGTGTACCTGCAATCGCAGGTGCACGTGAATCACGACGTGGCCTGGATCACGCATTCCGCCGCATGGCTGCTGGACGGCAAGCGCTTCGGCACCGACATCCTCGACGTCAATCCGCCGCTTGCCTGGTTCCTGATGATGCCGGCCGCGGCCGTGGCGCGTGCGGGCTGGCTGCCCGAGATCGTCGCGATCCAGGCCTGGAACTGGCTGCTGACGATCGCGGCGCTCGCGCTGTCGGCCGTCGTCCTGCCGCCGATGGGCCGTGCAATCGGTCATGCGAAGGTTCTCGCGCTCCTCGTCGTGAGCGTCGCGGTCGCGGCCATCCTGCCGATCGGGAATTTCGGACAGCGCGACGTGCTCGCGCTGATCCTGATTCTCCCGTACTTGTACTCGATGATCGGCCGCACGGCCGGCGTGCCGGCGTCAGGGCGTCTGCTCCCCGTGATTGTCGGCTTCGCGGCCGGCTTTGGTTTCTGCCTGAAACCCTTCCTGCTCGCGCTTCCGGTGCTGCTCGAACTGCTGCAGCTCCTGCTGTCGCGGAGTTTTCGCGCGCTCTTTCGCGCGGAGACGATCGCGATGGCGGTCACGGTGCTGTCGTATGCCGGGGCGATCCTGCTGTTCGCCCGCGACTACCTCGATTTCGCCCTGCCGCTGATCCGCGCCGTCTACTGGGCCTATGACGATTCCGGCTACCGGATCCTCGACCGATTCAGGGACGCGGCCATGCCGGCGGCCTATGCCCTCGGCGTCGCGCTCCTGACGTTTTCGTTCACGCGCGTGCACGCGATGTTCGTGGCCGCCGTCGCTGCATTCGCCGCCAGTTACTGGGTGCAGGGCAAGGGCTTTCCGTATCACGCCTATCCCTTGCTCGGTGCCGGTTGCCTCTTCCTGACCTACTCGATCATCCACGGCATCGGCGCGATCCGGAGCAGCACGCGCATCGCGCGCAACGACATCCGCTGGGTGCTGGTAGCCGTGCTGCTGCTGGTGACGCTGCCGGTCCTGCGTGTTCCGTTCTCGCAGTCATATGCTTGGTACCAGACCGCCAACCGCACGAAAGGGGACTGGGGCCGCATGCGCCAGGAGGTCATCGACCGGCTGCGGGCGCTCGGCGCCGGGCCGTCGGACTTTCTCTATGCACTCTCCACGCATCCGAATCCCGGATTTCCCACCGTGAACTATCTCG
>JANNHT010000114.1:0-19620 GCA_031404555.1 Gammaproteobacteria bacterium
CGCCGAATGCATCGACCTGCTCGGCGCCTGGATCCGCGCGAACCCCGCGGTCTGGAACGAGGACATCGGAGAGCTGTAACCACGGCGGCCTCCGGGTGGATTATGATCACGCCCAGTCAACGCATTCCCTGAGGGGGGAACCCAATGAACAAGAAAAAGCTCGCGCTCCTGCTGGGCGCGGTCCCGGTCGCCGGTCTCGGCTTTCATCCAATGGTCGCTGCGCAGGAGACGGACAAGCCCGTCTTCGAGGAAGTGATCGTCACGGCACAGAAGCGCGAGCAGAGCATCTACGATGTGCCCGTCGCGCTCAGCGCGTTCACGGCGGCCGATGTCGAGAAGCAGGGCATCCAGACGCTGACGGACGTCGGCAAGTTCGTGCCGAACCTGAACGTCACCGAATTCTCGGCGGGGCATACGTCGTCGGCCAACCCGTTCATCCGCGGCATCGGCCTGCAGGACCACCTGATCACGACCGACCCCGGCGTCGGCGTCTACGTGGACGGCGTCTATCTCGGCCGCCAGGTCGGCCAGAACTGGAACCTGACGAACATCGAACGCATCGAGGTCCTGCGCGGTCCGCAGGGCACCCTGTACGGGCGCAACTCGATCGGCGGTGCCATCAACATCATCACGACCAGGCCTGGCGACGATGAGGGCAGTCGGATCTCGGTGATGGCGGGCACGCGCGGCCGGATCAATGCGAATGCCTATGCGAACATGCAGCTGTCCGAACGCGTCGCGATGTCGCTGACGGGCGCCTACAACACGCGCGACGGTCTTGGCGATTTCGTCAACATCCCGAACGCCTCGAAGCGGGTCGGCGAGATGGAGGACACCTCGGGGCGCTTCGCGCTGCGGGTCGAGGCGACCGACCAGCTGTCATTCCTGCTGGCGGCCGACGCCAACAACGGCAGCAACGGCCTCAGGCCCTACGACACCCTGATCGACGAGCTGCCGAACGGCGCCGTCGCGCAGGCGGGCTATACGAATGCCGACACCTCGAGCAACCCGTACAACAACAACACCGGCCAAGCCGACCAGGTCTCGGTGACCAACAAGGCGCACGGCATCTCGCTGACCGTCGGCTACGAGGCGTCCGAGGCTTTCAACCTGAAGCTGCTCGCGAGCCACCGCAAGTCGGAATACGAGAGCGGGCTCGACGACGACGGATTTTTCGACGATTTCCTGTCCTTCCCGGAAGTGGGCGAGGCAGACCAGGATTCCATCGAGCTGCAGTTCTCCGGCGACCTCGGCATGGTCGACTACGTCGTCGGCCTGTACCAGTTCGAGGAGGATGGCCACAACTTCCAGGACGACACGACCTTCAACGGCGGGCCCGGCGGCGACTTCTTCCTCGAGCAGGACGTGGACAGCCAGGCGGTCTACGCGAATGTCGGCTTCCAGGTCAGCGACAACCTCCGGCTCGCCGGCGGCGTGCGCCACACGGAAGACGAAAAATCGGCGCACACCATCCTGTTCGAGCTGATCGAGGAATCGAACAGCCGTGACTGGTCGGAGACGAGCTGGGACGTGTCGGCTGCGCTCAAGTTCAGCGACCGCATGACCGTGTACGGCGCGATCCAGAGCGGCTACCAGTCGGGCCAGTACCCGGCGCGCCCGTACTGCCTGATCGGTTCATTCGACTTCGGCACCGGCGTCCTTTCGCGGCCAAACTGCTTCGTCGCGAACGACAACATCACGGCGCAGAACTACGAGATCGGCCTGAAGGGCCAGCCGTTCCCGAACCTCGAGATGAGCATTGCGCTCTTCTACACGGATTATTCGGACCTGCCATACCAGGTGAGCACGACGTCTGGCGGCGGCTTCAGCACCGTCAATATCATCGTCGACCAGATATCGCAGGGCGTCGAGTGGGAGGGCACCTGGCAGGCGACGGAAAACTTCCGCCTGCACTCGTCGCTCGGCTTCATCGACGTGGACGTGAAGGACGACACACCGTTCGCGGCCGCGCCGCTGACGCCCGAGATCACCGCATCGCTCAGCCCCGAGCTCGTGGTGCCCCTCGGAAGCGGCGAGCTGACGCTGCGCGCAGACTGGTCGTTCCGCGACGAGATGCTGGGCGAGCCGAGCTCGGATCCCGGCCGCTTCACTCAGATCGACAGCCGCGACCTGATCAACTTCGACTTCACGTATCGCCCGAACGACGGCGACTGGTCGCTCGGCGCCTACGGCCGGAACGTGACCGACGAGCGCTACGACAACGGCCGGCTGAACACCGGCGACTACGTGCTCATCATGATGAGCAACGACGCGAGCGAGTACGGAGTTCGGTTCACGAAGGAATTCTGAGCCTCGCGGCCCGGCGAAAGTGAAGAGGGGCCCCGAAAGGGGCCCCGTTTTTTTCAGCGCGAGTAGATGACCTGGAGCTGCAGCTGGCGCTCGGTCGCGTCGGTCGGCAGGCCGAGATACCCGCGGCCGGACACGTTCGAAGTCCCAGGCCTCCGCCGAGCCGCGTCCGGCGGCCGTATAGCAATCCATCCACTGCGCGATGAAGTTCCAGTCGGATGAAGTCTCGAGGCGGAATCCCAGGCTGTCGAATCGCGTCAGCCAGGCGAAATCGTTGATTTCCGCCTCGAAGATCGCCGGGTCCGCGCGATTGTCGTAGTGCAGGTAGCGCAGCTCCAGGCGGTCGAGCCAGCGCAGGTGCGCGCCCACGTAGTAGCCGAGCCGGTCGTCGATCTCCTCGAACAGCACGCGGCCCGGCACGAATCCGTTTCCGGACTCGCCGACCCAGGTGTTCACTGCGGACGAACTGATCAGATAGGGGTTGGTCCAGCCGGCCGCACGATGCTCGAAGGAGATCGGCGCGTAGAACGCGCCCGCACGGACGCGCAAACGCCAGCCGCCCTGTGGATACGGCCGGTACTCGAACCAGGCCTCGGTCAGGTCGAAGGCATTGTTGTCGCTGCTGTTCCAGAGCGACGCGTCGAGATGCAGTTCGAACAGCTCACCGAGCGGCCGATCCCAGGCCGCGCGCTCGAGAGGCTGTCGAGCCGCAAGTAGTCGCCGGCGCTAGAAGCGCCAGGCCAGCTTCACCAGGAACTGGTGGGCAATGACTCCGTCGATGCTGTCGTCGAACAGTTCGCTGAACGAGCGTTGCCCCTCGTCGAATGCGCTGCCACCGTACGTGTACACGACGTACAGTTCCGACAGCGGCTTGAACTCGTAGCGAAACCGCGCCTGCACGCCGAGATCACTTAGGCTGAAGTCTGGCGCGGCGACGGCCGCGGGCAGGAGATCGCCGTTCACGCCGATGTCGAATGCCTCGCCAGCCTGCGCCTTGAGCCCGATCCACTGCAGCTTCAAGCGGAGTTCCGAGCGCGCCGACGGATACCAGTTGGCGTTGACGTCGACCTCGAGTTGTCGCCGCGCGTATGACGTCACGCGGGAGATGTCCGGCTGCCAGATCAGCCACTCCGGGCTGTCGGTGTAGGCGAAGTTCAACTCGACGCTGAGTTCAGGCGACACGTAGTACTGCGGGTTCAGGAGGAACTGCGTGCCGAAACCATCGAGTCCGTCCTGGCCGACCTGGAACTCGAGGTAGGTGTGCCATCGCTCGGTGCGCGCGGTCAGGTAACCGATCTCGAGCTCCACCTGCGAGTCCAGGTTGAATGCAGGCCCGCCGCGCGTCGTGAGATCGTCGATGCCTGAGGTCGCTGCCTCACCGTACAGGTAGAACTCGCTGCCGTCGCGATACACGACCGTGGTTCCGAGCTCGAGCCACGACGGCAGCTCGCGGCCGTCGTCGGTCGTCTGCCAGTTCGCGTCCGCGAACAGGAAGCTGGATTGCCGGTAGTAGTCGTCGGGGTAGCTTCGCGTATGCCAGAAAGTCTCCGATCGCAGTACCCGGATGTCGTTCCGCTCCATGAATCCGAGGTCATTCACGTTGTAGTCGTCGTCGTACCAGGACGCGTAGAGGTTCTGCTCGAGCCGGGCGCCGGGCGCGTAAAGCGCGGCCAGCCAGGCGCCCGCGCCGGTGGCGTCGTTCTCCGCGGTCGACCTGTCATCGACTTCGGAAAGCACGGCCTGGCCGCGCAGGGCCCAGCCGGAACCGGGGGAAAACTCCGCGTCGATCGCGTGTACCGTCGCGCTCCGATTGAGGGTCGGGCGGTCGGTGAAAGTGCCGAGATAGCCGATGCCCCAGTCGTCGGCGCGCCGGTTGACGCGCACTGCCAGGAAGTCCCGGCCCTCCGCTTGCGAAGAATCGTCCTCCGATGCGCCGAATGCGCCGAACTCCCAGCCGGAGCTCGCGACACTGTACTTCGCCGCGGCCAGGATATCGGTCTGGCCCTCGGGCCCTGAGTCCGGCGCGGCACCGATGCGGCGCGTGTTGACAAGCCGGCCATCCAGGGTGGTGCGAAGGTCAAAGAGCTGCTGGTCCTGAGTGAAGAACGGCCGCTTATCCGTGAAAAACGTCTCGATGGCCGAGAAGTTCACGACCAGGTCGTCCGATTCGACCTGGCCAAAATCGGGATTGATCGTCGCGGAGAGTTGCTGCGAGGCGGTCGGTCGCCACAGCAGGTCGATGCCTGCGCGGAGGTCACTTTCACCCTCCAGCAAGTCGGTCGTGACGGATCCGTAGGGGATCCACGCCAGCATGCGGGAAGCAAAGGCGGGCACCTCGATCCGGTGCAGGTCGGCGACGAACGTGGGACTCCTCAGATCGATGTCCGGGAACGCGTAGCGTTGGGCCAGCGCATTGACATCGCGGCTGACATAGACCCCGATGCGGCGCCTGCCGCCCGCGTTCTCCCGCATTGGTGCGACCGACCAGGGCATTTGCATCTCGACGGTCCAGCCCGTCTCGTCCTCGGTCACCGCGCGGTACCAGACGGCATCCCAGTCGGAATTGAATACGTTCTGCCGCGAGACGATTCCGTCCCTGATCGAGCCGCTCAGTGAAACCGTGAACTCATGGGCGCTCGTGCCTTCACCCTCGAAATCGACGATGACGGTGACCGGGTCCGCATCGATGTACTTCGCATCGCGTGTCGAACGTCCGTAGGTCCGGGTTTCGGGCGGCTGCTCCGCGCGGACGGCGATGAAGAGGCCCTCAGGCAGGGCCAGCACGCGCGCGACTGTACCCTGCGGCGGGACTGCGCGCGTAAGCGGTGCGGTGACGCGGAATTCCTGCAGGACTTCGGCGTCCCGCCACTCCGGTTCGTCGAGGTGCCCGTCGAGGACGATCAGGCGGGCTGGACGTTCGCGTTCAGGCGGAACAGGTTGCCGGGGTCATACTGCTTCTTGACCGCGCGCATGCGCGGGAGATTGCCCTGGTAATTGTCGTCGACGATCGACTGGGCTTCATCGGCCACTTCGTTGGTGTAGTAGCCGTCGGTGAAGCGCTCGAGCGATGCCCAGTAATCCTTGACGTAGCGGATGTGCGGCGACGGATCATCCGCCAGGCTCCAGGAGACCACGGCGAACATGTTGTTCTTCGAGGCGCGGTGCGGGAAAGCGGTTGCATCCTTCGCAACGCGGCCGATCGCACCGCCGGACTGCTGGAAGAAGACGACGGTGCCGCGGCCCGGATCCGGCTGGAAGCCGGCCAACAGAGCGTCGATCATCTCGCCCTTGAAGTCGCCGACGAAGCCGGATTTCAGGTAGCTGCCTTCGTTGCGCGGATCCGACCGGTCGGAACTCCTCTGGACGGCGACGTAGTCCTGGGCCTTGATCGTGTCGGCGATCGGCGTCCCGAGCTTGCGCAGCGGCGCGAGCGCAGCCTCCGCGCGGTCCGCGGGTCCCGAATGCGTGACATGGATGCCGCTGATTCCCGGCTTGCCGCCGCGCGGCAGCTGCATGAAGTAGTCCATGTACAGGTCGTCCGGCGCCTCGTTGCTGTAGTTGCCGTAGAACTCGACGATCTCCCGCGCGCGCTCGACCGGGAACAGGAGGTTGCCGGCGACGACCTCGCGCTGCATCGGGTGCAGCTCAAATTCGAAGTTCGTGATGATGCCGAAATTGCCGCCACCGCCGCGTACGCCCCAGTAGAGGTCCGGGTTCTCGTCCGGGTCCGCGTGCAGGTAACGGCCGTCCGCGGTCACGATGTCGACCGCACGCACGTTGTCGAGCGCGAGCCCGAAGCGCCGGGCGAGCCGGCCGAAGCCGCCGCCGAGCGTGAGGCCGCCGACGCCGGTGTGCGAAACGGTGCCGGCCGTCGTGACGAGGCCATGCGCCATCGCTTCGTGGTCGAGCTCACCGAGCAGGCTGCCGCCGTCCACGTAGGCGCGCTTAGCTGCGGCATCCACGCGCACGCCGCGAAAACGCGACAGGTCGATCTGCATTCCACCCTCGCAGGTGGACTTGCCGCCGGGGCTGTGGCCGCCGCATTTCACGGCGAGCAGCAGTTCGTTCTCCCGCGCGAAGTTGACCGCGCTCTGGACGTCCGCGACGCCGGTCGGCTGCACGATCAGCGCGGGGAACTTGTTGATGGATTCATTGAGGACCCGGCGCGCCTCGTTGTAGCCCACGTCGCCCGCGAGCATCAGCGGCCCGCGCAGCCGCGACTTCAGGTCCTTGAGCGCGGCCTGCGCGAGGATGGTGCGCTTGCCCGAAAGCGTGACGGCCGGGATGCCACCCGCCGCCCCGGTGGCGGCCTGGTCCAGTGCGTAAACGCGCCCGTAGGGCAACGCATAGGCGACCGCGGCGGCGACGGAAGTCTGGAAGAAATGACGGCGATTCATGTGGCCTCCGGGACCGTAGCGGACGCCGGGCGGATGGCGGACCGCAGCAGCAGGAAAGCGGCGTACAGCACGACGACGACCACGCCCCAGCGCAGCCAGACGATCGGCATCTCCTTGACGACGAACGCAGCGAGCAGCACCGCGGGGACGCCGCCGAGGGCGATGCCGAGGACGATCCGCAGGTTGATGCGGTCGGTCCTGATGAACTTGAATCCGGTCGTCGGCATCAGGAATGCGCAGGCGCTCATCATGATCGGGAACGCGAGCCGCGGATCGAGGCCGAGGAGGCTCAGCAGGATCAGCGACGGCGCGTACAGGCCGATGCCGAACGCCATCAGCGCGCCGAGCACGAAGTGCACTGCGATCGCCACGTACAACTGAGCGGCCGGCAGCGAAGTCGCATCGCCGCCAATCGGCATCAGGTTCAGGTTGCTCAAAGCATACAGGCCGGCCGCGATCAGGAGCGCCACGCCGACGATTCCCTGGACGACCTTGACCGGCGCCCGGACGACGAGCGGAACGCCGACGAGCGCGCCCACGACCGCCGCGGCGATGCAGGAGGCGAGCAGCACCGGGTCCACCTGCACGCCGAGGATGACCAGGAAGATCGCCGCCTGCGCGATGGTCGGGATCGCGTGGCCAACGTTCAGGGTGGCCGGGATGAAGCTGTCCGGCACCAGTTTGCGGAACTTGATCCAGGCGGTAGTCGTGGCGAAAGAGCCGATGCCGAGTGTGTCGAAGAAATTCGTGACCGCGCCGAGCGCGATGGATTCGGGATCCGGTCGCAGCTCGCCGCGCTTCCTGGCGGCGGCGATCAGGACTGGAATGAACACGAGGCCGAGAATCGCAAGTGCTGCGAGCAGGACTGTAATCGTCATTCGGCGTGCCCCCCGGTTGGCACGTACTCTAGCGCAACCGGGGCGGCCCGCGCTTGCGCCGGGGCTCGCGCGGTTGCGAGAATGGCCCGAACCTCACAAGGAATTCCCGACATGCATTCCATCCAAGCCGGGCGCCGCCTGGCCGCCATGCTCCTTTGCCTTCTGGCGGTTCCTCCGGCCCTCGCCGCGAAGGCCGAGATCCCGCCCGTCATTTCGAGCCAGGCGCTCGACATCCTGAAGCGCTCGATCGGCTTCAAGACGGTGCAGGGCGAGGGGCAGGTTCCCGCCTATGCCGCTTACCTGTCAGACTTGCTCCAGGCCGGCGGTTTCGCGGCCACCGACATCGAGATCACGCCGATGGGCGAGACCGCGACCATGATCGCGCGTTACCGCGGCACGGACCCCAAGGCCAAGCCGATCGTCATCGCCGCGCACATGGACGTCGTGTCGGCCTTCCGGGAGGACTGGGAACGCGATCCGTTCACGGCGGTCGTCGAGGACGGCTACGTGTTCGGCCGCGGCTCGAGCGACAACAAGCTCGGCCTGGTTTCGATGGTCTCGGCGCTGCTCTGGCTCAAGCAGGAGGGCTTCAAGCCGCGCCGCGACATCGTGCTCGCGCTGACCGGCGACGAGGAGACAGAACAGGACACGACCGCCGCGCTCGCGAAAACGCTCGCGCACGCGGAGCTGCTGCTGAACAGCGACGCCGGCGGCGCGATGCTGGGCGACGACGGAAAGCCGGTCGTGTACACGCTTCAGGCCGCCGAGAAGACCTACATGGACTTCGAGGTCGCGTTCTCCAATCCGGGCGGCCACAGCAGCCGGCCGGGTCCGAAGAACGCGATCGTGGACATGGCGCGCGCGGCCGAGAAAGTCGCCGCCTTCCGGTTTCCGGCGCGCTCGAGCGAGCTGACGCAGGCCTATTTCCGCGCGGCCGGCAAGATGCAGCCCGACGAGGTCGGCGCCGCGATGCTGCGCTATGCCGAAGACTCATCGGACCAGGCCGCCTACGACCTGCTGGCATCGAAGCCAGAGTACGTCGGGCAGCTCGGCACGACCTGCGTCCCGACCACGGCAAAGGCCGGCCATGCGCCGAATGCGCTCCCGCAGAGCGCGATGGTCAACATCAACTGCCGGGTCTTCCCGGGCGAATCCGTCGAGTACGTGCAGTCGACGCTCACGCGGGTCATCGATGACCCGGAGGCGAAGATCACTGTCGCGAACAGTCCGGTGCCGAGCGACGCTTCGCCGCTCCGTGATGACGTGATGAAGGCGCTGCGAAAGGCGATCGACCTGCGTTCGCCGGGCCTGCCGATCGTGCCGTCGATGTCCGCGGGCGCGACCGACAGCCTGTACTTCCGCAATCTCGGCGTGCCGAGCTACGGCGTCAGCGGCATCTACATGCACCCGAAGGACAGCTTCGCGCACGGACTCAACGAACGCGTGCCGGTCGCGACCATCGACGGCGCGATCGTCCAGTGGCGGAGCATGATCAAGGACCTCAGCCGCTAGCGACGGAGCGCTCGCGGTACAGCAGGTAGAGCCCGGCGCCGATCACGATCGCGGAGCCTACGAGCACCCGCGCGCCGGGCAGTGCCTGCCAGACGACCCAGTCGATCGCGACGCCCCAGACGAGCGCGGTGTACTCGAATGGCGCGACCAGCGAGGCGGGCGCGAGGCGGAACGCCTCGGTGATCAGGTGCTGTCCGGCCCAGCCGGCAAGTCCGATCGCGGCAATCCACGGCCAGTCGGACGCGATTACCGCAACCCAGTCCGGCAGCGCGAGCGCGCCCGCTCCCGCGGCCATCATCAGGAGAAACCAGAAAACCATCGAAGCCGTCGTCTCCGTGCGGGACAACACCCGCACCATGACGACCACGATCGCGTAGGCGAGCGCCGAGCCGAGCGCCGCCAGGCCGGCGAGGCTCACGAATCCCTCGACACTCGGCTTCAGCATCACGAACACGCCCACGAGTCCCACGATGATCGCGAACCAGACGTGCCGGCCGATCCGTTCGCCGAGCACCAGGGATGCCGCGAGCACGACGAGCAGGGGCGCGGACATGTAGATCGCGTAAGTGTCCGTGAGGCTCGCGCGTGCGAGCGCCCACAGGAAACCCCAGAGCATCAGGATCGCAAACACCGCGCGCAGGACGTGCAGTCCGACGCGCACCGGCCGCAGCTCGGCGAGCCGGCCCGTCAGCGCATACATCAGGAACACGAAGGGCAGCGACCCCAGGCCGCGGAAGAACGCCACCTGAACGGCCGGATAGCGCACGGTCAGCGTCTTCATCAACGCGTCCATGATCGAGAAAGTGCCGACGGCGGCGAGCATCATCAGCACGCCCCGCAGGCGGTCGGCGCGCTCAGTCATGCGATGGCAGCGCTTCGAGCAGCCGTTTCGAGAATCCGGCGAGCGCCGTCAGGTCCTGCTCATCGGGGCCGTCGGGATCGCGCGCATTCGAAAAAGCCGAGATGATGATGCGCCGGCCGTCCGGCAGTTCGGCGTGGACGATCTCGGCCAGCGTGTCGTAGGCATCGCCGATCTTGCTCTCGTAGAGCGTGCCCTCGGGGAATCCGCCGCCCATGCTGCTGTTCCGGGATATCAGCGGCCGGCGCAGGCGCGATCGCAGGTAATCGCGAGTCCCGGGGCCAAACTGACCGCTGACGAGTGCGAGCATGAGTCCTGCGCCGCCGTCAGCGTGCATCGCATTCCGGCCATGGCGCTCGCGCGCGAGCGCCTCGAGTCCTTCCGGCATCTCGCCGGAGTTCGTCGGATAGGTCTTGTTGACGAAGCGCTGGCCTGCCAGCAGACCGTGCCTTTCCAGCAGCTTCTCCGTGTATCGCCTGGCCTCGAACCAGGATGCGTAGTCCGCGCCCTCGACCGGGCCGTTCACGGTTTCCGTGATCGCATCGACGACGACCCCGGTTGCGACATTGTCCGAATCGCGCAGCATCGGCAGCACCGATTCGTCCTGGCAATCGGCCGGCCGCCCGCGGTCCTCGCACCAGCGCACGGCGGCGACCGCGAATGCGAGCTTGACGCAGCTTGCCGGGTACCAGGGCCTCCGTCCGCCGACGCTCGCGCGCCGCCACGAGCCATCCGGCGCGGCCTCCAGGACGGTCACGTCCAGCCGGTCGAAGGGCTGGCCGATGAGGAAATCGCGGCGGGCGGCCTCGAGCGAGCGCTGCAGCGCGGGATCGCGCCAAACCGGCGGCCCCGCCGGCCGGACGGCCGTCGTACAGGCCGCGAGCGCCAGGATGCCTGCGACCGTTGCTGCATTGACGAACGGCCGCCAAACCACGGCGCCACTCCCGTTACAATTCACGTTCACAGTAGCCTCCCGCGGACGGCGCGACAACATGCAGGTGTACGGCAACGTTCTGGACATGATCGGCAGGACGCCGATGCTCGAGCTCAAAAAGCTCGATACCGGGCCCTGCGCGCTGTTCCTGAAGCTGGAACTCATGAATCCCGCCGGTTCGATCAAGGACCGCATCGGCATGTCGATGATCGAGGAGGCCGAGAAGCGCGGGGACCTGAAGCCGGGCGGCACGATCGTCGAGGCGACCGCCGGCAACACCGGACTCGGGCTCGCGCTCGTCGCCGCGCAGAAGGGCTATCGCGTCGTGCTCGTGCTGCCCGACAAGATGAGCCAGGAAAAGATCTTCAACCTGCGCGCGATGGGTGCCGAGGTGATCCTGACGCGGTCCGACGTCGAGAAGGGCCATCCGGAGTACTACCAGGATCTCGGCGCGCGGCTTGCGCGCGAGAACGGCTGGTACCACATCAACCAGTTCGGCAACCCGGACAACCCGAAAGCGCATGCCGCGACGACCGGCCCGGAAATCCTCGAGCAGATGGACGGGCGCGTGGACGCGATCGTGGTCGGCATCGGCTCGAGCGGCACGATCGCCGGCCTGACGCAGTTCTTCCGGAAAGCCCTGCCGTCGGTCGAGCTGGTGCTCGCTGACCCGGAGGGTTCGGTGCTCGCCGACCAGGTGAACCGCGGCAGTTACGGAAAGGCCGGGTCCTGGCTGGTCGAGGGTATCGGCGAGGACTTCATCCCGGACATCTGCGATTTCTCGATGTGCCGCAAGGCCTACAGCATTCCGGACGCGGAATCGTTCGCGCTCGCGCGCGAGATCCTGCGCACCGAGGGCCTGCTGGTCGGCTCGTCCACCGGAACGCTGGTCGCTGCGGCGCTGCGCTGGTGCCGCGAACAGAAGACCGCGAAGCGCGTCGTGACCTTTGCCTGCGACACCGGCAACAAGTACCTGTCGAAGCTCTTCAACGATTTCTGGATGGAAGACCAGGGATTCATCCAGCGCACCCAGCACGGCGACCTGCGCGACCTGGTCGGCCGGCCGCACGGCGAGCGCGCGACCATCACGGTCGGACCCGACGACGTGCTGACGACCGCGCACAACCGCCTGCGGAATGCCGGCTTCAGCCAGCTGCCGGTGATGGAGGCCGACAGGCTCGTCGGCTTCATCGACGAGGACGGCATCATGCGCCACGCTTTCGGCGACCCGGAGCGCTTCAATGACCCGGTGCGCATGGCCATGCACACGAACTACCTGACCGTCGAGCCCGGCTTCGCATTGCGGAACCTGGTCGCGATGCTCGACGTGCGGCCCTATGCCGCCGTGATGGACGGCGGCCGGTTCCACGGACTGATCACGCGCGCCGACGTCCTGAACTACCTGCGCCGCCAGATGACCGTCGCGACCGTGAACTGAGGGAATCGATGAAAAAACCCAGGCAAGGCCTCGGCTTCAACACACGCGCGATCCATGCCGGACAGTCGCCGGACCCGACGACCGGCGCCGTGATGCCGCCGATCTATGCGGTCTCGACGTACGCGCAGGAGAGCCCGGGCGTCCACAAGGGCTACGAGTATTCGCGGACGCAGAACCCGACACGCATGGCCTGGGAGCGCTGCATCGCCGATCTCGAGGGCGGCACGCAGGGATTCGCCTTCGCCTCCGGCATGGCAGCGACGGCGACCTTGCTCGAACTCATCGACAGCGGCGACCATGTGCTCGCGCTCGATGATCTCTACGGCGGCACCTTCCGCCTGTTCGAACGCGTGAGAAAGCGGAGCGCCGCGCTCGACTTCAGCTTTGCCGACCTGTCCGACCCGAAGGCAGCGGCAGCCGCCATCCGCCCGAACACAAAGATGATCTGGATCGAGTCGCCGTCCAACCCGCTGCTGCGCCTGGTGGACATCGCGCCGCTCGCGAAGCTCGCGCGCTCACGCGGAATCCTGCTGGTCGTCGACAACACATTCGCGACGCCGTGGATCCAGCGGCCGCTGGAGCTCGGCGCCGACATCGTCATGCACTCGGCGACCAAGTTCCTGAACGGGCACTCGGACATGGTGGGCGGCGTCGCGGTCGTGAAGGACACTTCGCTCGGCGAGCGGGTCGCGTTCCTGCAGAACGCGATCGGCGCGATCGGCGGCCCGTTCGACAGCTTCCTCGCGCTTCGCGGCCTCAAGACTTTGCCGCTGCGCATGCGCCAGTCGAGCGAATCGGCGCAGGCGATCGCGGAATGGCTGGAACGCCATCCGCGCGTCGAGAGAGTGCTGTACCCGGGGCTCGCCTCGCATCCGCAGCGCGCGCTCGCCGCGCGGCAGATGCCGAATGGCGGTAGCGGCATCGTGACATTGTTCCTGAAGGGCGGGCTCGCGGAGGCGCGCACATTTCTCGAGCGCCTGGAGATCTTCACGATCGCGGAGAGCCTGGGCGGCGTCGAGAGCCTCGTCGATCACCCGGCAATCATGACCCACGCGTCGGTGCCGCCCGAGGCGCGCGCAAAGCTCGGCATCAGCGATTCTCTGGTGCGGCTGTCGGTCGGCATCGAGGACACGGACGACTTGATCGGGGACCTGGCCGCCGCGCTCGGCTGAGCGACTACTCCAGCCCGTCCTCGACCCGGCCGTCGGCGAATATCGTCAGGTCATCGCCGGCTTCGGCGGTCGTCGTCACGACGCCCGCCCCGAAGCGCACCGTGATGTCGTAGATCCCGGTCCACGGCGCGCCGATGTTCACGTCGTAATGGTTCTGCGAATGCAGGCCCGATCCCGATTCGACCACGCGCGTCATGATCCGCGTGGGGGCGCTCCGCGGCACGGCGCGCACGATCCGCCCCTGCTGGTTGTGCTCGCCGCCGATGCCGACGACGCGCAGCCGGATCCGGCGGGTGAGCGGAAGCGCGGTGCGGAGCAGGCGGTAGTTCGTGCCCCAGCGCACGACGAAGTCCAGCATGGCGTTGTTATCCACGTCGGCGCAGCCGACCAGGTCGTTGTGCGCGACCAGGTCGTTCGTGTTGACCACCACTTCGCGCTGGACGGCCGACGGTATCAGGGTGCCGGCCACGTTGACGTAGAGCTTCGGCACGCCGGTGCCGGTCGCCGTGACGTTGTGCGCCACAATCATGTCCTCGAACCCGTCGGAGTTGAAATCGCAGGCGTTGAGACCGAAGCCGAAACTCGGCACGGCGGCATCCTGGTTCACGATCGTACCCGCGCCGAAGACGCCAGCGGCGTTCAGGTGCAGGCGGGTGACGGATCCGTCGTGGTGCAGCAGATCCAGGTCCCCGTCGATGTCGATGTCGACCAGCTTGAGGCCCTGGTCGGCGAGCACCGGGACCCCGGCCGCTGCGCTGCCGTCGCTGAAGGTTCCGTCGCCGTCGTTGATCAGGAGCCGCGACCCGAACAGCAGGTCGACGAAGCCGTCTTCGTTGATATCGGCGGCCTGGCCGCCGCGAGGCACGTAGTCTGCGCCGGCCGGGTTGGTATCGACGCCCGCTGCGGCCGCGATATCCGTGAACCCGCCGCCGCCGTCATTACGCAGCAGCCAGTTGCGGGCGCCGTCGCCGCGGGTCTGGTCGTTCGGCGCGAACAGATCGATGTCGCCGTCGTTCTCGAGGTCGAAGGCCAGGAGCGTTCCACCGAAACCGCCGATGCCGAGCGCCGAGACGCCAGCCGAGGTCTGGTAGATTCCCGTGCCCTGGTTGACGTGAAAGAGCGCGATCGAGGCCGTGTCGCTCGCGAGTGAGAGCGTGTTGCTGAACAGGTCGTCGCGCTCGTCGCCGGTGAAATCGTAGAAACGGGAATCCCCGTTCGCGCGGGTCGCAGCCACGAGGTCCGCAAGGCCGGCATCCGCCGGTACGCGCGCTACGAACGTGCCCAGGCAGGCCGTGCCGCTCTTGACGCCCTGGGCGAGGGGCAGGTCGAGGCAGTCGTCGTCGTTCGGATCGCCGAATGCGACTGCCGTGCGCGGCAGGTCATGCGTCGTCAACTGGTGGGTCGGTGAGATGGCGACCGGCCCGCCGACGCCGATGCGTCCGCCATTCATCGCGAAGACCCGATAGTAGAGTGGCGTCAGCAGGGCAGTCCCGGCAATGACATGCGGCGAGGCATCGGCTTCTTCGAATGGCGTCAGCGGACGGCGCGCCAGCAGGATTGATTCGCTGCCGGAAAAGTAGACTCGGTATTCGGTCGCGAGCGTCGCCGGCGCGAAATGGATCATGCGGCCGGGCGCCTGGCTGGTGACGGCGGTCCATTCGACGCTGCCGGGCAGCGGGCCTGGCTCCGCGCTGACCGTGATGCTTTCCGGGCCGCGGCCGCCGCTCGTCGCCGCGACGATCCGGTAGCTGTAGGTCCGGAGATTCGTCAGGCCAGTGTGGACGAAGGACGTCGCTTCTATATCCCTGATTTCATTATTGAAAGTGACACCCGGCACGGTGCCGTCACCCCACCGGATCACGTAGCTGTCGGCATCCGTCACCGCGTCCCAGCGCAGTTCCACCTGGCCGTCGACGCCTTCTGCGGACGGATTCGCCGGCGCCGCATGCGGAGGGCTCGTACCAAAGGCGCCGTCGCAGCCGGCGAGCGCCAGGAGGCCCAGCAGGGCGCAGATTCCGCGGGCCGTCCGGGCGGCGCAGGAGACGTCCAGTGTCATTGGCGAGATCCCGTTCCAGTTGATGGTCGCGACCGATAGACGGCCACGGCCTGCGACAGTTCCGCCACAGTCGGCGGCCTGCCGGGGTTTGTTGCATTATACCGCGGTCCGGCCGGCCCACCGGGCCCGGCCGGCCTTCAGGGGACAAAGCTCAAGGGGAGTGCCATGGTCAAGAAAGGGGTTTCCTGGGTGCTGGTTGGCGTGTTCGCCTACCTGTGGTGGTGGGCCGGACACCGCTGGACTTACATCAACACGATGGGCAATGAATGGGTGACCGTCTTCATCCTGTTCACGCTGATCAGCCTCGTCCTGCTCATCCGCGCTCCGCGCGCGGCAGGCCAAGGCCTGTTCGGCGGGCTCGTCGGCACGGTCGTCGGTTTCCTGCCCAACCTGCTGTGGCTCGCGCTCGCGATCATCGTCGCGCGTGCCGTGGCCTGGGCGCACATCGGCGTCGTCAACCCGGTCGATCATTTCACGCATGCGGTGGTCGCGGTCGTCGTCGCGGGATTCACGACCTCGCTCTGGTATGGCGCGATCGCAAACGCGGGCAGCGATTCCTGACCGCTGCCGCGGCTCAGGCAGCGACCGGCCGCAGGTCCAGGCGCATGGCCGAGGCCATGCACCAGATCTCGACCGGGCGCGAGCGGCCGCGCAGCACGAGCGGCGGCAGTTCGACGATGCCGCCGGGTGGCGGGTCGAGTGCCTGGCGCACCGAGCGTGAGAACAGGGCCTCGCCCGCGCGCGCGCGCTGCACGAGGCGCGCCGCGACGTTGACGGTGTCGCCGATCAGCGTGTAGCTCGGTCGATCGGGGGCGCCGACGTCGCCGACGATCACGTCCCCCGCATTGATCCCGATGCCGATGCCGGTGTCGAGCCCGAGCCTGTCCTTCCACTCGGCCGCGAGGCGGCTGAATCCACCGAGCATGCGCTGCGCCGCGGTCACGGCTCGGCCGCTCGCGTCGTCCGCGGGCAGCGGCAGGCCGAAGCCCGCCATCAGCCCATCGCCCGCGATGTGGAACACCGTGCCGCCTTGTTCGGTCGTGATCGCGGAGAGCAGCGAGAAATACTCATTGAGGAGCGGGACGACCTCGCCCGGACTCAGGCGCTCGGCGACGGCCGTGAAGCCGCGCATGTCGGCGAAGAGCACCGTGCCGGAGACGCGCGCCTGCCCGAAGCCGCTCCTCGCCCTGGCCGTGCAGCGGCAGGTGCCGAGCTGGTGCAGTTCGACCAGGTTGCCGGCCGGGTCGGCCAGGAATAGCTGCCGGGATTCCTGCCCCAGCCGCCCGTGCGAGACGCGATAAGGCACGGCGAGCCGGTCGAGCTCGGCCTGCGCCTCGTCGATCGAGTACACCGCGAGCGCCACGTGCGGCAGCGTCGTATCGAGGCCGGTGACCGGCGTCGCCTGCTTCGCCGTGTCCGCGAGCACGTGGATCTGGGCACCGGCGCCCGCGTTGACGCGCAGCCCCGCATCGGCGCGGTCCCAGCCGGCGTGGTCGGCCTCGAGTCCGAGCACTTCGGCGTAGAAACGGAACGCCGCCGCGCCCGCATCCGGGCCCGGTGCGACGCGAACCGCATGGTGGTGCAGTTCCGCTACTTTGAGGGCCATGGCGTCGACGGTGGATCGAAGATCTCGACGGTCAGGTCCACCTGGCGTTCCTCGCCCGCGGCGAGCCCGCCGACGCCGATGACCTTGCGCGCAAGCTCCGCGCCCCCGGCATCCCGGATCACGACAACGACCGAGTACTCCCCCGGGCCATCCGTCGTGCGTCGTGAAAATTCCCCGGATACCTTGAGCGCGACCTTGCCCGCCAGTTCGGCCTCCGCATCCTTGCGCTTCTCGAACCGCAGGTGATGGCGGCAGGCCGGGCAGACCGCAGCGCTCTCCAGGATCGTCGCCCGGCAATGCGGGCACGACCGGGTCTTGCCGACGGTCGCCGTGTGGCGGTTCATCGAACCTTCGGGGTTCCGGACTCGCTCCAGCCGAACTCGGCGCGGCCGCGCATGCGCGCGCCGCCTGCGACCGAGAGCGAGCCGGCGTTCACGTCGCCATTGACCACGGCCGTCTGGTGCAGCTCGACCTTCTGCGCGCTCTCGACGTTGCCTTCGATCTCGCCGGCGACGACGACCGAGCCCGCACGCACGGAGCCGGCGAGGTGCGCGCCGGCTTCGATGGTCAGCGTTCCGTCGACATGCACGTCGCCCTTGAAGCGGCCCGAGATGCGCACGTGTCCCGAGCCTTCGATCTTGCCTTCGAAGGTGAGTCCCGCCGCGATCACGGATTCCTTGAGATCCTTGCGCGCAGCGGCGTTCGCGGGCGTGTTCGGTACGGCCTCGGGCCGCGGGCGGATCACGGGTGCCGCTGCCGCGGGCGCCTCGTCCGGCTGATTGACGATGTCTTTCCAGATGGCCATGGGCAATCCTCCATTGGGGGACGCCAAGAGTAGCCACTTGGAGGGCCCGCGGCGAGGTGTCGCCATCAGGCGACAGGCGGGAGCCGGGGCTCCGGCTAGTACAGCCCGGGCATCCAGGCCTGGGCGGCGCTCGGCTGTCGCATCCGAGGCAGCCGGGGCGGCGCCCGGGTCATCTGGAGCGGGCCACCGGGTACCGACACGATGATGTCGTCGCAGGCGCCGGTGCCCAGCCAGTTGAGCGCCGCCTCGGTCGAGGCCTCGGCAAGGGTCCCGGGCTCGCTCGTGAGGTCGTCATCAGCCGCGCAGGCGAAGGGTAGTGTCTCGGCGAGCCCGTCGTAGTAGTCGCCCTCGCCGTCGTCGTTCACGATCCGGAAGGTCACGAGCCGCAGTCGCAGGTCGCAGCCGCTCAGGTCGAAGGCGGACTGGCCGACCGGCTTGCCATAGGTGTCGCTGCCTACGATCGCAACCTCGGTCCAGGGCTTCATCGAATTCACGACGAGCTCACTCGCGGAGGCGCTTGCCCCGGTCGTGATGAATGCGATGCGCACCGGCGCGATCGACTGCGGCTGCGGGATGAAGCGATGCACGGAATTGTTGCCGGCCTTGGTGGCGTGGAATTCCATGCGCTCGAACACGTCGTTCTGGGCGCGACCGAAGCCGTTCAGGTCGCCGAGGAGATCGGCGACGCCGACCAGGCCGCCGCCGTTGTAGCGCAGGTCCACGATCAGGAACTGGATCCCCTGTGCGCGGAACTGCGCATAGGCATTGCGGAGTTGCGCATCCGCGGTCGAGATGAACGTGCGCAGGTTGACGTAGCCGACTGGCACGGCCGGATTCGACGGCAGCGCGAGGATCGCGGTGCTTCCTGGGGGCACCGGCTGGATCGTCACGAGGCGCTTGGTGAAAACCGCCTCGACCGTCGCGCCGCCGGGGAGCGTGAACCGCAGCCCGCGCTGCACCCCTGCGGTCGCTGGGCCGAACACCAGTTCCAGGTTCGGGTCCGTCTGGAGGATGGTCGCCATCGGCACGAAACCCGAGCCCGAGTCGACGTGCGTGATCTCGGCGCCGCGCACGAGGCCTCCTTCTTCCGCAGGGCTGCCCTCATAGACGTCGGGCAACCGAAGCTGGTTGCCGTCGATCATCGTGCGAAAGCCGAAGCCGATGAACTGTCCTTCCAGGAGGAAGGAGCTGTCGGCCTGTTGTGTCGTCACGTAACTGAAAAAACGGTCCCGGTTCTGGGAGCGCGCAGTCGCGGTCAGCGCATCGAGCAGGTCGGAGGCGGTCGCGTAGTCGTTCGGGTTGATGCTGGCCGGCAGCGTCTCGCGGAACAGGTACCACTCGCGGGCGACATCCTCGACGAAGTCCTTCTCCCGGACCGCGGAACAGTTGCCGCCGTTCGCGATTCCGCCGCCGCTGCCGCCACCGCAGGCGGCGACGAGCGCGCAGAGGCCGGTCGCCGCGGCGGCGGGCCAACCGGTGAATCGGGGAGTGAACATCGGAATATCCGTATCCCGGCGCCTGGCTTGAGCCTCAGGCGAGTTCGGCGCCCAGGTGCTTCAGGCGGCGATGCTGGTGGCGAAGCTCGGCGAGCAATGCGCGGGTCTCGGCGCGGAAACTCGCTTCCTCCCAACGCTGCACGATCCGCTCGCGCGTCTT
>JANNHT010000115.1:0-15889 GCA_031404555.1 Gammaproteobacteria bacterium
CTTGACCGACAGCAGTTCCGGATCCGGCGGCACTTCGCCCCTAAGCCGCTCGATCTCGCGGAAGATCTCGGTAATGGCCGCGGCGGTGTGCTCGCTCGTGACCTCGGCGCCCATTACCCAGAGCGCGCTGCCGCGTCGCGCCGAGATCGAGGAATTCGGCGAATAGCTGTAGCCGTAGCCCTTGTCCTCGCGGATATTGGTCGTGATGCGCGAGCTGAACGTGCCGCCGAGCAGGCTGTTGGTCACCGTCGTCTGGAAGTAATTGGCCTCGGCCGGATGCGGCACCAGCACCGCGATGCGCACCGACGACTGCGGCGCGCCGGGCGTGTCGATCAGCTCGACCTGCAGCCGGTCGGCGGGGTGCGGCGGCAGCACCGTCGCGGCGGTACCCGCGGCCCAGCCCCCGAAAGCCGCCGTCAGTGCCGCCTCCAGCGCCGTGCGGTCGTAGCGGCCGGCGATGTACAGGTGCGTGCGCGCTGCGCCGAAATTCTTCGCGTGAAAATCGCGGAGCGCCGCGATGCCGTAACCCGCGAGCTGGCCGTCCATCGGCAGCGTGCGGCCGAACGGGTGATCGCCGTAGACATTCCGCGCGAGCGCCTCGTCGGCGAGGCCCTGCGGATCGGAACGCGCGACTGCGAGGCTGCGCTCGAAGTTAGCGATGACGCGCGGCAGTTCCGATTCGGGGAAACGCGGGTTGCGCAGCACGTCCGCCACGAGCGCGACCGCGGGCACCGCGTACTCCGACAGCACCGAGATCCCGACCGAGGTCTGCTCCGCGCCGGCGCCGACGTTGAGCGAGCCGCCCATGCCGGCCGCCTGTTCCGCGATCTCGGAGGCGCCGCGGGTCTCAGTGCCTTCCTTCAGCATCTCGACCGCGACGTCCGCGAGCCAGGTCGACTCACCCTCGTCGATGTTGCCGGTACGGACGACCGCAAAGATTGTGACCTTCGGGACGCTGCCGTAGTCCACGAATGTCATCGTGAGCCCGTTCGGCAGCCGCAGGGTTTCCTTCGCCGGGAGGCGGAAGTCGCGCGGCGTTCCCGGCGCGGGCGGAGTCTCGCGCGCGGCCGCGGGCAGCGCAGCGACGGCGAGTGCGAGCAGCAGTGTGGCGAGGCGCATCATGGCGCCGCTCCCGCGGGTGCCTTGCCGGGCTCGACGACCTGGATCGTGCGCGTCTTCGGTGTCAGGTAGCGGCGCGCGACGTCGCTGATCTGCGCAGGCGTCACCGCGCGGAAATCCGACTCGATCCGGTTGATGAGCGCCGGGTCGTCGTCGAACAGCGCAAAGCAGGCAAGCAGATCGAGGAGACCGAAGCGCGTGCTGGAGCCCGCGAGGTCGTAGAGCGCGGCGCGCAGCTTGGTCATCGCGCGCGACAGCTGCGCGGGCGACGGCGGCGTCGCCTGGATGCGCGCGATCTCGGCGTCGATATCGGCGACGATCGCCTCGGGCGTGACGCCCGGATCGTGCACGAGATAGAGCATCCAGAGCATCGGCCCGTCGTAGGTGAACTCGTTGCCTAGCAGGTTGACGCCGCCCGACACTGCGCCCGAATAGCCGCGCTCCTGCACCAGGCGCTGCCACAGCACGCTGTCCTCGCCCTGCAGCAGGATCTGGTCCAGCAGGCTGAAGGCGTAATGATCGGGGGTATTCCGCGGCGGCACGTGCCAGGCGAGCGCGAGCGCGGGGCGCGGCGCGAGCCGGTCGGTGTAGCGGTCCTGCTGTTCGGCCTGCTGCGGCGGTTCGGCGAGGTCAGGCCGCGAGGGCTCACCGCGCGCCGGAATCGCGCCAAAGTATTTGTCGATCCAGGCCCGGGCAGTGGCCGTCTCGAAGTCGCCCGCGACCACGAGCACGGCGTTGTCCGGGCCGTAGTACTCGTCGAAGAATGCCTTTGCATCGTCGAGCGTCGCTGCGTCGAGTTCCGCGAGGTCGCCGTAGAAGTTGTGCGCGTTGTGCCAGTTGTGGTTCGCCGCCTGCGGCATCGTGAGCCAGGGAAATCCGCCGTAGGGCTGGTTCAGCACGTTGACGCGGACTTCGTTCTTGACGACGCCCTGCTGGTTCACCAGGTTTTCCTGCGTGACGGCCGGTCCCTTCATGCGGTCGGCCTCGGCCCACAGCACGGTCTCGAGCGTGTGGGCCGGCACGATCTGGAAGTAGTTCGTGTAGTCGAAGTTGGTCGAGCCGTTGACCACGCCGCCATTGCCCTCAACCAGGCGGATGAATTCCATCTTCCCGAGGTTGGCCGAGCCCTGGAACATCAGGTGCTCGAACAGGTGCGCGAAGCCGGTGCGGCCCTTCGGCTCGATGCGAAACCCGATTCGGTAGTACACGCCGACCGTGACGGTCGGCGCCGTTGCATCGCGCGACAGCACGACGCGCAGCCCGTTGCCGAGCTTGTAGTAGTCGACCGGGATGTTGATGCCGGCCGGCGGGATTGCAGAGACTTGCTGCGGCGCTGGATCCTGTGACGACGTGACGTTGATCGGCTGCGTGACGCAACCGGTGAAGGCCGCAACCATCGACAGGCCGATCCAACGTCTCGCGCGCTTGAAGTTCACTTCGGAGCCATCCTGATTGCGCCGTCGAGGCGGATGGTCTCACCGTTCAGCATGTGATTGACGCAGATTGCGACGACCAGTTCGGCGTACTCGTCCGGCCGCCCGAGCCGCGGGGGGAAGGGCACCTGCTGGCCGAGCGAGTCCTGTGCTTCCTTCGGCAGACCGGCCATCATCGGCGTGCCGAAGATGCCGGGCGCGATCCCCATCACGCGGATGCCGAAGCGCGCGAGCTCGCGCGCGAGCGGGAGCACCATCCCTGCTACCGCTGCCTTCGACGTCGCATAGGCGACCTGCCCGATCTGCCCCTCGTACGCGGCAACCGAGGCCGTGTGGATGAGCAGTCCCCGCTCACCGTCCGGGTCGGGCGAATTGTTCTGCATGATCGCGGCGGCCGCGCGATCGAGCAGGAAGGTGCCGAAGGTGTTGATCGCGAGCACACGCTGGAATGCCGACGACGCAAGCGGTCCATCACGGCCGAGGAGCTTGCCTGGCGTCGCGACGCCCGCGCAGGAAACCGCGAGATTGAGGCCACCCATGGCACCGGCCGCTTCATGCACGGCGGCATCGACATCGGACTCGCTGGTGACGTCGCAGTGCCAATAGCACGCCGCCGATCCGAGTTCCGTTGCCGCCTTGCGGCCAGCCTCGTCTTGCACGTCCAGGAGCGCGACCTTGCCACCCGAGGCGACGAGTCGCGCGGCGGTCGCGAGGCCGAGCCCCGACGCGCCGCCCGTGATCACCGCCCGTACCGAGTCGAGTTTCATGCGGCTACAGTCTAAGCCCGCCGTCCACTTCGATCACGCGCCCCGTGACAAAGTCGTTCTCGGCGATGTAAACCGCCGTTGACGCGATTTCGGACGGCTGTCCCAGCCGCCTGAGCGGGACTGCTGCCGTCACTCTCGCGACCGTTTCCGGCTTCATCGCGGCGAGGATCTCGGTCGCGCAGAATCCGGGCGCGATCGCCGCCGAGCGGATGCCGAAGCGCGCGAGTTCCTTGGCCCAGACCACGGTCATGGCGGCGACACCCGCCTTGGTCGCCGAATAATTCGTCTGGCCCGCATTGCCTTCGCGCGAGATCGACGAGATGTTGATGATCAGGCCGCCGTTGCCGAGCCGGATCATCCGTTCCGCGGCCTCGCGCCCGCAGAGGAAGACGCCCGTCAGGTTCACGTCAACGACCGACTGCCATTGCGCGAGCGACATCTTCGAGAGGATGGCGCCGTCCTTCGCCTTCACGAGCAGCGCATCCTTCGTGATGCCCGCATTGTTGACGAGGACGTCGAGCCGGCCGAATGCCGCGACCACGGCGTCGAGCCCGGCGATCACCTGCGGCTCCTGCGTGACGTCCATCGTGAAATGCTTGGCGCGGACACCCAGGGCGCTGCAGAGCGCGCAGGTTTCAGCGAGATCCGCTTCCCTGAGATCGAGCGCCGCGATCGTGGCGCCGCGGGCGGCGAAGGCGATGGCGATGGCGCGGCCGATGCCGCGACCCGCGCCGGTGATGGCGATAACTTTGCGAGAAAGGTCCATGCAATCCTTTACTGCACCTGCAAAATGAAGTGCAGACAATGCAATGGGCTCAGGACCTTAGCGATTATTGCGTCGCAACACAACTAGGCCGGGACAATGTCGAATAGCACGGCATCGGCGTCGACCAGTTCCCCTGCCTGCGCAAGCACCGATTCGACGCGCCCCGCGCGCCCGGCCCGGATCGCGTGCTGCATCTTCATGCCCTCGACGATTGCGAGCACGTCGCCGCGTTCGACGCGATCGCCTGCGCGGACACGCAATTCGACGACGCGACCGGGCAGCGGCGAAGCGGGATGGGCATCGGCATCTTCGGCGCTGCGTTCGAACGGCCAGGCGGAGGCAAGCGTGATCTCATCCGTCGCGCGGCCGATGACCTGCAGCCGGTCGCCGGCACGGATCACCTCGAGATCCTGCGGACCCGCGCCCGCGTCCACGCGATAGCGGCCGGACCCGGTCGCGGAGACAGAGCCGGTGAGTGCGAGCGCCTCGCCGTCGACGCGCGGATTTACGGCGTCACCACTGATGCGAAGCCGGAGGAATGCCGGCGTGCGCAGGCCGATGCTCCGGCGCGAAGGCGCGCCCACGCGAAAGCCGTCGCCCTGACCCCAGGGGGATTCCCGCTCCAGGGAGTCCGCCGGTGCGAGCGCGAGCGAGGCCGCGAGCAGCAGCGACTCCGGCTGCGGCGCCCGCTCGGCATTGAGTGCCGCGAGTTCGCGATCGACGAAGCCGGTGTCCACGTCGCCGGCGGCGAACAGCGGATGGGCGGCGACGGAGCGCAGCAGCGCCAGGTTGCTCGCGACCCCGACGATCACCGTGCGGTCGAGCCGGTCGCGGAGCGTCGCCAGCGCCTCCGCGCGGTCGCGTCCAGTCGCGATGACTTTCGCGATCATCGGGTCGTAGTGCACGCTGATCGCGTCGCCCGCAGCGACGCCCGTATCGATACGCCAGTGCGCATCCGCGGGCGGCGCGACGAAATGTTCGATGCGCCCGACGGACGGCAGGAAGCCGCGGCGCGGGTCCTCGCTATAGAGCCGCGCCTCGATGGCGTGGCCCTGCTGCCGGACATCGGCCTGCGCGAGCGGCAGCCGGCCGCCGGCGGCGATGACCAGCTGCCATTCGACGAGATCGAGGCCCGTGACCTGCTCGGTCACCGGATGCTCGACCTGGAGGCGCGTGTTCATCTCCATGAAGTAGAACTGGCCGTCCGCGCCCACGATGAACTCGATCGTGCCCGCGTTCACATAACCGACCGACTTCGCGGCCTGGACGGCGGCCGTCGCCATCGCCTGGCGCGTCGCGGCATCGAGGAACGGCGAGGGTGACTCCTCGATGATCTTCTGGTAGCGGCGCTGCACCGAGCACTCGCGTTCGAACAGGTGGATGCAGCCGCCGTGGCGGTCGCCGAACACCTGTACCTCGATGTGGCGCGGCCGTTCGAGGAATTTCTCGAGCATCAGGCGCCCGTCGCCGAAGGCGCTCTCGGCCTCGCCGCGGGCGCCGGCAGCCGCCTCCGCGAGTTCGTCGGCTCTGCGCACCACCCGCATGCCCTTGCCGCCGCCGCCGGCGACGGCCTTCACGAGCAGCGGAAAGCCGATGCGGGCCGCGGCCCCGGCGAGCGTCGCTGCCGACTGGTCTTCACCCATGTAGCCCGGGACGACCGGGACGCCGGCCGCCGAGACGATCGCCTTGGCCTCGTGCTTGAGCCCCATCGCGCGGATCGCGGAGGCGGGCGGTCCGACGAAGGTGATGCCGGCAGCGGCGCAGGCTTCGGCGAATGCGGCGTTCTCCGACAGGAATCCGTAGCCCGGGTGTATCGCATCCGCGCGCGTGGCCTTCGCGGCCGCGAGCACGGCGGAGACATCGAGATAAGACTCGCGCGCGGGGGCGGGACCGATGCAGACGGTCTCGTTGGCCTCCCGCACGTGCAGGGCCTCGCGGTCGGCCTCCGAGTGGACGGCGATCGCGTGGATGCCGAGCCGCCGGCAGGTCCGGATGATGCGGCAGGCGATCTCGCCACGATTCGCGATCAGGAGCCGGCGGATGCTCACGAGTCCCGCATCCAGACGGGCTTCCGCCGTTCGAGGAAGGCGGTCAGCCCCTCGCGTCCTTCGTCGCCCGCGCGGATGCGCGCGATCCAGCGCGCGGTCTCCGCGAGCATCGCGGCGTCCGCGGGGACGCTCCGTCCGGTTGCGTGGCGCAACAGGCGCTTGATCTCGGACTGCGCGAATGGCCCGCCGGCGAGGAGCGCCGCGACGAGCTTTGCAGCGGCCGCATCGAGCGCGGCGTCTTCGGCGACCTCGTGCACGAGGCCGATGCGCAGCGCCGTCGCCGCGTCCATGGCCTCACCGGTCAGGAACCAGCGATGCGCCTGGCGAATGCCGATCGCGCGCAGCACATAGGGTGAAATCATCGCCGGGATCAGCCCGAGGCGGACCTCGGACAGGGCGAGGCGGGCGCCTGCTCCCGCGACCGCCATGTCGCAGGCCGCGATGAGGCCGATCGCGCCGCCATAGGCGGCGCCCTGGACGACGGCGACGGTCGGCTGCGGTTGCGCCTCGAGTTGCGCCAGCATGCCGGCGAACCGCCGCGAATCCGCCTCATTGGCTTCCTGCGATGCCGCGCCCGCGGCGCGCATGTCGCCGATGTCGGCGCCGGCGCAGAAGGCATCGCCTGCGCCTCGCAGCATGACGATGCGGACGGCCGGTTCGGCGCCGAGCGTGCCCAGCGCATCCGTGAGCATTCCGACCAGTTCCGCACTGAGCGCGTTCTTCTGCGCGGGCCGGTCGAGTGTCAGCGTCGCGACGCCGCGCGCGTCTTTTTCGATTCGTAGCATGGGACTACATCCGGAACACGCCGTAGGATTCAGGCAGCGGCGCCGGGCCCGTCGCGACCACGTCGAGCGCGAGCCCGAGCACGCGGCGCGTGTCCATCGGGTCGATCACGCCGTCGTCCCAGAGCCGCGCGCTCGCGTAGTACGGGTTTCCCTGGCGCTCGTACTGCTCGCGGATGCCGGCGACGAACTGCTGTTCCTCGGCTTCCGGCCAGCGCTTGCCCTTCGCCTCGATGCCGTCGCGGCGCACGGTCGCGAGCACGGAGGCCGCCTGCTCGCCGCCCATGACGGAGATGCGCGCATTCGGCCAGGACCAGAGGAAGCGCCCGCCGTAGGCGCGGCCGCACATTGCATAGTTGCCGGCGCCGAAGGATCCGCCGATCACGACGGTCAGCTTCGGCACGGTCGAGCAGGCGACCGCCGTCACCATCTTTGCGCCGTCGCGCGCGATGCCGCCCGCCTCGTAGCGCTTGCCGACCATGAAGCCCGTGATGTTCTGCAGGAACAGGAGCGGTATCCGGCGCCGGTTCGCGAGCTGCACGAAGTGCGCGCCCTTCAGCGCGGACTCGGAGAACAGGATGCCGTTGTTCGCAAGGATCGCGACCGGCCGGCCCCAGATGTGGGCGAAACCGCAGACCAGCGTCTTGCCGTAGAGCGCCTTGAATTCGTGGAACTCGGAGCCGTCCACGATGCGCGCGATCACCTCGCGCACGTCGTAGGGCTGGCGCAGGTCGCGCGGGACCAGGCCGTAGATCTGTTCGGCGGGGTAGGCGGGTTCGACCGGCGGCCGGCGACCGAGCCAGGCCTCGGGCCGGCGATCGAGCGTGCCGACGATATCGCGCGCGATCGCGAGCGCATGTGCGTCGTTGTCGGCCAGGTGATCGACCACGCCCGAGGTGCGCGCGTGCACGTCGCCGCCGCCGAGCGTCTCCGCGTCGACGACTTCACCGGTCGCCGCTTTGACCAGCGGCGGACCGCCGAGGAAGATCGTGCCCTGGTTTTTCACGATGATGGATTCGTCGCACATCGCGGGCACGTAGGCGCCGCCCGCGGTGCAGCTGCCCATGACGACCGCGATCTGCGGAATGCCGGCCGCCGACAGGCGCGCCTGGTTGTAGAAGATTCGGCCGAAGTGCTCGCGGTCCGGGAAGACCTCGTCCTGCAGCGGCAGGAATGCGCCGCCGGAGTCCACGAGATACACGCAGGGCAGGCGATTCTCGAGGGCGATCTCCTGCGCACGCAGGTGCTTCCTGACCGTGACCGGATAGTAGGTGCCACCCTTCACGGTCGCGTCGTTCGCGACCACCACCAGTTCGCGCCCATGGATGCGCCCGATGCCGGCGACCAGCCCGGCGGCCGGCGCATCGTCGCTGTACATGCCGCCGGCGGCGAGCGGCGAGAGTTCCAGGAACGGGCTGCCCGGATCGAGCAGGGCCTCGATGCGATCGCGCGGCAGCAGCTTGCCGCGGGCGAGGTGCTTGGCACGCGCCTCTTCGCCGCCGCCCGCGGCGGTCGCGGCGAGGCGCTCGCGCAGTTCGCCGGCGAGCGCGCGCATGCGCTCGGCGTTGTCGCGGAACTCCGCGCCGCCGGCCTCCACGCGCGTGGCGATGCGCGTCATGGCGCCGTCGCCCGGAACAGCTCGCGGCCAATCAGCATGCGCCGGATCTCGTTGGTGCCGGCGCCGATCTCGTAGAGCTTGGCGTCGCGCAGGATGCGGCCCGCGGGATACTCATTGATGTAGCCATTGCCTCCCAGCACCTGGATCGCCTCGAGACCCGCGCGGGTCGCGTTCTCCGAGGCCATCAGCAGGCACGCCGCCGCATCGTAGCGCGTGGTCCGCCCCGCATCGCAGGCGCGTGCCACCGCGTAAGTGTAGGCACGCGACGCATTGAAGGCGGCGTAGAGGTCGGCGAGTTTCGCCTGCATCAGCTGGAAGCTGCCGATCGGCTTGCCGAACTGTTCGCGGTCATGGAGGTAGGGAGCGATCAGGTCCAGCGCCGCGTGCATCAGGCCGAGCGGGCCGCCGGCGAGCACCACGCGCTCATAGTCGAGGCCGGACATCAGGATCTCGGCGCCGCCGCCGATCTTTCCCAGCAGGTTCGCGTCCGGGACGAAGCAGTCCTCGAACACGAGCTCGGACGTATCGGAGCCTCGCATGCCGAACTTGTCGAGCTTCTGCGCGCTGCGGAATCCCTTCATGCCGCGCTCGATGATGAAGGCCGTGATGCCGGCGGCGCCGCTGCCGGGCGCGGTCGTCGTATAGACCACGGCGGTGTCGGCCTCGGGGCCATTGGTGATCCACATCTTGCTGCCGTTCAGCACGAAGCCGCCGTCCCTGCGGTCCGCGCGCGTGCGCATCGAGATCACATCGGAACCGGAGCCGGGCTCGCTCATCGCAAGCGCGCCGACGTCCTCGCCGCTCACCAGGCGGGGGAGGTAGCGCTGCTTCTGCGCGTCCGTGCCGTAGCGGCGGAGCTGGTTCACGCAGAGGTTGGAGTGAGCGCCATAGGAGAGCCCGATCGAGCCCGAGGCGCGGCTGATCTCCTCCATCGCGATCACGTGTTCGAGGTAGCCGAAGGCGACGCCGCCGTATTCCTCGGGCACGGTCATGCCGAGGAGCCCCATGGCGCCGAGCTCGGGCCAGAGTTCGCGTGGGAAGCGGTTGCTGCGGTCGATGTCCTCGGCCTGCGGCGCGATGCGCCGCTGCGCGAAGTCGCGCACGGCGGTGCGCAGTTCATCGGCGCGTTCGCCGAGCTGGAAATCGAATTCCACGTCGAACATGGGGCCTCCGGCAGGACGACCGACCTTGACGGCGCCTATCTTATTGTCCGACAATCCGACAAGCAAGACCTGCCGCCGGAAAGGTGATGCATGTTCGAACCCCTGGGCTATGCGCCGGCCTATTGGCGCGTTTCGGAAGCGATTCGTGCCCGAATCCTTCGGCGGGAGCTCGCCGAGGGCGAAGCGCTGCCGACCGAGACCGAGCTCGCCCGGCAGTTTGAGGTCAATCGTTCGACGGTGAGGGAGGCGCTCCGCAAGCTCGAGAGCAACGGGCTGCTGGGCCGCCGCCGTGGCGGCAAGCGGCTCTACGTGACCCGCCCGACACGCGAGGCGGTGGGCGGCGGCCTGTCGCAGGCTTTTGCCCTGCACCGCGCGCGGGTCGTGGATGTCTGGGAGGCGCTCCAGGCCGTACAGCCCGGCATCGCGGCGGCGGCGGCGGAGCGGCGTTCGGATGCGGCGCTCGCGCTGCTCGACGCGGCGCGGCGCCGGTTTTCGGAGCGGAAAGCCGATCGCGATGACGCGGTCCGCGACGTCGCGGCTTTTTTCGACGCGCTCGGCGAGGCCAGCGGCAATCCGGTGTTCGCGCTCCTGAACGAGCCGCTGCTGCGGCTCCTGCAGCCGAGCCTGGCGCAGATCATCGATCGCGTGCCGCAGGCGCGCTCGCGCATCGAGTCGGCGCAGAAACAGCTGGCTGCCGCGGTTCGCGCCCGGGACGCAGAGGGCGCGTCCACCTGGATGGCGAGGCACATCCGCGACTTCCGCCGCGGCTACGAGGTCGCCGGCATCCCGTTGTCGACCGAGGTCAGCGACGGTCTGGTGGCAGCCGGTGTCAGCTGAGTTCGATCGCGACCGCGGTCGCTTCGCCGCCGCCGATGCACAGTGCAGCGACACCGCGCCGGCCGCCACGCCGCTGCAGGGCGTGAATCAGCGTCGTCAGGATGCGGGCGCCGGTCGCGCCGATCGGGTGACCGAGGGCGCAGGCGCCGCCGAACACGTTTACCTTGTCGTGACTGATGCCGATGTCCTTCATCGCGGCCATCGTCACGACCGCGAACGCCTCGTTGATCTCGTAGAGGTCCACGTCGCCGGATTTCCAGCCCGCGCGCGAAAGCACCGTCGCGATCGCGCCGCCCGGCGCGGTCGTGAACCACTCCGGCGCATGGGCGTGGCTCGCGTGCGCGACGATTCTCGCGACGGGCTTCAGCTGCTGCGCGCCCGCGGCGTCCGCGCGGGCGAGCAGCAGTGCGGAGGCGCCATCCGCAATGGACGAGGAACTCGCCGCCGTCACCGTGCCGTCCTTGCCGAAAGCCGGCTTCAATGTGGGGATCTTGTCGATCGAGACGGTGAACGGCGTTTCATCCTTGTCGATGACGCGCTCGCCCTTGCGGTCCTTGATCGTGACCGGCGCGATCTCGGTGGCGAAAGCGCCGGATTCCACGGCCGCCAGCGCACGCCGTACGGACTCCGCGGCGAATGCATCCTGGTCGGCGCGCGTGAAGCCGTACTTCGCCGCAGTCGCGTCGGCGAAACAGCCCATCAGCTTGCCGTCCCAGGGACTTTGCAGGCCGTCGTAGAACATGTGGTCGATGATCTCGCCGTGGCCCATGCGATAACCGGCGCGCGCCTTCGGCAACAGGTAGGGCGCGTTAGTCATGGATTCCATGCCGCCCGCGATCATGAAATCAGCGCCGCCCGCGTCAAGCTGGTCGGCGGCCATCATCACGGCCTTCATGCCGGAGCCGCACATCTTGTTGACCGTGGTGCAGGGCACGGACTGTGGCAGGCCGCCGGCGAGTGCGGCCTGGCGCGCGGGCGCCTGGCCCTGGCCCGCGGGCAGCACGCAGCCCATCACGACTTCCTGCACGATCGCGGGATCCGCGCCGGCGCTGGCGATGGCAGCGCGGATGGCTGCTGCGCCGAGAACCGGCGCCGCTACGGTGGAATACACGCCCAGCATGGCGCCGATCGGCGTCCGGCGGGCACCCAGGATGACTACGGTGGATTGGTTCATGGGTCCCATTTTGCCCTGCAAAAAGCCAATTGTCTCCGGGTCGCCGCTACACTCTCATGCCGGCGCACTGGAGTGATCCGATTAGCAGCCCGGCCGAACGCATCGAGAAGGCCGCCGACGCGGCGCGCGGCCCCCTGCGCTTCGTGAGCGCCGCCTCGCTCTTCGACGGGCACGACGCCGCGATCAACATCATCCGTCGCATCCTCCAGTCGCACGGGGCGGAAGTCGTCCACCTCGGGCACAACCGCAGCGTCGCCGACATCGTGCGCGCGGCCATCCACGAGGACGCCGACGGCATCGCCGTCAGCAGCTACCAGGGCGGCCACAACGAGTATTTCCGCTACATGGTGGACATGCTGCGGGAGCAGGGCGCGGGCCATGTGAAGGTCGTCGTCGGCGGCGGCGGCACGATCGCGCCGCACGAGGTCGAGGAACTTGAGGCCTACGGCATCGCGAAGATCTACACGCCGGACGACGGCCTGAAGCTCGGGCTCGACGGCATGATCGAGGACGTATTCCGGCGGGTGCGCGCCTCGCCGCGGCCGCTGTACGAGGGCGACAGCCTGTCGGCGGACGACCCGGCGACGCTCGCGCGCGCGATCACGGCGCTCGAGCAGGGCGGTGACGACGCCGGGGTCACGCGCCTGCGCGCCCACGCGGCGAAGACGCTCAATCGCCCGCCGGTCCTCGGCATCACCGGCACCGGCGGCGCCGGCAAATCGTCGCTGACCGACGAGATCCTGAACCGCGTCGTGCGCTTCTTCCCGGACCGCCGCGTCGCCGTGGTCGCGATGGACCCGACGCGCCGGCGCTCCGGCGGCGCGCTGCTCGGCGACCGCATCCGCATGAACGCGCTCGCGAATGAACAGCTCTTCATGCGCTCGCTCGCGACCCGGCGCCAGCACCTCGCGACCTCCGCGGTGCTCGCGGACACGGTGCAACTCCTGAAAGCCGCCGGCTTCGACCTGATCGTCGTCGAGACCGCGGGCATTGGCCAGAGCGACACCGAGATCGTGGACCTCGTCGACCTCTCGATGTACGTAATGACCGCGGAGTACGGCGCCGCGAGCCAGCTCGAGAAGATCGACATGCTGGACTTCGCGGACTTCATCGTGCTGAACAAGTACGAGAAGCGCGGCGCAGAGGACGCGCTCCGCGACGTCCGCAAGCAGGTGACGCGCAATCGCAAGCTCTTCAAGACGCCGCCCGAGGAACTGCCGGTCTTCCCGACCATCGCGAGCCAGTTCAATGACGCGGGCGTCAATGCGCTCTTCGCCGCGCTCTGCGCGAGGCTCCACGAGCAGTGGGGACGGCTGCGTGCCTGGCAGCCCGAGGGGCTCTCGCCGGTCGGGCTGCCTGCGCGCCAGGCGCTGATTCCGGGCTCGCGCGTGCGCTATCTGGCCGAGATCGCGGGAGCCGGGCGCGAAGCGCATCGCGGGGCGTTCGCGGCCGCCGAGGCCGCCGGCCGTGCGCACGGGCTGCACCGCGCGCTCGCCGCACTCGCGGATCCCGCGCTCGTACAACCGCTTGAACGCTATCCGGAAGTCTCGCTCGCCGATGCGGATGCGGCGCTCGCGCGCCTGCGCCGCGAATACAACGCGGCGCTCGATGCGGTAGGCAGCGAGGGCGTTGCGCTCCTCAAGGACTGGCCGGCGCGGCAGCAGGCGGCGTCGGCGGATGAATTCAGCTACCGCGTGCGCGACCGCGAAGTGCGCGGGCCGAACTACAGCGAGTCGCTGTCGCACCTGAAGATGCCGAAGATCGCGACGCCGCGCTTCACCGACTGGGGCGCGCAGCTCCAGTTCCTGCTGACCGAAAACCTGCCGGGCAGCTATCCCTTCACGGGCGGCATCTATCCGTACCGGCGCGAGGACGAGGACCCGACCCGCATGTTTGCGGGCGAGGGCATGCCCGAGCGCACCAACCGCCGTTTCCACTACCTCGCGCGCGGCCACCAGGCGACGCGCCTGTCGACTGCGTTCGATTCAACGACGCTCTATGGTGAGGATCCGGACGAGCGCCCGGACATCTACGGCCGCATCGGCAACTCGGGCGTGTCAATCGCCTCGCTCGACGACATGAAGCGGCTGTACTCCGGCTTCGACCTCTGCGCGCCGTCGACATCGGTCTCGATGACGATCAACGGGCCGGCGCCGATGATCCTCGCGATGTTCATGAACACCGCGATCGACCAGCAGGTCGAGCGCCACCTGCGTGAGTCCAGCGGCTGGGCGGCGGCGGAGGTGAAGATCGCGAAGCTATTCGCGGGCCGCGAGCGGCCCCGCTACCGCGGCGAGCTGCCGGCGGGCCACGACGGCTCGGGGCTCGGGCTGCTCGGCGTCAGCGGCGACCAGGTCGTGGACGCGGAGACCTACGCGAGGATCCGCAGGGACGCGCTCGCGCGCGTGCGCGGCACCGTGCAGGCCGACATCCTGAAGGAGGACCAGGCACAGAACACCTGCATCTTCTCGACGGAATTTGCGCTGCGGATGATGGGCGACGTCCAGCAGTTCTTCACCGACAACCGGGTGCGGAACTTCTATTCGGTGTCGATCTCCGGGTATCACATCGCGGAGGCCGGCGCGAACCCGGTTTCGCAGCTTGCCTTCACGCTCGCGAACGGGTTCACGATCGTCGAGTACTACCTGGCGCGCGGCATGACCGTGGACGATTTTGCGCCGAACCTGTCGTTCTTCTTCTCGAACGGCATGGATCCGGAATACGCAGTGATCGGACGGGTCGCACGGCGCATCTGGGCGCGCGCGATGCGCGAGCGCTATGGCGCGAGCGCCCGCAGCCAGATGCTGAAGTACCACGTGCAGACCTCGGGCCGCTCGCTGCACGCGCGCGAGATCCAGTTCAACGACATCCGCACCACGCTGCAGGCGATGTATGCGCTGTTCGACAGCTGCAACAGCCTGCACACGAATGCCTACGACGAGGCGATCACGACGCCGACCGAGGAGAGCGTGCGCCGCGCGGTCGCGATCCAGCTGATCATCGCGCGCGAGCTCGGGCTCAACCAGAACCAGAATCCCTGGCAGGGTTCGTTCGCGCTCGAGCGGCTGACGGACCTGGTCGAGGACGCGGTCTACGCCGAATTCGAGAGCCTGTCCGAGCGCGGCGGCGTGCTGGGCGCGATGGAAACCATGTACCAGCGCGGCAAGATCCAGGAAGAGTCGCTCTACTACGAGCACAAGAAGCACGACGGCAGCCTGCCGATAATCGGCGTCAACACTTTCCTGCCGGAGCATGGCAACAGCAATGAGAACCGCAACGCCGAGTTGATCCGCTCGACGGATGAGGAGAAGCAGGCCCAGGTCGTCGCGGTGCGGGCGTACAACGACGTGCACGCCGGCCAGCAGGGCAAGGCGCTTGAGCGACTGCAGGCATCGGCCGCCGCCTCCGGCAACGTGTTTGCCGAGCTGATGGAGACCGTGAAATCCGCCTCGCTCGGGCGCATCTCGCGCGCGCTCTACGCGGTCGGTGGCCAGTACCGCCGGAACATGTAGGGCGGGGCAAAAAAGGGGACGCATCCCTTTAAAAAGGGGACGCATCCCTTTTCGCGGTTGGCAGCGCGAAGACTCGCCGCCTTGGAAAAGGGATGCGTCCCCTTTTTAAAGGGATGCGTCCCCTTTTACTCCGCGAGTGCTGCTGCGATCGCGTCGTGAGCGGAATCGCGCAGCGCCGCCGCAGCATCGCCGGCACCGGTGACCGCCGCGATCGGCGCCAGCGCCTCGACCTCGACCCGGCCCCAGCGCGGCATGAAGGTGCCGCCGCGCAGCAGCCGTCGCGTGCCGCGGATCACGACCGGGGCGACCGGCACGCCGGCCCGCGCCGCTGCCGCGAATGCGCCGCTGTGGAAGCGCCCGAGGCCCGGCTCCGGGACGAACGTGCCCTCGGGAAAGAACGCGACCGCCTGACCGTCCTCGACCGCGCGCAGGATGCGCCGCGCATCGCTCGCTCCTTCGTGGCGATTCCGGCGTTCGACGAAATGATGGCCGAGGCGGCGGAGCAGCACGCCCGCGAGCGGGATGCGGGACGCCTCTTTCTTGATCACGAAGCCGAAGCGCGGCGGCAGGCAGGCGAAAAGCAGCGGTCCGTCCACGTAACTCGCGTGATTCGCGACGATGATGCAGGAGCCCGCCGGCAGCCGTTCGATGCCGAGCACGCGGATCGGCA
>JANNHT010000116.1:0-19555 GCA_031404555.1 Gammaproteobacteria bacterium
CTGCGCGCAGACTACGAAACTACGACCCGGCACCGTCACAAGGAGAACGCCATGAGCTTCATTCAGGAGTTCAAGGAATTTGCGATGAAGGGCAATGTCGTCGACATGGCCGTCGGCATCATCATCGGTGCGGCCTTCGGCAAGATCGTATCGACGCTCGTGAACTCCATCGTCATGCCGCCGCTCGGCTGGGCCATCGGCGGGGTCAACTTCACGGACCTCGGTTGGGAGCTTGGCAAGAATGCGACAACCGGCGAGCCGGTCGTGGTCGCCTACGGCTTGTTCCTGCAATCGATGCTCGACTTCGTGATCATCGCGCTCGCGATCTTCCTGGCGCTCAAGGTCATCAACAAGATGAAAAGGCCGCCGGAGCAGCCCGCGGTGGCGACGACACCGCCCGAGCAGGTGCTGCTGACGGAAATCCGTGACCTGCTGAAACAGCAGCGCTGAGCCGCAACCGGAATCCTCAGGCCGCCGCGAACGCCTCGCGCGTGAGGTTTCGCGGCGCGCCGGCCTGCGCGAGCACGTTGTCCTCGATGCGGATGCCGCCGTACGGTCGGAGCGCGTCCACCCTCGCCCAGTTGATCGCGCGCCCGCGCGCACCGGCTTTGGCCTGCGCGAGCAGCGAATCGATGAAGTAGATCCCCGGCTCGATCGTCACCACGAATCCCGCCTCGAGCGGCCGCGTGAGCCGCAGGTACGGATGTCCCTCGGGCTTCGCGAGCGAGCCGCCCTCGGCGTTCGCCATGAAGCCGCCGGCGTCATGCACCATGATCCCGAGCAGGTGGCCGATGCCGTGCGGGAAGAACACGGACGTCACGCCGCTCTCGACTGCGGCTTCCGCCGAACCGGACACGAGTTTGTGATCAACCAGGATCGAGCCGACCGCGCGATGCGCAGCGAGGTGGATGTCGCGGTAGTCCGTGCCCGGACGCACGAGGTCTGCGAGCTTCAGCTGCGCCGCATCGACCGCATCGATCAGCTCCTGGAACTCGCCGCGCGCCGTGGCGTAGGTGCGCGTGATGTCGCAGGCGTAACCCACGTGCTGCGCACCCGCGTCGATCAGGAAGGATTTCACGCCCGCCGGCCGGCTGCGGTCCAGCACCTGGTAGTGCAGCACCGCCGCATGGGTGTCGAAGGCGATGATGTTGTTGTAGGGCAGCTCCTCCTCGCGCGCGCCGGCCGCCCGGCAGTAGGTGAGGTGGATCTCGTACTCCGAGGCGCCCGCCCGGAACCCGGCTTCGGCCGCCCGGTGGGCCCGTACCCCGGCCGCGCTCGCCGATGCCATGCAGGCGATTTCATAGGGGGTTTTGACCGCCCGGGCGTAGTCCAGGCGCGACGTCACGGCGGCCGGGTCGTAATCCCCCAGGCCCTCGGTCGCCGGTGCCGGCTCCGACAGCACGGCCCAGTGCGCCTTGCCGCCCAGGTGGCCCCTGAGCTCGTCCGGGGAGCGGACCACAGCCAGATCGAAGGCCTCCACCCAGTACCCCGCCGGCACGGAAGGGGGCAGGTACCAGTAGTCATCCGGTTGATGGAAAACGAGTTTTGGGCGGTTTCCGGGCCGGTAAACGACGTAGCTGTCGGGGCTCGTATCGGGCAGCCAGGCCCGGTACCGGGGATTGGTCCGAAACGGGTAGGTGCTGTCGTCCAGGTAGAAATACCGGAGGCTGCCGGAACCGACGATCAGGCCGTCGTAGCCCGTCCCGGCCAGCGCCCGGTCGGCCCTGGCCATGACCAGGCGCAAGTGGTCCCGGTACAACGATTCCAAGTCCAGCTTTGCCATCGCGCCTCCGGCGCCAGAGCCTTGCGGAAGCGTAGCCGCTGGCGTCCCCGACCGCCACGCAATGCGCGCGCGGTGCCGCATGTCGCTTAATTGCGACCTTTGCTAATGCGGGCAATCCCGGTAAAATCCGCCGACGCGCCCAAGCACTGATGCGAAAAATGTGGTGTTTGCGTCGCGGATCACCTTCCTTTTCTCACTGAACGAAAACTGGGGTAACTGACGATGAATGCAAAGATTTGGGGCGCCATTGCGGTTGCCCTCGTGTTTAGTGCCTGTGCCAAGAACGAAGCTCCGGCCGAAGAAACCACGCCTGCCGTGGAAGTTGCGCCGGCTGCTGATGCCGCTGCCGATGCCGCCGCTGCTGATGCCGCTGCCGCTGACGCGTCGGCTGCTGATGCTGCCGCTTCTGCCGATGCGGCCGCCGCGTCTGCCGAAGAAGCTGCAACGCCTCCGCAGTAAGCGATTACTGCCAATTGGCCTCGAACGGCCGGGTGGAAGGCGCGGCAAACACCGCGACCTTCCCCCGGCCGTTCTCTTTCCGGTGACCTGACATGCCGATCACGATCCGTGAAGCGAAGAACTCCAAATCGGACCGCGACTGGATCGAGGAAACCTACGGCGAGTACCTCGCCGACCTGACCGCCGACACGACCGGCGTGTTTCCGTCGCTGACCGTCACCGGGCAGAGCGTCGAGGAAATCATCCAGGGCTGGTTCCACGACGACCGCCAGACCGCATTCGTGATCCTGCGCGAGAACGAGCCGACTGGATTCGCGGTCGTGCAGCGCACGCTGCCGCCGTCCGACAATCGCAAACGCCACTATCGCCTGAGCGAGTTTTTCATCCGCCGCCCGTTTCGCAGCAAGGGTGTCGGCCGCAGCGCAGCGATGCTGCTGTTCGCGCGCTACGCCGGCGAGTGGACCATCGCCGAACAATCCCGCAACGCCGATGCGATCCGCTTCTGGCGCCGCGTCGTTTCCGAATTCACCAATGGCCGCTTCAAGGAAAAGCGCGGCCAGGGCGAGGTCGCGCACCTGTTCACGAGCGCGGGGCCGGCAGGCGCGGGGGCGCGCTGAATTCCCCTGTGGCCGGGAGTGAGGCGAACGCGCGCCGCTTGTCCGCGGCGAAGCGCATCGTGGTCAAGGTCGGTTCGTCGCTCCTGATCAGCGACGCCGGCGGTGAGATCGACAAGGCCTGGCTCGACAGCCTGGTGGATGACCTCGTCGTCCTGCACCAGCGCGGGCAGCAGCCCGTGCTCGTCTCCTCCGGCGCGATCGCGCTCGGCCGCCGCCGGCTCGGCCTGGCGCCGGGACGGCTGCGGCTCAGGGACAGCCAGGCGGCCGCGGCCGTCGGGCAGATCCACCTCGCGGAAGCCTATACGGCCTCGTTCGCGCGTCACGGTCTCACAGCGGCGCAGATCCTGCTGACGCTCGAGGACACCGAGCGGCGCGGCCGCTACCTGAACTCGCGCGACACCTTCGAGACGCTGCTCGCGCTCGGCGCCGTGCCGGTGGTCAACGAGAACGACAGCGTCGCGACCGCGGAAATCCGCTACGGCGACAATGACCGGCTCGCGGCCCGCGTGGCCGAGCTCGCGAGCGCGGACTGCCTGGTGCTGCTGTCCGACGTGGATGCCCTGTACGACGCGGATCCGCGAAGCGCCACAGACGCACAGCCGATCGCCGAGGTCCTGCGCATCACGCCGGAGCTTGAGGCGGCCGCCGGCAGCACGGTGACGGCCTACGGCACGGGCGGCATGGTCACCAAGCTCGCGGCTGCGAAGATTGCGACCGCCGCCGGCTGTTCGATGGTCATCGCGAGCGGCAAGCCGCGAAATCCCATCGCCGCGCTCGCGGCGGGTGGCCGCTGCACCTGGTTTCCAGCGCGCAAGAGCCCGCTCGCGATCCGCAAGCGCTGGATCGCCGGACACCTGGAACTGCGCGGCGCTTACTGGGTGGACGCGGGTGCGGCGCGGGCACTCGCCGCAGGCAAGAGCCTGCTGCCGGCCGGCGCCGTCGCGGTCCGCGGCACGTTCGAGCGCGGCGACGCCGTCGCCGTACTCGACCCTTCGGAGCAGGAAATCGCGCGCGGCCTGTCCGCGTATGCCTCCGCGGATTCCGAACGGCTGCTCGGCCGGCAGAGCAGCGAGATCGAGGCGCTGCTCGGCTATCGCGGACGGGAGGAACTGATTCACCGCGACGACCTCGTACTGATGAAAGATCAGGATGCATCTGATGACTGAGGGTCGAGATCTCCAGGCGACGATGCTGGACATCGGCGGGCGCGCGCGTGCGGCGGCGCGCCGGCTCGCACTCGCCTCCAGCACGGAGAAGAACGCCGCGCTCGCGGCCATGGGCGCGCGGCTCGCCGCCGGACGGGGCGCGATACTCGCCGCCAATGCCGCCGACTGTGCCGAGGCGGAGAGAACGGGGCTCTCACCGGCCCTGGTCGACCGGCTGCGCCTGGATGCGAAGCGTTTCGATTCGCTGATCGCGGCCGTGACCGCGATCCGTTCCCTCGATGATCCGGTCGGCACGGCGCTCGCAGAATGGCGGCGGCCGAACGGGCTCGTGATCGAGCGCCGCCGCGTGCCGATCGGCGTGATCGCGATGATCTACGAAAGCCGGCCGAACGTCACCGTCGATGCGGCCGCGCTCTGCCTGAAGGCCGGCAATGCGGTGATTCTCCGCGGTGGCACGGAATCCTTCGACAGCAACCGCGCGATACACGCCTGCCTTCAACAGGGGTTGACGGATGCCGGGCTGACCGCCGATGCCGTGCAACTCGTGCCGACCACGGATCGCGATGCCGTCGCGCTGCTGCTCCAGGGCCTCGATGGTTCGATCGACCTCGTCGTGCCGCGCGGCGGCGCCGGACTTGTCGAGCGCGTGAAGCGCGAGGCGAGGGTGCCGGTGCTCGGCCATCTCCAGGGCAATTGCCACGTCTACGTCGATGCCGCGGCCGACCTGAAAAAAGCGCGCGAGATCGTCGTGAACTCCAAGTTGCGGCGCACCGGCGTCTGCGGCGCTGCGGAGACGCTCCTGATCGATCGCGCGGCGGGTGACGATCTGGCGCGCGCAGTAATCGCGGACCTGCTCGAGCGCGGATGCGAAGTGCGCGGCGATCCGGCGATCCGCGCGCTTGCGCCTGGGGTGCAACCCGCGGACGAGGAAGACTGGCGCACCGAGTACCTCGCGCCGATCATCGCCGCAGCGCGGGTGGACGGCGTCGCCGGCGCGATCGAGCACATCGGCCGCTACGGCTCCGGCCACACGGAATCCATCGTCACGGAGAATGCCGCGGCGGCCGACCGTTTCCTGCGCGAGGTGGACAGCGCGATCGTGCTGCACAACGCCTCGACGCAGTTCGCCGATGGCGGCGAGTTCGGCATGGGCGCGGAGATCGGGATCTCCACCGACCGACTGCATGCGCGCGGACCGGTGGGCGTGGAGCAGCTGACGACTTACAAGTACGTGGTGCGGGGAAGCGGGCAGACGCGGGACTAGAGCTCTCGCCTTAGTTCGACGGATTCCTCACGGCGACCTTGACCTTTCTCGGCCCCGCCACCTCGAACACCAGCTCCAGCTCGAACGTCTTCCCTTCGACCAGCGGCTTCTTGAGCCCTGTCAGCATCACGTGATGCCCGCCGGGCTTGAACTCGATGCGCTCACCATTGCCGACATGTAGCACCGCGACCTCGCGCATCCGCGCGATGCCATCCAGCACTTCCGTGCGATGCACCTCGGCCTTCGAGGCGGCCGACGTCTTGAGCTTCAACAGCCGGTCCGATTTCGTGCTGCCATTGTCGATGACGAGGTAGATCGCGCCCATCTTGGCGCCAGGCGGCGTCGAGCGCGCCCAGGCGCCGGTGACCGTGAGTTCGCCGGCGAATGCCGGCCAGGCTGCCATCCAGCCGAGCAGCAACGCAAAACCCAATCCTTTCCGCCGATTCATGCCGCCTTCCTCCCGCGTGCCAGCACGCGCTTGAGATACCGCCCGGTGAACGATCCACTCGCGCGCGCGAGCTGCTCGGGCGTGCCCTGGGCGACGATCTCGCCGCCGCCGTCGCCGCCCTCGGGCCCGAGGTCGATGACCCAGTCCGCGGTTTTGATCACGTCGAGGTTGTGCTCGATGACGATCACCGTGTTGCCCTCGTCGCGCAGCCGGTGCAGCACGATGAGCAGGTGGCGGACGTCCTCGAAATGCAGGCCGGTCGTCGGCTCATCCAATATATATAGAGTGCGGCCGGTCGCGCGCTTGGAGAGCTCCTTCGCGAGCTTGACGCGCTGGGCTTCGCCGCCGGAGAGCGTCGTCGCGTTCTGGCCGAGCCGGACATACGAGAGCCCGACGTCGAGCAGCGTCTGGAGCTTGGTCGAGATCACCGGCACGGCCTGGAAAAACACTGCGGCGTCCTCGACCGTCATGTCGAGCACTTCGTGGATGTTCTTGCCCTTGTAGCGCACGTCGAGAGTCTCGCGGTTGTAGCGCCGGCTCTTGCAGACGTCGCAGGCGACATACACGTCCGGCAGGAAGTGCATTTCGACCTTGATGACGCCGTCGCCCTCGCAGGCCTCGCAGCGTCCGCCCTTCACGTTGAAGCTGAACCGCCCCGGCTGGTAGCCGCGCGAGCGCGACTCCGGCGTGCCGGCGAAAAGTTCGCGGATCGGCGTGAAGAGTCCGGTGTAGGTCGCCGGATTGGAGCGCGGCGTGCGCCCGATCGGGCTCTGGTCGATGTCGATCACGCGGTCGATCGCACCCATGCCGTCGACGCCCGCGCAGGGCGCCGGCTGCTCGGCCACGAGGTCGAGCGCGCGCGCCATGTGGCGGTAGAGCGTGTCGTTCACGAGCGTGGACTTGCCGGAGCCCGACACGCCGGTCACGCAGGTGAGGAGCCCGACCGGAAACGCGACGTCGATGCCCTTCAGGTTGTTGCCGGTCGCCTTCAGGAGCTTCAGCTGCTGCTTCAGATCCCGCGCGCGTCGCTTGTCCGGGACCTCGATGCGCTTGCGACCGGACAAATACTGGCCTGTGAGCGAAGCGGCGCTCGCCTCGATCTCCGCAGGCGTGCCCTGGGCGACGATCTCGCCGCCGTGCACGCCGGCGCCCGGGCCGAGGTCCACGATGTGATCGGCCTGGCGGATCGCTTCCTCGTCGTGCTCGACGACGATCACCGTGTTGCCGAGATCGCGCAGGCGGTGGAGCGTGTCGAGCAGGCGCTGGTTGTCGCGCTGGTGCAGGCCGATCGAGGGTTCATCCAGGATGTACATGACGCCGACGAGCCCCGAGCCGATCTGGCTCGCGAGCCGGATGCGCTGCGACTCGCCGCCGGAGAGCGTCTCCGCGCTGCGATCGAGCGTCAGGTAGTCGAGGCCGACGTCCACCAGGAACCCCAGCCGATCGTTGATCTCCTTGACGATCTTGGCCGCGATCTTGGCGCGCCAGCCGTCGAGCATCAGCTCCGCGAAGAAGGCGAGCGCGCGGCGCACCGGCAGCGCCGTGACCGTGTGCAATGCCGTGCCACCCACGAACACGTGCCGCGGCGCCTTGGCGAGGCGGGCGCCATCGCACTCCGGGCAGCGGCGCGTTCCGAGATAGCGCGCGAGTTCCTCGCGCACCGCCATGGATTCCGATTCCGCGTAGCGCCGTTCGAGGTTTGGCAGCACGCCTTCAAACTTGTGCTTGCGCCGGGTCGTGCGGCCGCGCGAGTCGAAGTAGCGGAATTCGACTTCCTCGGCGCCGCTGCCCTGCATCAGGACTTCGCGAGCGCGGTCGGGCAGATCGGAGTACGGCGCTTCCGGATCGAAGCGGTAGTGATCCGCGAGCGCCTGGATCATCTGGTAGTAGTAGGCGTTGCGGCGGTCCCAGCCGCGCACCGCGCCGCCTGCGAGCGAGAGCTGCGGCTGGGTCACCACGCGATCCGGGTCGAAGTACTGCTTGACGCCGAGCCCGTCGCAACCGGGACAGGCACCGTAGGGGTTGTTGAACGAGAACAGCCGCGGCTCGAGTTCCGCGAGCGAGTAACCGCAGACTGTGCAGGCGAAGCGGTCGGAGAACACGAGTTCCTCGCGCTTCGGCTCGTCGAGGAAGGCGACCCGTGCGATGCCCTCGCCGAGGCGGAGCGCGGTCTCGAGCGATTCCGCGAGCCGCTGCTGCAGATCGGGACGCACCTTGAGCCGGTCCACGACCGCCTCGATCGTGTGCTTGCGCTTTGGGTCGAGCTTCGGCGTCGCGTCGAGCTCCATGTAACGCCCGTCGATGCGGGCCCGCACGAATCCCTTGCCGCGCAGCTCCTCGATCGCCTGCAGATGCTCGCCCTTGCGGCCCGCGATCACCGGGGCGATCAGCGCGATTGCCGTTCCTTCGGGCAGCGCCAGCACCTGGTCCACCATCTGGCTCACGGTCTGGGCCGTCAGGTCGAGGCCGTGGTCCGGGCAGCGCGGGATGCCGGCGCGCGCGTAGAGCAGGCGCAGGTAGTCGTAGATCTCGGTGACCGTGCCGACCGTTGACCGTGGGTTGTGCGAGGTGGATTTCTGCTCGATCGAGATCGCGGGCGAAAGGCCCTCGATCGCGTCCACGTCCGGCTTCTCCATCATGGACAGGAACTGCCGCGCATAGGCGGACAGCGATTCCACGTAGCGCCGCTGGCCCTCGGCGTAGATCGTGTCGAAGGCGAGCGAAGACTTTCCCGAGCCCGACAGGCCCGTGAACACGATCAGCCGGTCGCGCGGCAGCTCGAGGTCGATACCCCGGAGGTTGTGCGTGCGTGCGCCGCGGATGTGGATGGACTGTGTCATGAGGCGAGCCTGATAGAATAACTGGCCCGTTCCGGGCACCGCAAAGGGATTTCCAGTGGCCTTGCCGTCTGGCGCGGCACTCCTGCCCGCCGAGCGTCGCGTCGTCGCATCCCTGGCCGCGATCTACGCTACGCGGCTCCTCGGGCTATTCCTGCTGTTGCCGGTGCTCGCCCTGCACGCGGGTTCCCTGCCGGGCGGAACGCCGCTGCTGGCGGGGCTTGCGGTCGGCGCCTACGGGCTCGCCCAGGCCGTCATGCAGATTCCGTTCGGCGCCTGGTCCGATCGTTTCGGGCGCAAGCCGCTGATCGTGATCGGACTCATCCTGCACATCGCGGGTTCCGCGCTGGGCGCCGTGGCGGGCAGCGCCACGTCGCTCGTCATCGCACGCATCGTCCAGGGCCTCGGTGCCGTGTCCGGCCCGGTCATGGCGCTGCTCGCTGACCTGACGCGCCCCGCCGCGCGCACCCGCGCGATGTTTGCGATCGGCATGAGCATCGGCGCGTCCTTCGTGCTGTCGCTGGTCGCGGGGCCGCTGCTGGCCGGCGCTATCGGCGTGTCGGGCGTGTTCCTGCTGATCGCCGGTCTCGGCGCCGCGGCGATCGGTCTTGTGCTCTTCGCCGTGCCGGCCGACCGGCAGCCGGGACAGCGGACCATCGTGCGGCGCTCCTGGCGCAAAGCCATGACCCGCACGCTCGCGCCGTACTACGCCGGTGTCTTCGTGTTGCACCTGACGCTGACGGCGACCTTCATCGCCGTGCCGCATGCGCTTCGCGACCTGCACGGGATCGAGGCCGCGCGCCACTGGCTCGTCTATCTCGCCGTGTTCGCGGCGTCCATCGCGCTGACCATTCCGCTCGTGCTTTGGTCGGAACGGAACCGTACGGGGCGGGCGTCGCTTGCCGGCGGCTGGCTGCTGGCGGCGGCGCTGGTCCTGCTCGTCCTGGTGCAGGGCGACCTGCGCTGGCTGGGCGCGGCGCTCGCGATCTATTTCGGCGCCTTCAATTTCCTCGAAGCGCGTTTGCCCGCGGCGCTCACCGAGGCCGCGGGCGAGGAATCGCGGGGCGCGGCGCTCGGCGTGTTCGCGACCAGCCAGTTCGCCGGCGCCTTCGCGGGCGGGCTCCTCGGCGGCGCGCTCCTCGGCACGCCGGCGGCGGGCCCCGGAATTTTCATCGCGGGCGCCGTCGCCGTGTTCGCCTGGCTGCCGATCGCGCGCCGAAGCGGTTGATTCAGCGCGATTCCGGCCACAGCCACGCGATTTCCGATGCGCCGCCGGCCGGCGGGCGACTACAATGCGGGTTCGGACAATAAACGGGGATCGCCATGGCTCGCGGCATCAATAAAGTCATCCTGATCGGACACCTGGGGCAGGACCCGCAGCAGCGCGCCATGCCCTCCGGCAAGGCCGTCGTGACCTGCGCATAGCGACCACCGAAGGCTGGCGCGACAAGCAGACGGGCGAGAACAAGGAAGCCACGGAGTGGCACAACGTTGCGATGTTCGATCGCCTGGCCGAGATCGCCGCTGAGTACCTGCGCAAGGGGTCGCAGGTCTACATCGAGGGCCGCATCCGCACGCGCAAGTGGCAGGACAAGGAAGGCCAGGACCGCTACTCGACCGAGATCATCGCGAACGAGATGCAGATGCTGGGCGGGCGCGGCGGTGCGGGCGGCGGAGGCGGCGGTGGCGGTGGCGAACGCAGCGCGCCCAAGAGCGATGCCGGCAGCCCGCGCGCGGAGCCCGCAGGCGTGGCCGAATCCTTCGACGACGACATCCCGTTCTAGAGCCGTTCCACGCCCCGTGACGGGGCGACCGGGCGTACAGGACCGGCGTCACGCAATTCCTGAAAACCGGCCCTTTTCGGCCCCGGCGAAGACCCCGCGAGGCTTCTATGTGTGACCGGATTGGCGTCCCCGGGCACCACATTAAGTCACCATCTGGTCGATTCCACGGGGTATCCGCGATACCTCCTGATAGGCCGTGGAAGGGAGATCGGGCTGATGGCGCTGGATCCCAACCAGCCGACCGTGAGCGGGCTGCGCGCGGCTCTGACGTCGTGGTTTGACCATGCGTCGGGCTGGCTCGTGCTCGTCTGCGTGGCGCTCGCGGGCTACACGGCGATCACCGGCATCGCGTCGCTGCCGGTCGTCGCGCTCGCGACCGCCGCATCAATCCTCGTGGTCTGGCGCGGTTCCAGGCTCCACGACCTCCGGCCGTCCCGCCGTCGTGCCTGGCACTGGATGGCCATTGCGCTGGCCGTGCTGCTGATCGCGGCCCTCGCACGCGGCATCGCCTCTGCATTCGAACTGCCGGCGCTCACCGCGACTGTCGAGTGGCTGGACGTCGCCTTCTTTCCCTGCGCCGCGATCTCGGCGCTGGCGCTGGTCTGGTCCACGCGCGGCCGCGCCTTCGGCGCGCAGTTCTGGCTCGAATCCCTGGTCGTCGTGCTGTGCGTCGGCGCGCTGCTGTGGCTCGTCGTGCCGCATGACTTCATGCAGACGCCGATGCTCGCGGGCGCAAGGCCGCCGGGCGTTTCCTGGACGGCGGCGCTCGACGCCGCGCTCGTCCTGCTCGCCTCGGTCCTGCTGCTGCGCCGCTCCGACTGGCAGGGCTGGCCGGGGCTCGTGACCTACGCGCTCGCACTGATTGCCTTCGCCGGCACGCGCCTGATCGCGGATGTCGGCGCCGCCGCCGCAGCGACCGTCGGACCGCCGCTCGGCTTGCTCGCGCTCGCGGGCCTCGCGCTCGGGGCGCAGTTCGATTATCTCCGCAACGAACGCCGCGCGCCGCCGATGGACGCGGCCGAACGTTCCTCGCCGCTCGCGCCGCTCGCACCGTATGCCGCGCTGATGCTCGCGGGCTGCGCGCTGCTGATCCAGCAGTCCGGCACGCTCGACGAGCCCGCCGTGCTGTTCGCCTCCGTGGTCTGCCTGTCGGCGGCACTGTTGTTCGCGCGCCAGGCGCTTGCGACCGGCATCGCCGTTGCGGTGCAGACCGGGCTCGCCACCCGTTCCGCGGAAAAGCGCTTTGCCGCCCTGATCCGGAACACCGCCGACGTCATCGCGATCGTCGCCGCCGACGGCACGATCCGCTACGTCACGGCGACCGCCGAGCGCATCTTCGGCCAGTCCGCCGAGGCGCTGATCGGCCGCTCGTTGACCGAACTGGTGGCGATGGACGACCGGGACCGGTTGCGCGACTACCTCGAACGCGACCTGGCCCAGGCCGGTGCGAGCGCGACTTTCGAGGCGCGCGTGCCGCGCAGCGATGACAAGCAGCGCGTCGTCGAGATTTACGGCACGAACATGGAGGAGGAGCCGGCGATCGGCGGGCGCCTGCTGAACCTGCGCGACATGACCGACCGCAAGGGCGTGGAGGAGCAGCTCCGTCGCCTCGCATTCCACGACCCGTTGACGCTGCTCGCGAACCGCTCGCTGTTCCGCGACCGCGTCGAGCACGCCGTCGCCGTCGGCCGTCGCAATGGCCGCGGGGTCGCGGTCATGTTCGTGGACCTCGACAACTTCAAGAAGGTCAACGATTCCTTCGGCCATGCGATGGGCGATCGCGTGCTGCACAAGAGCGCGCAGCGCCTGGTCAAGGCGACGCGCACCGGCGACACGGTCGCACGCCTCGGTGGCGACGAGTTCGCGGTGCTGCTCGAGAACCTCACGAACAAGGACCAGGTGGTCGAGATCGCCGGGCGCATCGTGCAGGCGCTCCAGGAAACGCTCGACCTGCCCGGACCGGACATGCGCGTCACGGCGAGCGTCGGCGTCACTTTCGCGACGCCGGAAGACGGCGTCGAGGAGCTGATGCGCAATGCCGACGTCGCGATGTATTCGGCCAAGGCACAGGGCAAGTGCCGCTTTGTCATCTACGAGCCGGCAATGCAGCGCGCTGCGAGCAAGCGCCAGGAACTCGAATCGGAGCTGACGCTCGCCCTGCACTCGGGCCAGTTCCTGCTGCACTACCAGCCGATCGTCGAGCTGCATTCGGGCTACCTGCTCGGCGTCGAGGCGCTCGTGCGCTGGCGTCACCCGAAGCGCGGCATCCTGAACCCCGCAGAGTTCATCAGCGTCGCCGAGGAATCGGGCCAGATCGTCACGCTCGGCCGCTGGGTGCTGGCGCAGTCCTGCCGCGAGGTGCGGGTCTGGCAGGGGCGCCTGCCGGAAGGCCGCCAGGTGCGCGTCGGCGTCAACGTCTCGGCCGCCCAGCTCGCGCAGTCGGACATCTGCGCCGACGTCGCGACGGCGCTGCGCCTCTCGGAGATCGATCCGGGCTGCCTCGTGATCGAGCTGACCGAAAGCGTCCTGATGCAGAATTCCGAGGAAGTGCTGGTGAAGCTGACCGAGCTCAAAAAGCTCGGCGTGCGCATCGCGATCGACGACTTCGGCACCGGCTACTCGTCGCTTTCCTATGTGCACCGCTTCCCGATCGACATCCTCAAGATCGACCGCTCGTTCGTCGAGCAGCTCGGCAGCATCGAGGACGGCGCCGGGCTCGCGCGCGCGATCATCGCGCTCGGCAACACGCTCGGCCTCGAAGTCGTCGCGGAGGGCATCGAGCTCGAGAGCCAGCAGCGTGAGCTGATCGGACTCGGCTGCGTCGCGGGGCAGGGATTCTTCTACTCGAAACCGGCGCTGCTGCACGAGCTCGAGTACTCGGTGCACATGATGCGCCGGCGCACGATGGCCGATACGCTGCCCCAGGGCGCGCGTTTCACGGCCACCGGACGCTTCGTCATGGGCGATCTGCGCCCGGCCGATCTGAGCTTCGTCGCGACCGGTACCTTCGGCCGCGAGATGGCCAAGAAAAACAAGTAAAACCAATGGCTTGAGAGGGTGCTGTCAAAACCGGTACGCTTACCGGACATGAGCGGCCGCCTCTATATCTCGACCTTCGGCTGCCAGATGAACGAATACGACTCGGCCCGCATGGCCGACGTGCTGCGTGCATCCGAAGGCCTCGAACTCACTGACGACCCCGACCAGGCGGACGTCGTGCTGCTGAACACCTGCTCGGTGCGCGAGAAAGCGCAGGAAAAGGTGTTCTCCCACCTCGGCCAGTGGCGTCTGCTGAAGCAGCGCAAGCCCGCGCTCGTGATCGGCGTCGGCGGCTGCGTCGCGAGCCCGGAGGGCGAGGGCCTCCTCGAGCGCGCGCGCTTCGTGGACCTCGTGTTCGGCCCGCAGACCATCCACCGCCTGCCCGAGATGCTGGCGGCGCTCCGCGCCACGCGCCAGCCCCAGGTGGACGTCTCCTTCCCCGAGATCGAGAAGTTCGACCGGCTGCCGGAACCGCGCGCCGAGGGCGCGACGGCTTTCGTCTCGATCATGGAAGGATGCAGCAAGTACTGCACCTTCTGCGTCGTGCCCTACACGCGCGGCGAAGAGATGAACCGCCCGTTCGCGCAGGTCATGGACGAGGTGCGTTCGCTCGCGGCGCAGGGCGTCAGCGAGATCACGCTGCTGGGCCAAAACGTCAACGCCTACCGCGGGCCGATGATGGACGGCACAATTTGCGATCTCGGGACGCTGATCCGACACGTCGCGCGCTTCGACGGCATCGAGCGCATCCGCTTCACGACTTCGCATCCGGTGGAATTCACCGACGCGCTGGTCGAGGCCTACCGCGACGTGCCGAAGCTCGCTAACTGCCTGCACCTGCCGGTGCAGAGCGGCTCCGACCGCATCCTGTCCCTGATGAAACGCGGCTACACGCGGCTCGAGTACAAGCAGAAGATCAGGAAGCTCCGCGCCGTGCGCCCGGACATCAGCCTGTCCTCCGATTTCATCGTCGGATTCCCGGGCGAGACCGAGGCGGACTTCCAGCAGACGCTCGAGCTGATCGCGGACATCGGCTTCGATCAGTCTTTCAGCTTCATCTACAGCCGTCGTCCCGGCACGCCGGCCGCAGCGCTGCCGGACGAGACGACACACGAGGTCAAGCAGGAACGCCTTGAGCGGCTCCAGGCGCAGGTGGACGCGCAGGCGCGGCGCATCAGCGAGACCATGGTCGGGAGCCTGCAGCGCGTGCTGGTCGAGAAGCCGTCGCGGCGTGACGCGCGCCAGCTCGCCGGGCGCACCGAGAACATGCGCTGGGTCAACTTCGACGGGCCATTCTCGCTCGTCAACCGCTTCGCGCAGGTGCAGATCACCGAGGCCATGAAAAATTCACTGCGCGGCCGGCTCGTCGCTTGAACGCAGTCCCCGAATCGAGCGTCGATTTCGGCGCGGATGACAATGCGCGCCTGGCGGCCGTCTGCGGACCGCTCGATGCGAACCTGCGACAGCTCGAGGACCGGCTCGGCGTCGAGATCCGCCGCCGTTCGGGGCAGTTCAAGGTGATCGGCGCGAACTCAGCGGTCGCAGCGGGCGTGCTGCGCGCGATGCACGAACGCTCCGCGGGCCAGTCTGTGACGCCGGAGGACGTGCACCTCGCGATCCAGGAAGCCGCGATGGGTGGCGCCAAGGCGGATGACGGGGACGCTGTCGAGACCGTGCGCGGGCGCATCCGCGGCCGCGGCCCGAACCAGCAGGAATACCTGCAGAATATCCGCTCGCACGACCTGACCTTCGGCATCGGGCCGGCGGGCACCGGCAAGACCTATATCGCGGTCGCCTGCGCAGTCGAGGCGCTCCAGCGCGAAACCGTGCGCCGCGTCGTGCTGGTGCGCCCCGCCGTCGAGGCGGGCGAGCGCCTCGGCTTCCTGCCGGGCGACATGTCGCAGAAGATCGATCCGTATCTGCGGCCGATGTACGACGCGCTCTACGAGATGGTCGGCTTCGACCGCGTCGCGCGGCTGATCGAGCGAAACGTCATCGAGCTCGCGCCGCTCGCCTTCATGCGCGGCCGCACGCTGAACGAGGCCTTCATCATCCTGGACGAGGCGCAGAACACGACGGTCGAGCAGATCAAGATGTTCCTGACGCGCATCGGCTTCGGCTCGCGCGCGGTCGTGACCGGCGACATCACGCAGACCGACCTGCCGGCGCACCGCCAGTCGGGCCTGCGCCATGCACTCGACGTGCTGGACGGCGTCAAGGGCATCGCGATGACGCGCTTCACCTCGAAGGACGTGGTGCGCCACCCGCTGGTGCAGCGCATCGTCGAGGCCTACGAGCGCGACCCGAGCCGCGACGGGGGTGCGAAATGACCCTCGCCGTCCTGCTTCGCTACCGCACGCGCCGGCCGTGGGCGCCGGGGCCCCGGAGCCTGCGCGCCTGGGCGCGTCTCGCCGCGGGCGACCGCGACGCGGACCTCGGCATCCGCGTCGTCGGCAGCGGTGAGAGCCGCGCGCTGAACCAGCGCTGGCGCGGGAAGACGGGGCCGACCAACGTGCTGTCATTCCCGGCGGAACGCGTGCCCGGGCGGAGCCAGCTCGGCGACATCGTGGTCTGCGCTCCGCTGGTCGCGCGCGAGGCGCGAGAGCAGGGCAAGGCGCTGCGCGCGCACTGGGCGCATCTCGTGATCCACGGCACGCTGCACCTGCTCGGCTTCGATCACGAGCGCAGGGCCGATGCGCGGCGCATGGAGAACCGGGAACGCGCGCTGCTCGCGCGACTCGGCATCGGGGACCCATATGGCGACTGAGACAGCGGCGAAGAAGAAAGGGACCTGGTTGCGGCGCCTGACGAGCGACGGCCCGGGCGATCGCGCGGAACTCGTCGAGATGCTCCGTGCAGTCGCGAAGAGCGGCTTGATCGACGCCGATGCGCTGGCGATGATCCAGGGTGTGCTGCGCGTCGCGGACCTGCAGGTCCGCGACATCATGGTGCCGCGCTCGCAGATGGTCGTGCTGGAGCGCGATGCCGAGCCACAGAGCCTGGTGCCGGCTGTGATCGAGGCCGGGCATTCGCGCTTCCCGGTGATCGGCGACGACCGCGACCAGATCGTCGGCATCCTGCTCGCCAAGGACCTGCTCCGCTATTACGCGGAGGGTGGCGCGACGAGCTTCGACATCCGCGAGGTGCTGCGCCCGGCCGCGTTCGTGCCGGAAAGCAAGCGCCTGAACGTGCTGCTGAAGGAATTCCGCGCCAGCCGCAACCACATGGCGATCGTCGTGGATGAGTACGGCGGCGTGTCGGGCCTCGTGACCATGGAAGACGTGATCGAGGAGATCGTCGGCGAGATCGCCGACGAGTACGACACCGAGGAAGACCAGACGATACGCCGCGAGGGGGAACGCCAGTTCGCGGTGCAGGCGCTGACCCGCGTGCAGGAATTCAATGACTATTTCTCGACGAAGTTCAGCGACGAGGAATACGACACGATCGGCGGCGTCGTGATGCAGCAGTTCGGCCGGCTGCCGCGGCGCGGCGAGACCGTGACCATGGACGGCCTCGAGTTCAAGGTGCTGCGCGCCGACCGCCGGCGCATCGACCAGCTGCGCGTGACGACGGCCGAGCCGATACCCGCGAAGCCCGGCGAAGCGCGCGGGTCCTGAGTGACCGCGATCGCGGGCCTCGTCGGGTTCCTGTCACGCTGGCGCCTCTCATTCGCCGTCGCGGCGGGTGCGGCGACCTCATTCGCCTTCGCGCCCTACGGCATCTGGCCGCTTGCGATCGCCGGGCCCGCGGTCCTGTTCCTGCTGTGGGAGAACGCCACGCCGCGGCAGGCGCTGCGCGCGGGATTCCTGTTTGGCGCAGCACTGTTCGGCGCAGGCTGCTGGTGGATCTTCATGGCGGTGTACACCTTCGGCATGGCGCCGATCTGGCTCGCCATCTTCATCATGGCCTCGGTGCTTGCGATCAAGGGTAGCTACTACGCCATTCTCGGCTGGCTGATCGCCAGATTCTCGCGGCCCGGCTCGGCCGTGCGCTGGCTGCTGCTGATCCCGGCGGCGTGGCTCCTGTTGGAATGGGTGCGCGGCTGGCTGTTCACGGGCTTCCCGTGGCTCCAGCTCGGCTATGCGCACAGCGACGACTGGCTGGCCGCGCTGGCGCCGATCGGCGGCATCCACCTGGTCACGATCGTCAACGTGCTGACGGCGACGGCGATCGTCACATGGCTGCTGGGCCGGCTGCGCGACCGCGTGATCGCACTCGCGCTCGTCATCGCCGCTTGGGGCAGCGCGGCTGCGCTCGATCGCCGCGAGTGGACCGCGCCGTCGGGCGAGCCGATGCCGATTGCGCTGGTCCAGGGCGCGATTCCGCAGGACCAGAAGTGGCAGGTCGAGCACCGCGCCGAATCGCTGGAGCGATACCTCGGGCTGCATCGCCAGGCGCTCGGCGCGCGGATCATTGTCTGGCCGGAGTCCGCGATCCCGGTGCTCGCGCACGACGCCGAACCGTTCCTCGAGTTCGTGCGGCGCGAATCGCAGGCGCAGGGCTCAGACCTGATGGTCGGGCTGCTGCGCTTCGACTTCGACACCAGTGAAATCCGAAACGGCCTCTACTCGATGAGCAAGGACGGGGACGCCTGGTACTACAAGCGCCGGCTCGTGCCATTCGGCGAGTTCTTCCCGGTGCCGGCCTTCGTGCGCAAGTGGATGCGCCTCATGAGCCTGCCGTACTACGACATGACGGCGGGCGAAGACGACCAGCCCGCGCTGACGGCGGGCGGACAGAAGATCATTGCGACGATCTGCTACGAGGACGCGTACGGTGGCGACCAGCTCGGCCTGCTCGCTGAGGCGACACTGCTCGTGAACGCGACGAACAACGCCTGGTTCGGGGATTCGTCGGCGCCGCACCAGCAATTGCAGATGTCGCGCTTTCGCGCGCGCGAGGCCGGGCGCTGGCTGATGCGCGCGACCAGCAACGGCATCACCGCCGTGATCGCGCCGAACGGCCAGGTCGCCGCGCGCGCGCCGCAATTCGAGCCCGCCGTCCTCAAGTCCACGGTCCAGCCCCACAGCGGCCTCACGCCCTACGCCCGCGTCGGCAACTGGCCGATCCTCTCGCTCGCCGCCTTCATGCTCGCCCTCGCTCTCCTAAAAGGGGTGCGTCCCCTTTTAGGTTATCCTTCATGGTTCCATGCAGGAACGATACGAACCCGCCGGGATTGAATCCGCGGTCCAGCGCGAATGGGAGAGCGCCGGCACGTTCGTCGTGCACGAGAACCCGTCGAAACCGAAGTACTACTGCCTGTGCATGTTCCCGTACCCGAGCGGCAAGTTGCACATGGGCCACGTCCGCAACTACACGATCGGCGACGTGCTCTCGCGCTACATGCGCATGAAGGGCTTCAACGTGCTCCAGCCGATGGGCTGGGACGCCTTCGGCCTGCCGGCCGAGAACGCGGCAATCGAAAACAACGTGCCTCCGGCGCGCTGGACCCGCGAGAACATCGCGCACATGAAGGGCCAGCTCCAGGCGCTCGGCTTCGCGATCGACTGGTCGCGCGAGCTCGCGACCTGCGACGCCGACTACTACCGCTGGAACCAATGGCTGTTCCTGCGCATGCTCGAGCGCGGCATCGCCTACAAGACGACCGGCGTCGTGAACTGGGATCCGGTGGACCAGACCGTGCTCGCGAACGAGCAGGTCATCGACGGGCGCGGCTGGCGCACCGGCGCGCTCATCGAGAAGCGCGAGATCCCGATGTACTACCTCCGCATCACCGGCTATGCGGACGAACTGCTGTCGGCACTCGACGGGATGGCCGACTGGCCCGAACGCGTGCGCACGATGCAGGCGAACTGGATCGGGCGCAGCGAGGGCGTAAATCTGTCGTTTCCCTACGACATCGACGGCAAGCGCGGCGAGCTCAGGGTGTTCACGACGCGGGCCGACACGGTCATGGGCGTGACCTTCATCGCGGTGGCGGCGGAACACCCGCTCGCGGAACTGGCGGCGTCGCGGAACGCGAAGATCCACGCATTCGTCGATGAGTGCCGCCGCGGCAGCGTCATGGAAGCCGACATGGCGACCATGGAGAAAAAAGGCATCGCGACCGGGCTGTTTGTGCAGCATCCTCTGACCGGCGCCGCGGTCGAGGTCTGGGTCGGCAACTACGTGCTGATGGCCTACGGCGAGGGCGC
>JANNHT010000117.1:0-13594 GCA_031404555.1 Gammaproteobacteria bacterium
GTCCACCAGTTTCTCGCCGAGCTCGTACAGGTCCCAGTGCTTCGTCGAGTCGCGGTAGACCGAGAGCCAGGCAGCCTCGACCGCCGGGTTGGCGACGTATGGCTGGGTCCAGTCGCGATCCACGCACTCCTTCGGGATGTCGAAGCCGCGCCGCGCGAGCAGTCGGATAGCCTCGTCGTAGAGCGAGGGTGTCGCCAGTTCCTGGCGAAGCAGCGAGTGGGCCTGCGCATCGCCCGCGTGCACCTCGATCAGCTTCGCTTCCTTGTTGCCGAGCAGGAACACGAGCTCGCGGTACTGCCAGGACTGGAAGCCCGAGCTCTGCCCAAGTGAGTCGCGGAATTTCGTGTAGTCCGCCGGCGTCATGGTGCCGAGCACGTCCCAGGACTGGATGAGCTGCGCCTGGATGCGCGCGACGCGCGACAGCATCTTGAATGCGGGTTCGAGGTCGTCGCTGCGGATCTGCGCGCGGGTCGCCGCGAGCTCGTGCAGGCAGAGCTTCATCCACAGCTCGCTCGCCTGGTGGATGATGATGAACAGCATCTCGTCGTGCTGGCCGGAAACGCGTTTCTGGGCCGCGAGAATCTTGTCGAGCTGGAGGTACTGGCTGTAGCTGACGGACTTGCCGAGGTCCCAGTGGATTCCCGCCATCGGGTCCGCGGGCTTCGAATCCTTCTTGTCGGTCATTCGGCGTCCGCCTGGGCTTCGGGCTTGGTGGTCGAGAATGCGGCGAGTGTCGAGAGATGTGCGTCGATCGCGACCAGCGCCGGGAACGGCGTCAGGTCCAGGAAATTGCGTCGCGCATTGTACATCTGCGGCACCAGGCAGGCGTCCGCCACCGTCACCGATTCGCCATATAAATAGTGTCGGCCGTCCCCATGCCGGCGGGCGAGTTCCTCGAGCGAGCGGAATCCGCTGCCGATCCAGTGCCGCACCCAGTCCGCGACCGGCGCATCGCCCTGGCCGAGCGGACCGCGCAGGTAGTTCAGCACGCGCAGGTTCTGCAACGGGTGGATGTCGCAGGCGATGCCAAGCGCCATGCCGCGCACGACCGCCCGGCCCGCGAAATCCTGCGGCAGCAGCGGCGGATCGGGGTGCGTCTCTTCGAGGTACTCGATGATCGCGAGTGACTGGCCGAAGGCACGATCGTCATCCACCAGCGCGGGCACGAGTCCCTGCGGGTTCATCTCGCGGTAGGACTCGCTGTGCTGCTGGCCGCCATCGCGGACGAGATGCACGGGCACGGTCGCGTGCGGGATGCCCTTGTACGAGAGCGCGATGCGCACGCGCCAGGCCGCCGAACTGCGATAGTAGGAAAAGAGTTTCATCGCGCGATCACCGTGTGTTCGAGCAGCCCGACGCCGTCCGCACCACCGTGCACGCGGTCCCCGGGCTTCAGCGGCCCGACGCCCGCGGGCGTGCCGGTGAAGATGAGATCGCCCGGCGCGAGCTCGAACCAGGTCGATAGCTCCGCGATCACTTCGGGCACGCTCCAGATCATGTCGCCGATGTCGCCCTGCTGGCGCAGTTCGCCATTCACCTCGAGCCAGATGCGCCCGCGCGTCGGGTGGCCGATCGCGGCCGCCGTCGCGATTGCGCTGACCGGCGCCGCGTGGTCAAAGCCCTTCGCCGCGTCCCAGGGCTTGCCCTGCTCCTTCATCGCAGCCTGGATGTCGCGCCGCGTGAGGTCGTTGCCGACCGCATAGCCGAACACGAGTTCCGTGGCCGCGGCAACAGCGATGTCGCGGCCACCGTACGCAAGCGCGACGACGAGCTCGATCTCGTGGTGCAGGTTCGCCGTGCGGGACGGATAAGGAATGGCGCTGCCAGATGCCACCACGGCGTCAGCCGGCTTCGCGAAAAAGAACGGCGGAGCGCGATCGTCCTTCGCGCCCATCTCGCGGGCATGTTCGGGGTAGTTGCGGCCGACGCAGAAGATGCGCCGGACCGGGAAGCGCTGGTGGCTGCCGGCGACCGCAACGGTCGGCCGGGCAGCGGCGGTGACGGCGAACTCATCCTGCATCGGGTTTCCGGCGCGTACCGCGCGGCGGTTACACTAACCGAAACGAGGACAGGCAGCCATGAGTATCTGGTTCCGGCAGTTCGCGCTCGACGAGATCCGCCAGTTCGAGCACGCGACGATGGGCGAGCACCTCGGCATCGAATTCGTCGAAGTTGGCGTGGACTACCTCGTTGCTACGATGCCCGTGGACCATCGCACGATGCAGCCGGATCGCATCCTGCACGGCGGCGCCTCGGTCGCGCTCGCCGAGACGCTCGGTAGCGTCGGCGGCTCGATGTGCGTGGACCGCACGAAATTCCAGATCGTCGGCCAGGAGATCAATGCCAATCACTTGCGCGCCGCCACCGGCGGCCTGGTGCATGGCCGCGCGGCGCCGATCCATCTCGGCCGCCGCAGCCAGGTCTGGAACATCGAGATCCGGGACGATGGTGGGAAGCTCGTCTGCGTGTCGCGGCTCACCATCGCGGTCATCGAACGTCAGGCCCGCTAGGGGACTGTCCCTTCTCAAAGGGATGCGTCCCCTTTGTATACTGTCTCGATGCGACTCACCGCCCTGCTCGCCGCCACCTTCCTCGCAGCCTGCGGCCAGACCGGCGCGCTCTACCTGCCGGATGAAGAAGTGAAGACGCCGGTCGAGATCCGCGCGCCGGCCCCCGCGCCGACTGAGGCGCCCGCGGCGGTGCCGGAACCCGAGGCGGATGACGAGGACAAGAAGAGCGCCCCGCCGCCCGCTCCCTGATCATGGCCAAGCCCCGCAAGTTCTGGCTGGTGGACGGCTCGTCCTACCTGTATCGCGCGTTCTTCGCCCTACCCCCACTCACGACCACGACCGGCATCCCGACCGGTGCGGTGCTGGGCGTCCTCAACATGCTGAACAAGCTCTTGAAGGAAGAGGACCCGGAACTGATCGCGGTCGTCATGGACGCTCCTGGCCGTACATTTCGCGACGAGCTCTTCGAAGAGTACAAGGCGCACCGCCCGCCGATGCCCGACGACCTGCGCTCGCAGATCGCACCGCTGCTGGAGGCCATTCCGGCACTCGGCCTTCCGCTGCTGCGCATCTCCGGTGTCGAGGCGGACGATGTGATCGGCACGCTCGCAGAGCGCGCGGAACGTGAGGGGCTCGAAGTCGTCGTCTCGACCGGCGACAAGGACATGGCTCAGCTGGTCAATCCGCGCATCACGCTCGTCAACACGATGTTCGACACGCGACTCGACCGCGAGGGCGTCAAGGTGAAATTCGACGTCTGGCCCGAACAGATCGTGGATTACCTCGCGCTCGTCGGCGACAGCTCGGACAACATCCCGGGCGTGCCCAAGGTCGGCCCCAAGACTGCGGCGAAATGGCTGAACGAGTACGGTAGCGCGGATGCGATCGTCGCGCGTGCCAGCGAGATCACCGGCAAGGTCGGCGAGAGCCTGCGCGAGAACCTGGATACCCTCGCCCTCTCACGCAAGCTCGCGACGATCCGCAAAGACGTCGAACTGCCGCTCGCACCGACCGAACTCACGCGCAAGCCGCCCGATGTCGAGGCACTAAGCGCGCTTTACAAAAAACTCGAGATGAACTCGCTGTTGCGTCAGCTGACAGGCACTTCCGTGCCCGCATCGCAGGCGCCCGGCGATCGGGACTCCGCCTCGCTCGCGCCGCCGGAACTTACGCGCTCGCTCGGCGAGTCCCGCCCGCCGGCACCTGCGCGCGAGTACGAAACGATCCTGTCCGACAAGCAGCTAGCGACTTGGCTCGACGCACTTGGCAAGGCGCCGCTGTTCGCGTTCGACACGGAGACCACGAGTCTCGATTACATGCAAGCTGAGATAGTCGGACTATCGTTCTGTATCGAAGTGGGTAAGGCCGCCTACCTGCCACTGGCGCACGATTATCCGGGTGCGCCAGATCAGCTGGATCGCAAGAAAACACTCGCGAAACTGAAGCCGCTCCTGCAGGACGCCAGCCGGCCGAAGGTCGGCCATCACTTGAAGTACGACGCGCACGTGCTGCTGAATCACGGCATCCGCCTGCAGGGCATGCGCTACGACTCGATGCTCGAGTCCTATGTGCTGAACTCGACCGCGACGCGCCACGACATGGACTCCTGCGCCAGGCTCTACCTCGGCGTGGACACGATCACCTACGAGGACGTCGCCGGCAAGGGCGCGAAGCAGATCACCTTCAACCAGGTCGCGCTCGAGCAGGCGTCGGAGTACGCGGCGGAGGACGCCGACATCACGCTCCAGCTTCACAACACGCTCCACGCCGAGCTCGGGAAGCTGCCTGCGCTGCTGAAAGTCTACGAGGAGATCGAACAGCCGCTCGTGCCCGTGCTGCTCGACATGGAACACGCGGGCGTGCTGGTCGATCGCGAACTGCTGCGCAAGCAAGGCAACGAGATCGCGAAACGCCTGGTCGAGCTCGAAGCCGATGCACACAAGTGCGCCGAACAACCCTTCAATCTCGATTCGCCGAAGCAGTTGCAGGAGATCCTGTTCACCAAGCAGGGGCTGCCGGTCAAGCAGAAAACCCGCACCGGCCAGCCCTCGACCGCCGAGGAAGTGCTCGAGGAACTCTCGGAGAAATACCTGCTGCCGCGGATCATCCTGGAGTACCGCGGACTGGCGAAACTCCGCTCAACCTATACGGAAAAACTGCCGGAACAGATCGACGAGAAGACGGGACGGGTCCACACCTCGTATCACCAGGCGGTCGCCGTGACCGGGCGCCTGTCGTCGAGCGATCCGAACCTGCAGAACATTCCGATCCGCACGCCGGAGGGCCGGCGCATCCGCCAGGCCTTCGTCGCGCCGAAGGGTCATGTGCTGCTCGCGGCCGACTACTCGCAGATCGAACTGCGGATCATGGCGCACCTCTCCGGCGACGACAGCCTGCGCCGCGCCTTCGCCGAGGAAGGCGACATCCACCGTGCGACCGCGGCGGAAGTGTTCGGTACGTCGCCCGACAAGGTGACGAACGACCAGCGCCGCGCCGCGAAGGCGATCAACTTCGGACTGATCTACGGCATGTCCGCGTTCGGGCTCGCCCGGGCGCTCGGCATCGAGCGCCACGCAGCCCAGGATTACGTCGGCCGCTATTTCGGCCGCTATCCCGGGGTGCGCGAGTACATGGAACGCACGCGCGCGAGCGCGCGGGCGCAAGGCTACGTCGAAACGGTGTTCGGCCGGCGCCTCTACCTGCCCGACATCCGTTCGCGCGACCGCAACCTCCAGCAGTACGCGGAGCGCAGCGCAATCAACGCGCCGATGCAGGGCACGGCCGCGGACATCATCAAGCGCGCGATGATCTCCGTGCACGAGTGGCTGGCGTCATCGAAGGTGTCCGCGCGCCTCGTGATGCAGGTGCACGACGAACTCGTGCTCGAGGTGGAAAAATCCGCCCTCGACAAAGTCCGCCGCAAAGTCACGGAGATCATGTGCGGGGCCGCGGAGCTGTCGGTCGCGCTGAGAGTGGACACGGGCGCGGGTGCAAACTGGGACGAAGCCCACTAAAACGCCTGCCAAATCAATCCGGTGAAGGGGCTTGGAACTTGTCTTATGGTGCCCCATCTAAGTTTTCGAGCGCCGTGAGACGCTCCCCGCTTCCCTCCCTGAGCGGGCCACCCGGATTGCATCCCCAAGCCGGGTATCCGCCCGGCGGTCTTAACGGACCGCCGGGCATTTTCATGCCCGTCCCCTGAGCAATGCGTCGAGTGCCCCCTGGGCCGCGTCCACGCCCTCGCCCGATTCCGCCGAAAACAGCTGGATCACCGCGCGGTCGCCGAGGAGCTTTCGCGTCTTTTGCAACGTCGTGCGTCCCTCGTTCCGGCTGAGCTTGTCGGCCTTCGTCAGCAGCACCTGCACCGGTCGGCCGCGCGCGGCGGCGTAGTCGAGCATGACCTGGTCGCTGTCGCCGAAGCCGCGGCGCACGTCCACGACGATGAAAAGACCTGAAAGGGAATCGCGGGTCGTGAAATAGGCCTCCATCAGCCGCTTCCAGTGTTCGCGCATCGCCGGGGGGACGCGCGCGAAACCGTAGCCCGGCAGGTCCGCGAGTCTCCGTCCAGGCTCGACTTCGAACAGGTTCAGGAGCTGCGTCCGTCCGGGTGTCCGGCTGGTGCGCGCCAGGTCGTTGCGCCGGACGATGGCGTTCAAAGCGCTCGATTTGCCGCTGTTTGAGCGGCCGGCGAACGCTACTTCAGAGCCGGAATCGTCGCCGAACCCGGCGGCCGAATCAGCGCTCTTCAGGAACCGGACCTGGGGGTATCTGGACATCGTCGGTGGACGGCAGCACCGGTGCCTTGCGTATAATTCCGGGCCGCCGCCAGTCTAACAGTTGGGGATCACATGAAGTTCGCATGGGTCGGAACCGTCCTGCTGGGCCTGTCGGTCGCGGGTGCTGCACAAGCCGGCGATGCGGCCGCCGGCGCGCAGAAAGCCGCGGTCTGCGGCGCCTGCCACGGCACCTCGGGAACGAGCATCAATCCGGAGTGGCCGAACCTCGCCGGCCAGCACCAGAGCTACATCGCCGAACAGCTCTCGCTCTTCAAGCAGGGCGAGCGCACGAATACGCTGATGTCACCGATGGCGCTCGGGCTCACCGACGCCGATATGCAGGACCTTGGCGCCCACTTTGCGAGTCAGACGCCCGCCGGCCTCGAGGCCGATCCGTCGAACTGGAAAGCCGGCGAGAAGCTCTACCGCGGCGGTGACGCCACACGCGGTGTCCCGGCCTGCATCGCCTGCCACGGCCCGCAGGGCAAGGGGAATGCGCCGGCCAGGTATCCGGCACTTCGCGCCCAGCACGCGGTCTACGCGTACAGCCAGCTCAATGCCTTCGCAGCCGGCACGCGCAGCACCCCGGGCAATGACATCATGCAGGTCATCGCCGCGAAACTGACCGACGAGGAAATGCGCGCGCTCGCTTCGTATCTGCAAGGCCTGCGCTGACGCCCACCATTGGAGACCGGATCGATGACCAGAATCCTGTTCTGTGCACTCACCGCGATGCTGGCATTCGCCGCCTGCGGCAACGAAACCGCGCCGGCTACACCTGCCGCCGCGCAGGCCGAGGCGCAGCCCGCCGCGCCGCAGTCGGTACCCGCAGCGGAGGCCGAGCCGCGTGTGCCCGTCAACGAGCTGCAACAGCCGGCCGGCACCGTGGACGGCGAGACGATCGACACATCGACGAGCACGACGAGCGCGGTCGCCGCCGCCGTCGCAGCGAACACGCCGACGCCGCCGCAGGCCGATCTCGCGCGCTGGAAGGCCGGCGAGCATTACACCGTCTATCCGGTCGCGCAGCGCGTCAGCGTCGCCCCGGGCAACGTCGAGGTGCTGGAAGGGTTCTGGTACGGCTGCGGCCATTGCTACTCGCTCGAACCGCGGCTCGAAGCCTTCGAGAAGACCAAGCCGGAATGGCTCAAGCTGAAGCGCGTGCCGGTGATCTGGAACGAGGTCACGAAAGAGGACGCGCGCATTTACTACACGCTCGAGGGCCTTGGGCTAGTCGACAAACTGCACGTCGAGGTTTACCGGCGAATTCACGGGAATGGCGGGCCGCTCACCGTGGTGCGCGGCAATCGCGTGGATCTCGCCGCGACCGAGAAGGCGGTCCGCGATTTCCTGCGCTCGAAAGGCGTCGCGGACGCCGACTTCGCCAAGCAGTACCGCACGTTTTCGACCGAGAACAAGCTGCGCCAGGCGCAGAACCAGTCACGCAACCTGCTGCTCGACCACACGCCGATGGTCGTCATCAATGGCAAGTACCTGACCGACGTTTCGATGGCGGGAGGCAACGAAGAGCTGTTCCAGCTGATCAACGACCTGGCCGCGCGCGAGCGCGCTGCCAACTGACCAGGCGACTGCCGGCGTGCTGAACTGTTTCGTACCCGGCAGCCAGGGCCTGGATCGGCTCGATCCGCCGCCGGCGGAGATTCCGCCGGAATGCGTGTGGGTGGACCTGCTCGAGCCGACGCTCGCCGAGGAACGCGCGGTCGAGCGCCTGCTCGCGATTGACGTCCCGTCGCGCGAGGAGATGCGTGAGATCGAGACCTCGAGCCGACTCTACGAGGAGAACGGCTCGCTGTACATGACGGCGACTGTCGTCACGAAGATCGACACGGACCGGCCGGAATCCGCGGCAATCACCTTCATCCTCTCGCACAACCGGCTGATCACGAATCGCTACGTGGATCCGCTGCCATTCCGGCGCTTCGTCGCCTATTCGGAGCGGCATCCGTCCGCCGCGACGAACGCGCCCGGCATCCTGGCGGGTCTGCTGGAGTCGATCATCGAGCGCACCGCCGACGTGCTCGAGCGCGTCGGACTCGGCCTCGACGAACTGTCGGCCGGCGTCTTCGCGCCGCCGGCCAAGGGCGGCCCGGTCCACGCCCGCGACCTGCGTGGCGTGATGGAGAAGATCGGGCGCGACGGCGACCTGACCAGCAAGGCGCGCGAGAGCCTGGTCACCCTCGGCCGCCAGCTCACGTTCATCCAGCAATCGACTGCAATCCAGATACCCAAGGACCTGCTGGCGCGTTTCCGCAGCATGGCGCGTGACGTGCTCGCGCTGTCGGATCACGCCTCGTTCCTGGCGAACAAGTCGAGCTTCATGCTCCAGGCGACGCTCGGCCTGATCAACATCGAGCAGAACAACATCATCAAGATCTTCTCGGTCGCAGCAGCCGTGTTCCTGCCGCCGACACTGCTCGCGAGCATCTGGGGCATGAATTTCGACTTCATGCCCGAGCTCAGCTGGCCTTTCGGCTACCCGCTCGCGCTCTTCTTCATCGTGATCTCGGCGATCCTCCCCTACACATTCTTCCGCCGCCGCGGCTGGCTCTAAAAGGGGACGCATCCCTTTGAAAAGTGAAAAGGGGACAGACCCTTTTTCAAAGGGATGCGTCCCCTTTTGGGGTTGCAAGCTATACAGAACGTTCTGTATAGTTAAAACATGGGACGCCCACCCCTCGCCAAGCAGAGAATCCTGGCCGCCGCCCGGCAAATCGTCGAAGGGGACGGCGCGGGCGCCCTGACCTTTGACGAACTCGCCAAGGTCAGCGGGATCACCCGCGGGGGCATCACCTACCACTTCCCGACCAAGGAAGACCTGCTGCGCGGCCTCCTGGAGGCCGATTTCGTGCAGTGGGATGTCGCCGAGGCCGCCCTGACCCCCGTTGACTGCGAGCCGGAGACCGCGCGGCTGCTGGGTTTCATCCGCACGCTGACGGCCCAGGACGAATCGCACCGGCGGTTCCTGTGCGGGATGCTATCCGCCGCGACGCTCGACCCCTCGCTGATGGACCCCTGCCGGCAGGAGCTGCGCGAGCGGCTCGGCCGCAAGCAGTGGACCGACCGGGATCTTCGCCTGCATCTCGTCCACCTCGCCGCCGAGGGACTGATGTGGCAGGAATTGTTTCAGATGTATTCGATGCCCGCGCCCGCGCGCGCGCGTCTCGTCGCCCTGATGGAACAGCTGGCGCACCAGTGGGGCGACGTGTTGATACCAAAGAAAATCGCCAAGGAAGCCTGAGTCATGTCCCCTCTCCCCAGCGCGGCATCGAGCCGCCGTCGTATCACGTTTACCGCGATTGCGGCCGCCCTGATAGTCGCCGGCTGCGGCAATGGCGAGCAGCCGCAGATGCCGCCTCAGGACGTCAGCGTCGCCGCCGTCGTCAAGAAGTCCATCACCGAATGGGACGAGTACAGCGGCCACATCGAGGCGATCGAATCCGCAGAGATCCGGCCGCGCGTCTCCGGCCACCTGCACCGCATCCACTATCCGGAAGGCGGCCTGGTCAAGAAGGGCCAGCTCCTGTTCACGATCGACGCGCGCGAATACAAGGCCGCCGCCGCCGCCGCTCGCGCCGATACGGCGCGCGCGAATGCCCGCGTGGCGCTTGCGAAGCAGGAGCTCGCCCGCGCGGAGACGCTGATCACGGCCCGCGCCGTGTCGCAGGGCGAGCTCGACACCCGGCGAATGGAGGCGACCCAGGCGGAAGCCGACGTGCTCGCCGCCGAGGCGCGGCAGGCGCAGGCGGAGCTCAGCCTCGGATTTACGTACGTGACCGCTCCCTTCGCCGGGCGCGCCGGCCAGGCGCTGGTCAAGCCCGGCAACGTCGTCGCCGAAGGCCAGACGCTGCTCACCACCGTCGTGTCCGTGGACCCGGTCTATGTCGCGTTCACGGGCGATGAGCGCGCTTACTTGCGCTACCAGGAGCTCGCCCGCAGCGGCAACCGTGAGAGCTCGCGCGATGCGGCAAACCCCGTGCTGGTCGGGCTCGCGAACGAGTCGGGATTCCCGCACGAGGGACGCGTGGACTTCGTTGACAACGCGCTGAACCCGGAGACCGGCACAATCCGCGCGCGCGCGGTGCTGCCGAACCCCGACGGAATCTTCACACCCGGCCTCTTTGCTCGTGTGCGCCTGCTCGGCGAGTCACAGACGGATGCGCTCCTGATCCACGAGCAGGCCGTGCTGACCGACCAGGACCGCCGCTACGTCTACATCGTCGGCCAGAAAGGCGAGGCGGAACGGCACGACGTCAGGCTCGGGCCTCACGTCGAAGGCCTGGTCGTCGTCGAACACGGACTCAAGCCCGGCGACAAGGTCATCGTCAACGGCATGGCCAAGATCTTCTTCCCCGGCCAGCCGGTGAATCCGCGCGACGTGCCGATGGACCAGCCGAACCTGCCGCCGCCTGCGCCCGCCGCGGCACCGGCGCAGCCGGCGGGCTGAGCGGTCATGGCCAAGCACACCGACTTTTCGCGGATCTTCATCGACCGTCCGATCCTCGCGACCGTCCTGTCGGCGCTGATCCTGATTGCGGGCGCGATCGCCATACCGAGCCTGCCGATCAGCGAATACCCGAATGTCGTGCCGCCGACGGTGCAGGTGACCGCGAACTATCCCGGCGCGAACCCGCGCACGATTGCCGACACGGTGGCCGGCCCCATCGAGGAGGCGGTCAACGGCGTCGAGAACATGATCTACATGAAGTCCACGGCCAGTTCCGATGGACAGATGTCCCTGGCCGTCACATTCAAGGCGGGCACGGACATCGACCTCGCCGCGATGCAGGTGCAAAACCGCGTTGCCCAGGCTGTTCCGCGGCTGCCGGAAGTCGTGCGCACGCTCGGCGTCACGACCGTCAAGTCGTCGCCGTCCATCACGCTGGTCGTGCACCTGTACTCGCCGAACAAGACCTACGACGCGCTCTACCTGTCGAACTTCGCCAATCTGCGCGTGCGCGACGAACTGGCGCGCCTCCCGGGCGTCGGCCAGGCCATCGCCTTCGGCGCCGGCAACTACGCGATGCGCATCTGGATCGACCCGGCCAAGGCAGCGGCTCGCGGCCTGGCGGCGAGCGACATCGTCACTGCGATCCGCGAGCAGAATGTTGAGGTCTCGGCAGGCAGCGTCGGCGGTCCACCGACGCCGGACAACACGTCCCTGCAGCTGTCCGTCAATGCCCAGGGCCGGCTCGACAGCCCGGAGGCATTCGGCGCCATCATCCTGAAGGCGGATGGCAACCAGCTCACGCGGGTGCGTGACGTCGCACGAGTCGAACTCGGCGCCAACAGCTACGCCATCCGATCGCTGCTCAACAACGAGGATGCGGCCGCCATCGTCATCTTCGAGGCGCCCGGCGCCAACACGATCGCTTTGTCGGACGCGATCCGCGAACGCATGGTGGAGCTGGAGAACTCCTTTCCGGAAGGCGTGAAATGGACGGTCGCATACGACCCCACCGTATTCGTGCGCGACTCGATTCATTCCGTGATAACGACGCTGCTGGAGGCAATCGCGCTCGTCGTGATCGTCGTCGTCCTGTTCCTGCAGACCTGGCGTGCCTCGCTGATCCCGCTGGTCGCCGTGCCGGTCTCGATCATCGGCACCTTCGCAGTGCTGTGGCTGCTCGGCTTCTCGATCAACGTGCTGACGCTCTTCGGCCTTGTGCTCGCGATCGGCATCGTCGTGGACGACGCGATCGTCGTCGTCGAGAACGTCGAACGCCACATCGCGGGCGGCAAGACGCCGCGCGAGGCCGCCCACCAGGCGATGAGCGAGGTGTCCGGACCGATCGTCGCGATCACCCTCGTGCTGTCGTCGGTCTTCGTGCCGCTCGCCTTCCTCGGCGGCGTCACCGGCGAGTTCTACCGGCAGTTCGCCGTGACGATCGCGGCTGCCGTGATCATCTCCGGTTTCAACTCGCTGACGCTATCGCCCGCGCTCGCGGCGATGTTGTTGCAGCCGCACGGCGCGCGAAAGGATGCGGTCGGACGCGTCATCGATCGGTGGCTGGGACGGCCGTTCGGGGCGTTCAACCGCGTATTCAAGCGCTTCGGCGATCGCTACTCCGGCGGCATCGGTGGAACCGTCGCACGTGCGCCGCGCCTGCTCGCCATCTACGCGGTGCTCGTCGTCGTTACCGTGATCAGTTTCCGCGCGGTCGCAGGCGGCTACATCCCGACGCAGGACAAGCAGTATCTGTTCGCGATCCTGAAACTGCCGGAAGCCGCGACCATCGACCGCACCGACGTTGTGCTGCGCCGCATGGGCCAGATCGCGCTCGACACGCCGGGCGTCGCCGACGTCGTCCAGTTCCCGGGACTGAATGCCGTGCATTTCGTAGCGACGCCGAACGCCGGCGTCATGTTCATCGGCCTCGAGCCGCAGAACCGCCGCGACATCGAGGCGGGCGACATCGCCGCTCGCATCAACATGCAGTACGGCCAGATCCAGGAGGGCTTCGCCTACGCGCTGCTGCCGCCGCCGGTGCTCGGGCTCGGCAACGCCAACGGCATCGAGTTGTACGTACAGGACCGCGGTGGCCTCGGATACGGCGAGCTTTACAGGAATACGACTGGCTTCATCGGCGCGCTCGGACAGACCGAGGGGTTCGACCCGTACGGGACGTTCACCTCGTACCAGTCCAATGTCCCGCAGCTCGACGCGCAAGTCGATCGCGACAAGGTCAAGGAACTCGACCTGTCCCTGACCGACGTGTTCCAGACGTTGCAGATCTACCTGGGCTCCGCATACGTCAATGACTTCAACCTGTTTGGCCGCACCTATTCGGTGTACGCGCAGGCAGACGCGCCCTATCGGGCGACGGTGCACGATATCGAGGGCCTGAAGGTGCGAAACGGCGGCGGGGAGATGGTCCCGCTCGGCAGTGTCGTGAAGGTCAATCCGAGCTACGGTCCGGACCCGGTGATCCGCTACAACGGCTATCCCTCGGCCGACCTGTCGGCTGGCATCAATCCGGCCGTGCTGTCATCGAGTGAAGCGCTGGTAAAGGTTCGCCAGGTCTCCGAGCAGGCGCTGCCACGCGGCATGGCGGTGGAATGGACCGGCCTCACCTACCAGCAGGTAACGCAGGGCAATGCGGCGCTGTTCGTATTCCCGCTGTGCGTGTTGCTCGTGTACTTCGTACTCTCGGCATTGTACGAGAGCTGGTCGCTGCCGCTCGCGATCATCCTGATCGTGCCGATGTGCCTGTTGTCGGCACGGGGTGCACGACGCGACGACGTCGTTCCGAATCATTCGCCCCGACGTCGCTCAGCTCTGGATCGACA
>JANNHT010000118.1:0-2160 GCA_031404555.1 Gammaproteobacteria bacterium
AGACGCGTTTCGCTTTGCTGATGGCCGAGCCGGTGACCAGCAGCCCGGAAGCTCGCTCGAGCGGAGCGGGGGAACGGGCAAGGTGGCCGATGGTCGTTCTCCGAACGCCGAAAGGCTGGACCGGTCCCAAGACCGTGGACGGTTTGCAGACCGAAGGCTCGTGGCGCTCGCATCAAGTGCCGCTTGCGAACCTCGCAGGCAACCCGGAGCACCTCAAAATCCTGGAGCAGTGGCTCAAGAGCTATCGCCCCGAGGAGCTTTTCGACGCGAGTGGCAGGCTCATCTCCGAGCTTGCGGAGCTTGCGCCTAAAGGCGAGCGCCGCATGGGCGCCAATCCGCACGCCAATGGGGGTGCTTTGCTGCGGGACCTGAAGATGCCCGACTTTCGTGATTACGCCGTCGATGTCCCGAGCCCCGGGGCAATGACGGCCGAAGCGACACGCGTCACCGGCGCCTTCCTGCGCGACGTGATGAAGCTCAATATGGCTGAGCGCAACTTCCGCGTCTTCGGCCCTGACGAGACGGAATCGAACCGGCTCGGCAGCCTGTTCGAAGTCACCGACCGTGTGTTTACCGGTGAGCTCAGGTCCTCCGATACGCAGATTTCTCCGGACGGGCGCGTGATGGAGGTGTTGAGCGAGCATTTGTGCCAAGGCTGGCTCGAAGGCTATCTGCTGACGGGCCGCCACGGCTTGTTCTCGTGTTACGAAGCGTTCATTCACATCATCGATTCGATGTTCAACCAGCACGCGAAGTGGCTGAAGGTCACGCGCGGGCTTGCCTGGCGGCGCCCGATCGCTTCGCTCAACTATCTGCTCACCTCCCACGTCTGGCGGCAGGACCACAACGGTTTCAGCCATCAGGATCCCGGCTTCATCGATCACGTAGCCAACAAGAAAGCCGACGTGATCCGCGTCTACCTGCCGCCCGATGCGAATACGCTGCTGTCGGTCACCGATCACTGCCTGCGCAGCCGCCACTACGTCAACGTGATCGTTGCGGGCAAGCAACCGGCCCTGCAGTGGCTCGACATGGACTCGGCTGCAAGGCACTGCACGGAAGGACTGGGCATCTGGTCCTGGGCGAGCAATGACGAAGGAGGCGAGCCCGATGTTGTCATGGCATGCGCCGGGGACGTGCCGACGCTTGAGACACTTGCCGCGGTCGACATGCTGCGCGAACACGTGCCGGAGCTGAAGATTCGTGTCGTCAACGTCGTCGATCTGATGGCGCTGCAGCCGCAGAGTGAGCATCCTCACGGGCTGAACGACAAGGATTTCGACGTTCTGTTCACGAAGGACAAGCCGATCATCTTCGCCTACCACGGCTACCCCTCGCTCATTCATCGGCTCACGTACCGACGCACCAACCACGCGAACCTGCACGTTCGCGGCTACAAGGAAGAGGGAACGACCACCACGCCGTTCGACATGGCCGTGCTGAACGACATCGACCGCTTCCATCTGGTGAAGGAGGTGGCTGTTCGCGTGCCGGGACTGGGCTCGCGCGCCGTGGAGCTCACCCGTGTCGTCGGCGACAAACTGACCGACCACAAGCGCTACATCGAGCGCCACGGCGACGACATGCCCGAGATCCGCGACTGGCGCTGGGGTGCACGACGCGCCGCCGGCAGCGCAACGAAATGAGCCAGGCGCTGCCGAAGATCTACCTCGTGCGCCACGGCGAGACCGCGTGGACGCTGACCGCACGGCACACCGGGCGCACCGACCTTCCACTGACCGGGCAAGGAGAACGCCAGGCGCGCGGACTCGGGGCGAGCCTCGCTGCCCTGCGCCTCGACCGCGTCTTTTCCAGTCCGTTGCAGCGCGCCCGCCGCACCGCCGAGTTGGCGATGCCGCACTCCCGGGTCGAAGCTGACGATGATCTGATGGAATGGGACTACGGCGCCTACGAGGGTAGGAGCACGGTCGATATCGAAGTGGAGCGCCCCGGCTGGCGCCTGCTGCGCGACGGCAGTCCCGGCGGCGAGACGCTGGAATGCGTGAGCGCGCGTGCCGACCGTGTCATCGGCCGCCTTCGCGCACACAGCGGCAATGCGCTGCTCTTTGGCCATCGGGAAATCCTGCGCATTCTCGCGGTGCGCTGGATCGGTCTTGCGCCAATCGAAGGCCGCCGCCTGCTGCTCGCCACCGCGTCTTT
>JANNHT010000119.1:0-5167 GCA_031404555.1 Gammaproteobacteria bacterium
CGCCGTACTCCATCTCGGCTGGCCGCAGGCCGGTTGCCGCGACGGCTACGCCGACCTGGCGCCGGCCGGAAGCCTGGCGCCGAATGCCTTCGGCCTGCACGACCTGATCGGCAACGTGCGGGAGTGGGTCCAGGACTGCGCGACCGGGAGTTTTGTCGGCCGTCCGAGCGATGCGACCGCGTGGGAATGGCTCGGTTGCGGGCTTCGCGTCCAGCGCGGCGGCAGCTGGCTGACGCCGCCGGAAGAAAGCAGGAGCGCTCGCCGCCATGCGGCGCCGCCATCCGATCGTGCCGACGATATCGGCTTTCGCGTCGCGCGCGACCTCGATGCGCGCGCTGCGTCCGGAGTGACTCGCTGATGCGCCGCGGGATACTGCTGTTGTGGCTGCTGGCAGGTCAGGCGTCGTCGCAGACGGCACCGCAGCCCGCAACGCCCGCAACGGATTGCCCGGAGTGCCCGGCGCTCGCACTCGTGCCGCCGGGCCAGTTCATGCTGGGGTCCGCACCGGACGCCCCCGAACTCGACCGCGCGACCGGCGAGTCGCCGGGCGTCATGCTCGCGTTCACGCGCCCGTACTACGTCTCGCGCCGCGAGGTCACGGTCGGTGAGTTCCGCCGCTATGTCGAGGCGACTAGTCGCGAGCCCGCGCCGGGATGCCGGGTCTGGCTCGGCGGGCAGTGGGTCCTGGAGCGCGACCGCGGCTGGCGCGATCCGGGCTTCGCACAGCCGCCGGCCGACGACGAGCCGGTCGTCTGCGTGAGCTGGGACGACGCGCGCGCCTATGCGGAGTGGCTGTCGAAGCAGAGCGGCAAGCGCTACCGCCTTCCGTCGGAAGCCGAGTGGGAGTACGCAGCGCGCGGCGGCACTTCGTACCCGCGCTTCTGGGGCGAGAATGATTCGCGCGAGGACCTCGCGCTCTCGCTCGCCTGCGACTACGCCAACGTCTATGACACCTCAGCGGTCGCGGGCCCGGCATTGCCCGGACCGAATGCGCGCTGCAATGATCGGGCACCGGTGCTCGCTGCCGGCGGGCGCTACAAGCCGAACGCCTTCGGCATCCACGACATTATCGGCAATGCGCGCGAGTGGGTCATGGACTGCTATACCGCGAGCACCCTCGGCCGCCCCGGTGACCCGCGCGCCTGGACCTGGCAGGGCGGCTGCGAGCGCAAGTCCGTGCGCGGCGGCTCCTGGGCGAGCCGGCCGCGCGATGCGCGCGCGCCCGCGCGCGGGTCGGAACCCACGCTGCAGCGGCAGTCGGACCTCGGATTCCGCGTCGCGCGCGACTACGAGTAAAAGGGGAAGATAAAAGGGGACGCATCCCTTTTCGCGTCTTGCCAACCCGGAACGCGTCTCCTGGGAAAAGGGATGCGTCCCCTTTCTAAAGGGATGCGTCCCCTTTTACTCGTCCCCTTTTACAGGCGGATGAGGCGCCAGGCGCCGCTCTTCCAGCGCAGCCACAGCGCGACGCCGATCGCGACGACGTAGACGAGGATCGCGCTCCAGCCGCCGACCGCGCCGAGGCCGTAGCCCCAGGAGACGTCGATCCAGCCCGTGCCCGGCCCGAAGGTCAGCAGATGCGTGAGCGGCAGGAACAGCAGCAGGCCGCAGGACAGCACGATCAGCGCCGGCACGCGCGCATCGCCTGCGCCGCGCAGGCAGAAGCCGCTCGCGAAGTTGACGCCGTCGAAGAACTGGTAGCCGGCGGCGAGCCACAGCAGCGTCGAGCAGAGCGCGACCACTTCGGCCGCCCTCGGGTCCGCGGCATTAACGAAGAGCGGCACCAGCCAGCCGCCGACCAGCGCGATCACAATCCCGATACCGCCCATGAAGCAGGCGACGATCAGGATGATTCGATTGCCGAGCTTCTCCGCCCAGTCGCGGTCGCCGGCGCCGATCGCCTGGCCGACGAGTGTCGTGCCGGCGAGCGCGAGGCCGATGCCCGGCATGTAGGCGAGCGACGTGAAGATCGTGACGATCTGCGTCGCCGCGCCGTCCACCACGCCGAACTGGACCTGCATGAGCTGGAAGAGCGCGGCGGCGCCGAGATCCGCGGAGGCCGTCATAGCCATCGGCAGTCCGAGGGCGATCAGCGTGATGAGGCGGCGCGTGTGCGGCCGCCAGGTGAGGTGCGGCTGGAAGCGCCTGCGGTCGAGGCGCAGGATCATCACGATCGCGAGCAGCACGCCGAGCAGTTCCGCAAAAGTCGTCGCCCAGGCGGCTCCGCCGATGCCCCAGCCGAACCGGAAGATGAAGATCTCGTTCAGCACGACGTTCGAGGACATCACGATGAGCCCGATCGCGAGCGGGATGCGCGTGCGGCTGATGCCGTTGAAGAATGCGATGGCGGCCCAGAGCGCTGCGGCGAGCGGCCCGCCGATCATGCGCGGCGTCCAGAATTCGATCGCAAGGGCCTCGACCTGTGGGTCGAGGCCGAAGGCGTGGATCATCGCGGGCCCGAACACGATGGTCAGGCCGAATGCGGGAATCGTCAGCACGGCGGCCCACTGTCCGAGCCAGGCGATCTGGCTGGTGCGCCGGTAACGGCCCGCGCCGTAGGCCTGTGCGACCAGGGTCTGCACGCCCATCGCGACGCCGCCGATCAGGAACAGCGCTAGGAGCGCGAGCCAGTGCACGGCCGAGATCGCCGCGGTCGCGGCGGTCGACAGGCGGCCTATGAACCAGGTGTCAGTGAGGTTCAGCACGGCCTGCGTCGTGCTGTTCAGTACGAGCGGCAGTGCGAGCACCGCGATGGCGCGCATGTCGATGTGCCGCCGACCCTTGGCGTCCAGGCGAACGGCGGGCAGCGCGGCTTCGCGCCGCGTGACGGGAGCGGGCGCGGTCATCGCGGCGTCGTCCTCGGTGCCTCGCGCCAGGGGCCGCCCGCGCGGCCCGCGATCCTGGCGTGCAGCTCGGCGACGGCGGCGAGCGCGATCGCATCCGGTGTACGCGCGCCGATGTCGAGCCCGAGCGGGGCGCGCAGGCGCGCGTCGAGCGCTGCGGCCAGCGGCACGAGCCCGGCGAGCAGGCGCTCGCGCCGCGCCGGCGGCCCGAGCAGCCCGACGTAGCCGATGCGGTCGCGGGCGGCGAGCGCGCGCAGGTACTCGAGATCCGATTCGAGGTGATGGCTCATGATGATCGCGGCGTCGCAATGCGCGAGTTCAGGCAGTTCATCGAAGGCGGCCGCGGGCTGGCAGCGCAGCGCGCAGTGCGGAAACCGGGCGGCAACGGCTAGCGCCGGCCGGTGGTCACAGACGGTCACGGCGAAGCCGACCGCGATCGCGTGGCGCGCGAGCGGTTCGGCGTCCGCACCGGCACCGCAGAGGAGCAGCAGGGGCGGCGACTGAAGCGGCAGGATCAGCACGCTCGCGACGCCATCGACCTCCAGCAGTTCGGGTTCGCCGCTCGCTGCGACCGCTTCGCGCGCCGCGGCGATCGATTCCGGCTCCAGGACTGGCGCATCGCCACCTCCCTGCCACCAGCCGCGGCCTGCGGACGGACCGCTGACGATCAGCCCGAGCGCCGACGGCCGTGCGCTCTGCACCGCAGCGGCGATGGCGGCGAGCGGCTGCCAGCGCTCGGACGGACCGACGCGCTGCAGCAGGACGGTCATCGCTCCCTCGCAGCCGCTGCCGATGCCGAACAGGCGATCGTCCTCGCCGCGCATGTCGTAGCGGACGGACTGCGCGGTGCCGGTTGCGAGCACGCCGCGCGCGTGCTCGATCAGGTCAACCTCGAGGCAGCCACCGGACAGCAGGCCGCGCGCCTGGAAATCGCGCGTGATCAGCATCTGCGCGCCGCACTTGCGATAGGTGGAGCCCGCGGTTGCGACCAGCGACACGAGCACGAAGGCATCGCCGGCCGAACGCAGTTCGTCGAAATCGCGCAGCAGCGGCAGCAGCGGTGCGTCGAGCGGATGGGACATGAGGCGTAAGCCTATCATCGGATAGAATGCCGCCCGTGCCAGCCGTCCAGACTGAATGCGTGATTATCGGCGCGGGCCCCGTCGGCCTGTTTGCCGTATTTGAGCTCGGCCTGCTCGGCATGAAGTGCGAGGTCGTGGACACGCTCGCGCACGCGGGCGGTCAATGCGCCGAGCTCTATCCCGACAAGCCGATCTACGACATCCCGGCGCTGCCGGTCTGCGGCGCGAAGGAGCTCGTCGATCGCCTGCTGGAGCAGATCCGCCCGTTCAAGGCCGGCATGCACCTGGGTCAGGAGGTCGTGTCGCTCGCGCGCGGACCGGACGGACGATTTGCGATCGAGACTGCCGCCGGAACGCAGTTTGACGCGGGCGCCGTGATCATCGCTGGCGGGCTCGGCTCGTTCCAGCCGCGACGGCTCATGGTGCCGGAAGCCGAGCGCCTGGAAGGCAGCCGCGTGCACTACCGCGTGCGCCGCGCCGAGGAATTCCACGGGCAGGATCTGCTGATCGCCGGCGGCGGCGACAGCGCGCTCGACTGGGCGCTCGAATTCTGCGGCAAGGCGCGCTCGGTGACGCTCGTGCACCGGCGCCCCGAGTTCCGCGCGGCGCCGGTGTCGGTCGCGCGCATGCGGGAACTCGAGGCGGCCGGAAAACTGCGCTACCTCGAGGGGACCATCCAGGCGCTCGCTGTCGACGGCGAACGGCTCTCGGGCGCGACCGTGCAGGGGCGCGACAAGGCCGTGACGGAGGTGCGCTGCGATCACGTGATCGCCTGCTTCGGCCTGCACCCGAAGCTCGGCCCGATCGCCACATGGGGACTCGCGCTCGAGAAGAAGTCGCTCGCCGTCGATACCGAGAAATTCCAGACGAGCGAAGCGGGCATCTTCGCGATCGGCGACATTAATACCTATCCCGGCAAGAAGAAATTGATCCTGTCGGGGTTCCACGAGGCGGCGCTCGCGGCCTTCGGCGTCCAGCACCACGTCTATCCGGCGAAGCGGCAGTTCCTCCAGTACACGACCACGAGCCCGATCATGCGCGAACGGCTCGGCGTCGGGCCGCCCGACTGAGCGGACGCCGATGGACAACCGCCTGCCGGACCTGCTGAAGCTCCTGGACCTCGAGCGTCTCGAGGACAACCTGTTCCGCGGACAGAGCCGCGACATCGGCGCGCCGCAGGTATTCGGCGGGCAGGTGCTCGGCCAGGCGCTGGTCGCGGCCTCGCGCACGGTGGACGGCCGC
>JANNHT010000120.1:0-1517 GCA_031404555.1 Gammaproteobacteria bacterium
ACCCGCGACCCCCGGCGTGACAGGCCGGTATTCTAACCAACTGAACTACCGCTCCAGATCACTGGTGGGTGCTGCAGGGCTCGAACCTGCGACATTCGCCTTGTAAGGGCGACGCTCTACCAGCTGAGCTAAGCACCCCGGCGGACCGAATTCCGGCCCCCCTGGGAGGCGCGGAACTATACGGCATCGACCCCACGGTGCCAAGCCGCGGAAACCGCCCTCAATGCGGCTGCGTCGGCTTGATCGTGCGGCGCGTGGCGCGGCGTTCCAGTTCCTTGGGCGCCTCGGCTGGCGCGGGTGCAGCAGCTGTCGTGGTCGCGACCTGGGGGCTGCGTTCGAGCGCGATTTCGAGCACCTCGTCGATCCACTTGACCGGGCGGATCTCGAGCTTGTCCTTGATGTTCGCCGGAATCTCGACGAGGTCCTTCTCGTTCTCGCTCGGGATCAGCACCATCTCGATGCCGCCCCGCTGCGCCGCCAGCAACTTTTCCTTCAGCCCGCCAATCGGCAGCACTTCACCGCGAAGCGTGATCTCGCCGGTCATCGCGACGTTGGCGCGCACCGGGATCTTGGTGAGCGCGGAGACGAGCGCCGCGCACATGCCGGTGCCGGCACTCGGGCCGTCCTTCGGCGTCGCGCCCTCGGGCACGTGTACGTGCACGTCGATCTTCTGGTGGTAATCGGTCTCGAGGCCGAAGAGATCCGCGCGGCTGCGCACGACCGTCATCGCGGCCTGGATCGACTCCTGCATCACTTCACCCAGCTGGCCGGTGTAGAGCAACTTGCCCTTGCCGGGGACGACGGCCGCCTCGATCGTCAGCAGTTCGCCGCCGACCTCGGTCCAGGCGAGGCCCGTGACCTGGCCCACGCGATTCGCCTCCTCGGCCTTGCCGAAGCGGAAGCGGCGCACGCCGAGGAAGTCGTTCAGGTTTTCGGCCGTCACCGTAATGCTCTTGGTCTCGGGCTCGAGCAGCAGCTGCTTGACCGCCTTGCGGCAGATCTTCGCGGTCTCGCGCTCGAGGTTGCGGACGCCGGATTCGCGCGTGTAGTGGCGGATGATGTCGAGGATCGCGGGATCGTCGATCGACAGCTCGCCTTCCTTCAGTCCGTTCTGCCGGACCTGCTTCGGCAGCAGGAAGCGCCGACCGATGTTCTGTTTCTCGTCCTCGGTGTAGCCGGGCAGCCGGATCACTTCCATGCGGTCGAGCAGCGGCGCCGGGATGTTGAGCGTGTTCGCGGTGCAGACGAACATCACTTCGGACAGGTCGAAATCGACCTCGAGGTAGTGGTCGGCGAAGGACGTGTTCTGCTCGGGGTCGAGGACCTCGAGCAGCGCGGACGACGGATCGCCGCGGAAGTCCATGGACATCTTGTCCACTTCGTCGAACAGGAAGAGCGGGTTGCGCACGCCGGTGCGCGCCATGTTCTGCAGCACCTTGCCCGGCAGCGAGCCGATGTAGGTGCGGCGGTGGCCGCGGATCTCGGCCTCGTCGCGCACGCCGCCGAGCGACATGCGC
>JANNHT010000121.1:0-14130 GCA_031404555.1 Gammaproteobacteria bacterium
GGAGACCGGCGTCGAACGAATCCTGTCGCTCGCGGGGGATGCGCGCGCGCGCGTGATCGTCGTCGACTCGATCCAGACCATGTCGGTCGCGGATGTCGACACGGCGCCCGGCGCCGTGACTCAGCTGCGCGAATCGACGGCGGCGCTCGTCCGCCATGCCAAGGCGACCGGCACGGTGGTGCTGCTGATCGGGCACGTCACGCGCGAGGGCATGATCGCGGGGCCGCGCGTGCTCGAGCACATGGTCGACACCGTGCTCTATTTCGAGAGCGATTCCGGCAGCCGCTTCCGCGTGATCCGCTCGGTGAAGAACCGCTTTGGCGCCGCCAACGAGATCGGCGTGTTCGCGATGGAGGAGCGCGGCCTGCGGGAAGTGCGGAATCCCTCGGCCATCTTCCTGTCGCGCGGCACCGACCCGGTACCGGGCTCGGTCGTGACGGTCGCGCGCGAGGGCACGCGCCAGATGCTGATCGAGGTGCAGGCGCTCGTGGACCCGAGCCTGCTCGCGAACCCGCGCCGGGTCGCGGTCGGATTCGAGTCGAACCGCGTTTCGCTGCTGCTCGCGGTGATGCACCGCCACGCCGGCGTCGGTTTCGCCGCGCACGACGTGTTCGTCAACGTGGTCGGCGGCGTGCGGCTCGCCGAAACCGCGGCGGACCTCGCCGTGGTCGCGGCGCTGCATTCGAGCCTGGGCGGTCGGCCGCTGCCGCAGGATCTCGCGGTGTTCGGCGAGGTCGGGCTGACCGGCGAGATCCGGCCCGTGCCCTATGGCGAGGAGCGGCTGCGCGAAGCCGCGAAGCACGGATTCCGGCGCGCGATCGTTCCGCGCGCGAACGCACCGCGCCAGGCGCCGGACGGGATCGAGGTCGTCGCAGTCGGGCGGATCACCGAGGCGCTCTCGGCGTTCGGCTAGGACGGGTCGCCGTCCCCGGCGCGCCAGAGGCGCGCGGTGCGTACGGCATTGTCGGCGACCTGCAGCACTTCGATCGCGTATTCCCCGATCGCGAGCCTGGCGCCGGGCTCCGGGATCGATTCCAGCTGCTCGACGATGAGCCCCGAGAGCGTGCGCGGGCCGCTGGTCGGCAGGTCCCAGCCGAGCGTGCGATTGATGTCGCGCAGCGCCAGCGTGCCCGGAACGACCTGGCTGCCGTCGGCGCGCGTGCTGATGCGGGCCAGCTGAGGCGCGGCCTGCGTCGTGAATTCGCCGACCACTTCCTCGAGGATGTCCTCGAGCGTCACGAGTCCCTGGAGATCGCCGTACTCGTCGACGACGAAGGCGATGCGCCGGCGCAGCCTGCGAAACCGCAGCAACTGGTCGTAAAGGGTCGTGCCTTCCGGCACGAACAGCGCCTCGCGGCGCGCTGCGATCTCGGCGAGACGCTCGCGCGTCAGCCGGCCGGCCGCGAGTTCATTCGCGACGAGGCGCATGTGGACGATGCCCTGGACGCGGTCGAGGTCGCCGTCGTAGAGCGGCATGCGCGTGTGCGGTGTGCTTCGAAGTCGCCCGCTGATCTCGTCCCAGTCCGCGGCGATGTCGATGCCGTCGATTTCGCTGCGCGGCACCATCACGTCCTCGACGCGCCGCGCCTCGAGTTCGAGCAGTGCCTCGACCATGCGCTGACGCTCGGCCGATTCGGTGGCGAGCGCGTCTGCGATGTCCGCGATGGTTTCCGCCGGGTCACGCGGCGGGGCACGGCGCGCCGTGCCCACGCCGGGCGGCCCCAGGAAGAAGGGCGCCAGCAGCCAGGTCATCGCGCCCGCGGCCCAGCGGCCGAAGAGGCCGGGACGGCGCAGCCAGCCGCCGCCCGCCAGCGCGAGCAGGATCACCAGGCCAGCAATCGCGATCGCGCCGGCCAGGCCCTGCGTTCCGGCGGGAGCCAGGCCAACGGCCAGCAGCAGGGCCACCAGCAGCAGGGCGCGCAGCGCAAGCGTCGCCCGGCGCGCGCGGCGCGGTTCGGCGGCGATGCGGCGGCGCAGCCGCGCGAGTGAGCCGGATCCCGGGCCCGCCGGGCGGCGCGTGCGCAGCGCCGGCATCGCCGCCTCGAGCAGGGCGAGGAGTGCGAGCGGCAGCAGCACCGAAATCGTGGCCGCAAGTGCCGGCGTCCCGAGGCCGCTCAAGGGCTCAACCCCAGTGCCGCCCCAGCACGATCTCGAGCACGAACTTGCTGCCGAAATAAGCGATCGCGAGCACGACGAAGCCCGCGATCGTGTAGCGCGCGGCCTTGCGCCCGCGCCAGCCAAAGCGCCAGCGGCCGACCAGCAGCACGGCGAAGATGAGCCATGCGGCGAGCGCGAGCACGGTCTTGTGCACGAGGTGTTGCGCGAACAGGTCGGTCACGAACAGCAGGCCCGCGAGAATCGCGACCGTGAGCGCCACCATGCCGATGGAGATCACCGAAAAGAGCGCGCGTTCCAGGCTTTCGACCGGCGGCAGGGTCGTGATCCAGGACACCGGCCGGCGGCTGCGCAGCGCCGAATCCTGGAGCGCGAGCAGCACCACGAACACGGCCGCGATGGCGAAGAGTCCCGCCGAGGCCATGGCGAGCACGACGTGGACCGCGAACGGCCAGCCGGGCGACGCGATGCCGCGGGATTCCGGCGGTCCGCCGGTGCCGATCGCGAGCAGCGCGGCGATCACGAACACGATCGCCGCAATGCCGCGAAAGCGCGGCGCGAGCAAGGACAGCATGCCGCCCGCGCCGATCGCGAGTCCCATCAGCGAGCCGCTCTCCGCGAGCCCGAGCGTGACGGAACCGAACGGACGCAGCACGTCGACCAGCCAGGAGGCGTGGGCCGCGAGCGCGGCGAAGGCGAGGTAGAGCGCGGGTTCCTGCAGGGCGGCACGGGCGCTTTCACGCCGCGCCGCGTGCAGGGCGGCGGCGGCCGCAATCAGGTAGAGCAGGATGACGAGGAATCCGCGCAACTGACAGTTCGCTCCGGGAATGCGCAGGGCATTGTACAGGGGCGCGGAAGCCGGGCGCCGGCCAACCTATAATCCGGGTTTGTCCGCTGCGGCATCGCCGCCAGGCTCCCCGATGTTCGACACCCTGACCGAAAGCCTCGCGAAGACCGTCGATGCCCTGCGCGGGCGCGGGCGCCTGACCGAGGAAAACGTCGCCGATACCCTGCGGCAGGTGCGGATGGCGCTGCTCGAGGCTGACGTCGCGGTCGGTGTCGTCAAGGCGTTCACCGACGCCGCGCGCGCGCGCGCGATCGGTGCCGAGGTCACGCGGAGCCTGACGCCGGGCCAGGCGTTCGTCGGCATCATCCACCAGGAACTGACGCGCGTGATGGGCGAGCCGGGCCGCGGGCTCAACCTGCGCGCGGAGCCGCCGGTCGTCGTGCTGCTGGCGGGATTGCAGGGCGCGGGCAAGACGACGACCGCGGCCAAGCTTGCGCGCCACCTGATCGTCGAGCACCGGCGCAAGCCGCTGCTCGTCAGCACCGACGTCTACCGGCCAGCCGCGATGATCCAGCTCGAGCGGCTTGCGGCGCAGGTCGGCGCCGATTGCTATCCGGCATCGCCGGATCGACTGCCGGTCGAAATCGCGACGGCCGCCGTCGATCACGCGCGCCATCACCAGCATGACGTCGTGATCGTGGACACCGCCGGCCGGCTGCACGTCGACGAGGCGATGATGGCCGAGGTGCGGGCGATCGATCAGGCCGTGCAGGCGACCGAACGGCTGTTCGTGGTCGACAGCATGGCGGGCCAGGACGCGGTGAATGCCGCCCGCGCCTTCGACTCCGCGCTCGCGCTGACCGGAACGATCCTTACCAAGGCCGATGGCGATGCGCGCGGCGGCGCGGCGCTTTCCGTCCGCCACGTCACCGGCAAGCCGATCCTGTTTACCGGCACGGGCGAGAAGATTGACGCGCTCGAGGTGTTCCACCCGGAGCGGGTCGCGGCCCGCATCCTCGGCATGGGCGACGTGCTCTCCCTGATCGAACAGGTGAAGACCGGCGCCGACCAGGAGCAGGCGGCGAAGCTCGCGAAGAAACTGAGCCAGGGACGCGGCTTCGATTTCCAGGACCTGCGTGCCCAACTCGCCGACTTCAATCGCATGGGCGGTTTGGCGGCGCTCGCCGACAAGCTGCCGGCGAGGGCACTGCCGCCGGGAGCACTGGCGCAGGTGGACGGAAAGCAGATCCGCCGGCAGATCGGGATCATCGACTCGATGACGCCGCTGGAACGGCGCCGGCCCGCCCTGATCGCGGCCTCGCGCAAGCGGCGGATTGCCGCGGGTGCCGGGGTACCCGTGCAGGAGGTCAACCGCCTGCTGAAACAGTTCCTGCAGATGGAAAGGGTCATGAAAAAGATGAAAGGCGGCGGGCTGCAGAAGCTCCTGCGCGGCCTCGGCGGCCGCCTGCCCGGCGGCCTGGGACCCCGCTGATCGTGCCGGGCGGGCCTGAAGGCTAAGCCTTTCATCGGCAGGGGGATTTGAGTAGAATGCGCGGCTCTTTGCAGGGGCCCAGAAGGCCCGAAAACAGACGCGGCCCAGGCTGCGGGGGACTCATTCGATGGTCACGATTCGTCTGACGCGCCGTGGGGGCAAGAACTCGCCCTTCTATCACGTCGTCGTCACCGACAGCCGCAAGCGCCAGGGCGGCACGGTGCTGGAACAGGTGGGATTCTTCAATCCGGTCGCGCGCGGCAAGGCCCGCAAACTCGAGCTCGACCTGGCGCGCATCAACTACTGGACCGGCACCGGCGCGACGATGTCGGACCGCGTCCGCACGCTCGTTTCCGCCGCGCGCAAGCAAGCGGCGGCCTGAGTACCGACACGATGCCGGCGGCGCCGTCACGGGATGCCGGACGGGCCGGGGAGCGGGTCGTGCTGGGACGAATCACCGGGGTCTTCGGCATCCGCGGCTGGCTGAAAGTCGCGTCGTACACCGATCCCCCGGAGCAGATTCTTGATTATCCGCAGTTGCGGGCCGATCGGCCGGGGGGCGGCCATCAGGACCTGCAGATTGCGGAGGGGCGGCGACACGGCAAGGGCCTCGTGGTGCGCATCGACGGGATCGCGGACCGGAACGGCGCGGAAGCGTTCGGACGGCCGGAACTGTGGATCGAACGCCGGGAGCTTCCGGTGCTCAAGGCGGGCGAGTACTACCGCAGCGACCTGATCGGTTTCGAGGTCGTGAACCTCGAGGGCACATCGCTCGGGCGAGTCGATCATTTTCTCGACATGCCGGCAAATGCGGTCATGGTCGTGAAGGGCGAACGCGAACGCTGGCTGCCGGCCGGGGGGCGCGCGTTTCAGGTGGATGCCGGGCGTGGCCGGATCACGGTCGACTGGGATCCCGATTTCTAGATGAAGATCGAAGTCGTCACGCTGTTCCCGCCGATGATAATGGCGGGGCTGGAAGCCGGGGTGGTGGGCCGCGCGATCGGCGCGGGCATCGTCCAGGTCGGCACGGAGAATCCGCGCGACCACGCGACGGATGTCCACCGCAGCGTCGACGATCGGCCGTTCGGCGGCGGGCCGGGCATGGTGCTCTCGCCGGAGCCGACGGCGGCGGCGATCCGGGCGGCGCGAGGGCGCCTGCCAGCGGGCGCGCCGATGATCGGCCTGTCGGCGCAGGGTGCGCCGTTTTCGCAGGCGATGGCCGTGCGCCTCGCCGGGCTTCCGGGCTTCGGCCTGGTGGCGGGACGTTACGAGGGCATCGACCAGCGCGTGGTCGAGGCCTTGATCGACGAAGAGCTGTCGATCGGCGACTATGTGCTGTCGGGCGGGGAACTGCCCGCGCTGGTCGTGATCGACGCGGTGGCGAGGCTGGTGCCGGGCGTGCTCGGCGACGCGGCGTCGCATGGCGAGGATTCGTTCGGCGACGGGCTGCTCGACTGGCCGCACTACACTCGGCCCGAGCAGTGGGAGGGCCGTCCGGTGCCGGCGGTGCTGGTGGGCGGCAACCACGCGGCAATCCGGCGCTGGCGCCTGATGCAGGCGCTCGGCAGGACCTGGCGGTTGCGGCCGGAGCTGCTGGCCGCGCGGAGCCTGACGCGGGACGAACGCGCACTGCTCGAGGAATATTGTGCCGGGGCGGGGATTGAACCGCCGCGGTGATCGGGATCAACGTGGAAATTCGGATAGTGGGGACGCGGCGATGAACAAGATCATGCAGGAACTGGAATCGCGCTCGCTGAAGCGCAAGCTGCCGGACTTCGGCCCGGGCGACACGGTCGTCGTGCAGGTCAAGGTGCGCGAAGGCGATCGCGAGCGCGTGCAGGCCTACGAGGGCGTAGTCATCGCCTGCAGGAACCGCGGCCTCAACAGTTCGTTCACGGTGCGCAAGGTGTCGCATGGCGAGGGCGTCGAACGCGTGTTCCAGACGCACAGCCCGGCGATCGCCGACATCGAGGTGAAGCGTCGCGGCAAGGTGCGCCGCGCCAAGCTCTATTACCTGCGCGACCGCTCGGGCAAGTCCGCGCGCATCGAGGAAAAGCTCGGCGGCTGAGCACGCGACGATGCCGGTACTGCGCGCAGTCTGGGGCTTGCTGAAGGGAATCTGGTTCGCCCTCGACGGCCTGCGCAAGGTCCTGCACCTCATCCTCCTGCTGATGCTGTTCGGCGTGCTGCTCGCAGTGAGCCGCACCGAGATCCCGTACATCCCCGCGAGCGCAGCGCTGGTCGTCGCGCCCACCGGGCAGCTGGTCGAAGAGCTGTCCGGGGACCGGATCGAGCGCGCGTTCTCTGAAGCGGCGGGCGAAGACGCCGCCGAGACCCGGGTCCGCGATCTCGTCGATGCGATCGACCATGCGCGCGACGACGATCGCATCGAGGCGCTCGTGCTCGACCTCGGCGGTCTCGACAGCGCCGGCCTGCCGATGCTGCAGGACATCGCGCAGTCGCTGCGCTGGTTCCGCGAGACCGGCAAGAAAGTCTTCGTCTACGGCCAGGGCTATTCGCAGCGCCAGTATTACCTCGCGGCGCAGGCCGACGAGGTCTACCTCGACCCGATGGGCTATGTGCTGCTCGAGGGCTACGGCTATTTCCGCACTTACCTGCGCGGCGCGCTCGACAAGCTCTCGGTCGACATCAACCTGTTCAAGGTCGGCAGCCACAAGTCCGCCCCCGAGGACTGGACCCGCACGGACATGTCGGCCGAAGACCGCGCCGATGCGAAGGTCTGGATCGGCGCCCTCTGGGAGAGCTACAAGGCGGATGTCGCAGAGGCGCGGGAGCTGGAGCCCGCGGCAATCCAGGCTTACGCCGACGAGGCCGCGGCGGGCGTGAAGGCGGTCGGCGGCGACATCGCCCAGTACGCGCAGACGAGCGGGCTCGTGGACGGATTGAAGACGCATACGGAGTTCGAGCAGCTCGTTGCCGAGACCGTCGGAACCGATGACGATACCGGCAGCTTCCTGCAGGTCGACTGGCGGACCTACCTGTCGGTCGTCCGCTCCGACGAGTCGCTCCGGCACGTCAACGACGAGACCGTCGGCGTGATCGTCGCCTCGGGCGAAATCATGGACGGCCATCGGCTGCCGGGAATGGTTGGCGGCGACACGCTCGCGGGCCTGCTGCGCGATGCGCGCATGGACGACGACATCGCGGCTATCGTGCTGCGCATCGACAGCCCGGGCGGCAGCATGATGGCGTCCGAAGTGATCCGGCGCGAGGTCGTTGCGCTGCGCGATGCGGGCAAGCCGGTGGTCGCATCCATGGGTACGGTCGCGGCTTCGGGCGGCTACTACATCGCGATGGACGCGGACCGGATATTCGCCTCGCCGTCGACGATCACGGGCTCGATCGGCGTGTTCGCACTGGTTCCGACCTTCCAGCGCACGCTCGAGAAGATCGGCGTGACCTCGGACGGCTTCGGCACGACCAGGCTGGCGGGTCAGGCCCAGCTCGATCGCGACCTCGGCCCGGACGTGAAGCAGCTGCTCCAGTCCTCGATCGAGCACGCCTACCGCACCTTCGTCTCGCATGTCGCGCGCGCGCGCGAGCGCCGTCCCGAGGAGATCGAAAGCCTGGCGCAGGGCCGCGTCTGGACCGGCGCGGATGCGCGCGAGGCGGGCATCGTTGACGAGATCGGCGGCGTGGACGAGGCGATCGCGGAAGCGGCGAGCCTCGCCGGCATCGACGGCGACTACGACGTCGAGTGGATCGAGCAGGAAGTGTCGTGGCGGGACGCGCTGGCGATGCAGCTGCGCGTCGCAGCGGCGAAACTGATCGGCGCGGTCCTGCCATCCCGCACGCATCTGCCGGCATTCGACCAGGCGCTTGAGCGGGCGAAGGCGCTGCTCGCGATGTCGGCCCAGGGCCGACCGGTCTACCTCTGCAACTGCCGGGTCGACTGATACGAAGAGGGGACAGTCCCCTTTTCCCAAGGCGGAAAAGGGGGACAGTCCCCTAAGCCGCCCAGTCCAGGATGACCTTGCCGGACTGGCCGCCATTCATCGTCTCGAACGCCTGCTGGAATTCCCCGACCGCGTAGCGGTGCGTGATGACCGGGCGCACGTCGAGCCCGCTCTGAAGCATCGCCGCCATCTTGTACCAGGTCTCGAACATCTCGCGCCCGTAGATGCCCTTGATCACCAGGCCCTTGAAGATCACCTGGTTCCAGTCGATCGCGACTTCCGCCGGCGGGATGCCGAGCAGGGCAATGCTGCCGCCGTGATGCATGACGCGCAGCATGTCGCGGAACGCGGAGGCGTTTCCAGACATCTCGAGGCCGACGTCGAAGCCCTCAGTCATGCCGAGGTCCTTCATCGCATCGTCGATCTTCTCGCGCGACACGTTGAGCGCGCGCGTCGCGCCCATCTTGCGCGCGAGGTCGAGCCGGTAGTCATTGACGTCAGTGACGACGACGTGGCGCGCGCCGATGAAGCGCGCGATCGCGACGGCCATGACGCCGATCGGGCCGGCGCCGGTGATCAGCACGTCCTCGCCGACCATGTTGAACGAGAGCGCCGCGTGCGTCGCATTGCCGAGCGGGTCGAGGATCGAGGCTATCTCGTCAGGGATCGCATCGGGCAGGCGGAATACGTTCGAGGCCGGCAGCACCATGAATTCGGCGAAGCAGCCGGGCCGGTTGACCCCGACGCCCTGGGTGTTGCGGCACAAGTGGCGGCGCCCGGCGCGGCAGTTGCGGCAGTGGCCGCAGGTGATGTGGCCCTCGCCCGAAACGCGGTCGCCGACGGCGAGCCCGCGGACCTCGCTGCCGAGCGCCACGATCTCGCCGCAATATTCGTGGCCGACCTGCATCGGCACCGGGATCGTGCGCGCTGCCCAGGCGTCCCACTGATAGATATGTATGTCGGTGCCGCAGATCGCGGTCTTCCTGATCCGGATCAGCACGTCGTTCGGGCCTGCCTCAGGCACCGCCAGTTCTCCAAGCCAGATGCCGGGTTCCGGCTTCGCCTTGATCAATGCCTTCATGCCTGCCTCATGCGTGGATGATGCCGAGTTCGGAGCCAGCCTGCCTGAAGGCCGCAACCGCCCGCTCGAGCATCGATCGCGTGTGGCCCGCGGACATCTGGGTGCGGATGCGGGCCTTGCCGAGCGGCACGACGGGGTAGGAAAAACCGATCGCGTAGACGCCGAGCTCGAGCAGGCGGTTCGCGAGGCCGACGGCCTCTGCCGCTCCGCCGATCATGACCGGGATGATCGGGTGCTCGCCCGGCACCAGCCGGAATCCAAGCGACTCGAGCTCGCCCCGGAACCAGCGCGCGTTGTCGGCGAGCTGCCGGCGCGGTTCCGGCGAGCGCTCGATCAGGTCCAGAACCGCGAGCGTCGTCGCCGCGACGACCGGCGCGATCGAGTTCGAGAAGAGGTAGGGGCGCGAGCGCTGGCGCAGCCACTGGATGACCGGCGCGCGGCCGGAGACATAGCCGCCGCTCGCGCCGCCGAGCGCCTTGCCGAGCGTGCCGGTCAGGATGTCCACGCGGCCGAGGACCCCGCAGTGCTCGTGCGTGCCGCGGCCGCCCGCGCCCATGAAGCCGGTCGCATGCGAGTCATCCACGACGACGATCGCGCAATGGCGGTCCGCGAGGCCGCAGATCGCCTCGAGCTTCGCGATCGTGCCGTCCATCGAGAACACGCCGTCGGTCACGATGATGCGCGTGCGCGCGTCCGCCGCCTCCTGCAGGCGCGCCTCGAGCTGGCCGAGGTCACCGTTGTCGTAGCGCAGCCGGCGCGCTTTCGACAGCCGGATGCCGTCGATGATGCTTGCGTGATTGAGCGCATCCGAGATGATCGCGTCGCTGTCGTCGGTCAGCGTCTCGAACAGCCCGCCGTTCGCGTCGAAGCAGGACGAGTACAGGATCGTGTCGTCGGTGCCGAGAAACGCCGACAGGCGCCGTTCCAGTTCGCGGTGCACGGTCTGCGTGCCGCAGATGAAGCGCACCGAGGCCATGCCGTAGCCGTAGCGGTCGAGCGCCGCATGCGCGGCGGCGACGAGTTCGGGGTGATTCGCGAGCCCGAGGTAGTTGTTCGCGCAGAGGTTGATGACTTCACGGCCGTCCTCGAGGCGCACGATCGCGTCCTGGCTCGAGGCGATCACGCGCTCGCGCTTGAAGAGTCCCTCGCGCCCGAGTTCCTCGAGCCGGGTTTCGAGCCGCTGCAACAGGGCCGGATCCATGTCATCCCCGCGGTATTCGTTAGCGGCGGATTATACCGGCGGGCAGCGGGACCCCTCGTATAATCCCGGGGCGGGGAGGATGGGTGGCCGGACCAGAACGTCGGAACAACGCGTCGGAAGAGCGCCACCGGGTCGATCGCTGGCTCTGGTTCGCACGCTTTTTCCGCAGCCGCTCGCAGGCCACCGCCGCCGTAACGCTCGGCCGGGTGCAGGTCAACGGCGAGCGCGCGAAACCCTCGCGCGAGGTGACGACCGGCGACCGGCTCGATATCAGCCAGGGACCCGACATCCTGACGATCGTCGTGCGCTCGCTGCCGGTCCGGCGCGGACCCGCGACGGAAGCGGCCGGTTGCTACGAGGAAACTGCGGACAGCCGCGAACGGCGGACGGCCGCGCGCGAGGCCCGCCACTTCGATCGCAAGCTCCAGGTCGCGCCGCCGGGACGGCCGGACAAGCGTGACCGCCGCGCGATCCGTCGGCTGCACGGGAGGGCCTGAGCCATGCAGGAACCGTCGGTGTCGACGCCTGCAGCCATCCTGTCATCGCGCCCGGCCCGGCTCTTCATCGCGCTCGCCGGTCTCTTCATCACGAACGCGATCATCGCCGAGTTCGTCGGGGTGAAAATCTTCGCGCTCGAGGACACGCTCGGGCTTGAGGCCTTCGACTGGCGCCTGTTCGGCCAGAGCGGTTCACTGTCGTTCACCGCGGGCGTAATGCTCTGGCCGGTCGTCTTCATCATGACCGACGTCATCAACGAGCACTACGGCGTGCGCGGCGTGCGCCTGATCTCCTGGCTCGCCGTCGGCTTCATCGCCTACGCCTTCGTGTTCGCCTATCTCGCGATCGGGCTGGTGCCGGCGGGGTGGTGGGTCACGGTCGGTGTGGAACAAGGCGTGCCGGACATGCAGGCCGCGTTCGCCAGTGTGTTCGGCCAGGGGCTGTGGACCATCGGCGGCTCGATCACGGCCTTTCTCGTCGGCCAGCTGATCGACGTCGCCGTCTTCCAGCGCATCCGGCGGCTGACCGGCGAACGCTACGTGTGGCTGCGCGCGACCGGATCGACCGCCGTGTCGCAGCTGGTCGACAGCTTCATCGTGCTCTACATCGCATTCGTGCTCGGGCCGCAGCACTGGCCGATCCCGCTTTTCCTCGCGGTCGGCACGGTCAACTACCTCTACAAGATGTCGATGGCGATCGCGCTCATCCCGCTGCTGTATCTCGGCAGGCGCCTGATCCGCGCCTATCTCGGCGCCGGTGAGGCCGAGGCGCTGCGAAACGCCGCCGGCCGGGGCCCGTCCTGATGGCGCGGCCGCGGACGCCCGATCTGGCGGTCGACGTTGTCATCGAACTCGCGGACCGGCCGGGCCGGCCCATCGTGCTGATCGAGCGCGCGTACCCGCCGCGCGGCCACGCGCTGCCGGGCGGGTTCGTCGACATCGGCGAGACCGTCGAGGACGCGGCGCGGCGCGAGGTGCGCGAAGAGACGGGGCTCGAGGTGACGCTGACGCGGCTCCTCGGCGTGTACAGCGACCCGGCGCGCGATCCGCGCGGTCACACGGTCAGCATCGTGTACGTCGGTTCGGCAAGCGGAACGCCCGAGGCCGGCGATGATGCCGGCGCGATCGTGATCGCGGATCCGGCAGAGCCGCCCGCGCTCGCCTTCGACCATGCGCGCATCGTCCGCGATTACCTCGCGGGGCGCCGCTAGAATGCCCGCCATGAAGAACGGTTCGTCGATCCCGTACCTGCGCGAGGACGAGCGCGAGTTCGACGGCGGTCCAGGCGCCGCGATCAACGAGCGCTACCTCGCAGACGAGGCGACCGTGGTCGCGGAACTCCTCGACCTCGCGCGACTGCCGGTCGCGGACCAGGCGGCGATCCGTCGTGAAGCCGCGGCGCTCGTCAGCGCCGCTCGCGCGCGGCGCACCGGCAAGAGCGGCATCGAGGCTTTCCTGCAGCAATACGACCTCGCCTCGCAGGAGGGAATCATCCTGATGTGCCTCGCCGAGGCGTTGCTGCGTATTCCCGATGCGGATACCGCAGATCGCCTGATCGCCGACAAGATCTCGACCGGCCAGTGGTCGGACTACCTCGGCGAGGCCGATTCGCTGTTCGTGAATGCCTCGACCTGGGGCCTGATGTTGACCGGGCGGCTGGTGCGCGCGTCGGAAGCCGAGATGCGCGACCCCGCGTCGTTCCTGAAGCGCCTGGTCGCGCGCCTCGGCGAGCCCGTGGTGCGCACGGCATTCCGCCAGGCAATGCGGATCATGGGCCACCAGTTCGTGATGGGCCGCGACATCGCAGAGGCGCTCGCGCGCTCGGCGGAGGGCGATGCCGCGCACTACCGCTACACCTACGACATGCTCGGCGAATCGGCGCTGACGGAGCCGGACGCGCTGCGCTACCTCGCCTCCTACAGCGCGGCGATCAGGGCCGTCGGCGCCTCGGTCCGGAAGGGCAGCAAACCCGCGGGCTGGCCCAGCATCTCGGTAAAACTCTCGGCCCTTCATCCGCGCTACGAGTACGGGCGCCAGCGCCAGGTGCTGGACGAACTCGGACAGCGCATCGAGTCGCTCGCGCACGAGGCGCGCGCCGCGGGAATCGCACTCACGATCGATGCGGAGGAGGCCGAGCGCCTGGAACTGTCGTTGCGCCTCGTCGATCGGCTGCTCGAACAGCCCGCGCTCGCGGGATGGGACGGGCTCGGCCTCGCCGTCCAGGCCTATTCGAAGCGCGCGCCGGACGTGCTCCGTTACCTCGGCCGGCGCGCGGACCAGACGGGACGCGTGCTGAACGTGCGCCTCGTCAAGGGAGCGTACTGGGACAGTGAGGTCAAGCGCGCGCAGGAGCGCGGGCTGCCGGGCTATCCCGTCTATACGCGCAAGCAAAATACGGACATCGCCTATCTCGCCTGCGCGCGCATCCTGCTCGAGGGCAGCCGGCGCGTGTACCCGCAGTTCGCGACGCACAACGCCCACACGGCCGCCAGCATCCTGCACCTCGCCGAGGCGCGCGGCCGCGAGTTCGAGTTCCAGCGCCTGCACGGCATGGGCGAGGAACTCTATGCCGAGCTGACCGATCCCGCGGGCCGGGCCCGGGCATGTCGTCTTCGTACGCCGCGTAGGCTCGGACAGGCAGGAGGTGGTATTCGATCTGGCATCGCTTTTGGGGCGGGAGCTGGATTACCTGTCCATGCTGATCGTAAGCAAAAGCCCGTCATTTCCCATATTGTGAGGTGGACCATGCAGGGAGTACGTTTAATCATTTCAACTCTGTTTGCCCTTTCCATGTTTTCAGTTCTACCGGCAGCAGCCACTGAAGAAGAGGTCTTTGCAGAAGCTGCCCCCACGCCTGTCAGCGAGGTAGGTCGCTATCGCCTCTTTGACGGGCAGTTCGCTGTGACTACTCTGAAGGGGCCGGATATTGCAGAGAGGCACCTCTTCAGGATCGACTCGGTTACCGGTAACGTTTGGATCGGCAAGCAGATCCAGTACATTGACAAAAAGAGCGGTCGAGTGGTGCAGCAGCGCTACTGGG
>JANNHT010000122.1:0-1505 GCA_031404555.1 Gammaproteobacteria bacterium
GGCGTGCCGTCGATCATTTACGGCCTGCTGGCGCTCGGGCTCTTCGTCTACCAGTTCAACCTGGGCCAGAGCATCCTGGCGGCGGGACTGACGCTGTCGCTCCTGATCCTGCCGATCGTCATCGTTGCGACGCGAGAATCGCTGCGCGCTGTTCCGCGCTCGATCCGCGAGGCCGCCTACGCGCTCGGCGCGACGCGCTGGGAAGTCACGGCGCACCACGTCCTGCCGTACTCGACCGGCGGTATCCTGACCGGCATGATCATCGGCCTGTCGCGCGCGATCGGCGAGACGGCGCCGCTGATCACGATCGGTGCACTGTCCTTCATCGCCTTCCTGCCGGAGTCGCCGTTCCACGGCGAGTTCCCGTTCGTTTCTTTCTCGTGGCTGAATGAAGCCTATACCGCCATGCCGATCCAGATGTTCAACTGGGTGTCACGGCCGAACCCGGAATTCCAGGTCAATGCCGCCGCCGCAGGCGCGATCCTGCTCAGCATGACGCTGCTGATGAACGGCATTGCCATCTACGTCCGCTATCGCTATCGCAAGAGAATCAACTGGTGACCGCCATGCAACCTGGTTCCGATTCACCGAGCAGCACCGCATCCGTGGCCAATGGCGGCCCGGCCTCCCGTGCGGACGCGCAGGGGACCGGCCGCGAAGCGCCGCGCCTGTCGATTGACGCGCCGCGCCAGGCCGCCGATGCCGATGCTCCCGTGATGGTCAAATCGAGCGCCGAGAATCTTTCCTTCTACTACGGCGAAGCGCGCGCCCTGAAGGACCTCAACATCGAGATCCGCGAGCGGCGCGTGACGGCGTTGATCGGGCCGTCGGGCTGCGGCAAGACGACCTTCCTGCGCTGCTTCAACCGGATGCACGACCTGACGCCGGGCACCCGCTACGAGGGCCGGATCATGCTGTATCCGGACTCGCTGAACCTGATCGCGAAGGACGTGGACCCGATCGAGGTCCGCATGCGCATCGGCATGGTGTTCCAGAAGCCGAATCCGTTCCCGAAATCGATCTTCGAGAACGTCGCTTACGGGCTCCGTGTCCGCGGCATGCGCTCGAATGCGCGGCTCGAGGAGGAAGTGGAGCAGGCGCTGCGGCGCGCCGCGATCTGGGACGAGGTCAAGGACCGCCTGTCGAACTCCGGCCTCTCGCTGTCGGGCGGCCAGCAGCAGCGCCTGTGCATCGCGCGCGCGCTCGCGACGAATCCCGAGATCCTGCTGTTCGACGAGCCGACGTCTGCGCTCGACCCGATCGCGACAGCGCGCATCGAAGAGCTGATCGCGGAGCTCAGGGACCAGGTGACCGTGATCATCGTCACGCACAACATGCAGCAGGCAGCGCGCGTCTCCGACTTCACCGCCTTCATGTACCTCGGCGAGCTCATCGAATTCGACAACACGAGCACTGAAACCACCGTTCGGCTGCATCGGTTGGTAGGGCGTGGGCGTTGGCATGACGCAACCCGTGAGCAGGAGCACACCGGCCAGTACCGCCCG
>JANNHT010000123.1:0-3085 GCA_031404555.1 Gammaproteobacteria bacterium
AGCTGAAGTAGGGCGCGTTGTTGAGGAGAATAACGCTGCCCTCAGGGCCGACGGCGTTCGAGAGCAGCTCCGTCCAGTAGCCGCCGCCGCCGAAGACGTCGGCGACCTTCATGCCGGGCGCAACGCCGGCGAATGCCAGGACGTCGGCGGGCCGGTCGCGCGCGTCGCGCGTGCGGTCGGCATCGCTGCGCTCCGGTGCGGCCACCGCGGCCGCGACGTGGATCGGGATGACGGCGGCCTGCGAAGGCGCGGCAGCGAGCAGGAAGAGGGCAAGAGATACGGCAAAGGTGCGCATGGTCGTCTCCGAACTCGGTCGTGAATGGGTGTGCATGAGTCAGTCGCCGCCGCCCGGTACGCCGCGCCGGTAGTCAAGCGCGGGCGCGCGGTCGCCGAGCATCGGCTTGTACTGGAAATCCGGTCCGCGGCGCTTCTCGAGTTCGGCACGCGCGGCGGCGATGAGTTCCGGGCGCGTGAACAGGTCGCGCCCGGTCAGCGCGAGCGTCTGCGAGGCGACGTTCATGCCCTTGTAGCCGATGCTCGTGCCGCCGGCGGCGGTCGCCTGCCAGCTGTGCGCGGGCGTGCCCGGCACCCAGGTGGCGGTCCGCAAGCCAACCGTCGGCACGTTCCAGCTCACGTCGGCGACGTCGGTTGAGCCGACGCCCGGGCGCTCGAATTCGAAGGCCTGAACCTGCTCCTGGGAACCGAGCGGCATGGTCGGCGCGTCCAGGTTGGCGTAGAGCTTCTCCGCGAAGGCCTGCTCCGCGGCCGAGTATTTCACGCCGCCGACCTCGGAGAGATTCGCGAACATCACGCGCGCGAGCGCCTCGTTCGGCAGCAGGTTGTAGACGCCGCCGATGACCTCGTACTCCATGCGCGTGCCGGTGCCGAGTGCGGCGCCCTCACCGGTCTTCACCAGCCGGTCGAAGATCTCCTCGACCATCTTCGGCTCGGGGTGGCGCACGTAAAAGTACGACTCCGCAAAGTCCGGCACGACATTCGGCGCCGAGCCGCCGCTCGTGATCACGTAGTGCATGCGCGCATCCGACGGGATGTGCTCGCGCATCAGGTTCGCCATCGCGTTCATCGCCTCGACGCCGTCGAGCGCCGAGCGGCCGCGATGCGGCGCGCCGGAGGCGTGCGCCGACAGGCCGTGGAAGCGGAACTTCGCGGTCTTGTTCGAGAGCGCGCGGTCGAGTCCCGCAGCATTCATGTCCGAAGCGTGCCAGTGCATCACGGCGTCGACGTCGTCGAACAGGCCGGCGCGCACCATGTAGACCTTGCCAGATCCGCCTTCCTCGGCGGGCGTGCCGTAGACGCGGATCGTGCCGGGCGTGCCGCTCTGCTTCAGCCAGTCGGCGATCGCGATGCCGGCGGAGACCGAGGCCGTGCCGAACAGGTGATGGCCGCAGGCGTGGCCGGAGCCCTTGCCCTCGATCGGCTGGCGATCGGGCACGGCGTCCTGGTTGATGCCGGGGAGCGCATCGTATTCCGCGAGGATGCCGATCACCGGCTCACCGGAACCCGCGCTCGCGACGAACGCGGTCGGGATGCCGGCGACGCCGGCCACGACCTTGAATCCGGCTTTCGTGAGTTCCTGCTGAAGCAGCGCGGAGCTCTTCACTTCCTGGTAGCCGACCTCCGCCCATTCCCAGATCGAGCGCGCCATCTCGGCGTCGCGTGCCTGGCGCTTCGCGAGGAACTGGCGCATGCCGTCGCCGGATTCGGCCGCGGATGCGGCGGACGCGAGCAGGCTGCCGGCGAGGAGGAGGGCGATGGATCTCATGGGTGTTTTCCGGAGCGGTGGAGCGGGCAGCTTAGCGTCGGCGGCCGTCCGCTTCTACTCTCAGTTGGGCTAGGATGCGGCGCAGCATGACCGCCGAGCGGATACTCGTGATCGGGCCCCGTTTCTGCGGGCCGCCGCAGTCCGGCAATGGCGGCTATACGAGCGGCCTGCTGGCGGGGGCGGCCAGGACTCCGGTCGAGGTACGGCTCTTGAGGCCGCCGCCGCTCGACCGGCCCCTCACGATTCGCGAAGACGCCCACTCGGGCCTCGTGCTCCTGGATGGCAAGGATTGGGTCGCAACCGCCATCCCGAAGACCTTCGAGCTCAAGGTGCCGAAGCCGCCGGAATACACTGAAGCGCTCGCCGCGGTCAGCGGCTACCAGGGATTCCGCGAACATGTCTATCCGGGGTGCTTCGTCTGCGGACCGGAACGCGCGCGCGAGGACGGCATGCGCATCTTCGCCTCGCCGATCGGCGACGGAAAACTCTGCGCGGCCGCGTGGCTGCCGGACCAATCGCTCGCAGGCGCGGACGGCAAGGTGCGGCCGGAATTCATGTGGGCCGCGCTCGACTGCCCGGGATACTTCGCGTCGGGTGCCGCGGGGCTGGGCCCGCTGCTCGGGCTTTACTCCGCGCGCGTGGATCGATGCGTGCACATCGGCGAGGCCTGCGTCGTGATCGGCTGGGCACTCGGCCACGACGGGCGCAAGCATTACACCGGCACGGCGGTGTTCGACGAGGACGGGGAGATCTGCGGGCGCGCGATCGCTACCTGGATCGAGCCGCGACAGGGCTGACGCGATGCACCCCTTCGTCAAAGACAGGGTCAACTTCGAACCGCTCGGCGTGCGCACCATCGAGATGCTGGGCGAGTACCTGCGCGCCTTGCCCGCGCAGCCGGTCGATCGCGTCGTGCCCGATGACGTTCGCCGCCGCCTGATGTCGTTGCCGTTGCCCGAGCAGGGCCAGGCGCCGGAAGACATCCTGGAATTCCTGCGCCGCGAGATCCTGCCCTGGCCCATCGCGATCGGGCACAAGCGCTCGTACGGCTGGGTCAACTCGCCGCCGGCGCCGATCGCGATCCTGGCCGACGCGGTCGCAACCACGATGAACTCCGGACTCGACGGCTACGACCACTCGGCGGTGTTCCTGATGGCGAGCCTCGGGCGCTGGATCATGGAGCTCGTCGGATTCCCGACCCAGGGCAGCCTCTGCCTGTTGTTGACCGGCGGTTCGGCGGCCACCCTGAACGCACTGACAGCAGCGCGCCATCGCGCTGCCAAGCGTGCCGGTTGGAACGTG
>JANNHT010000124.1:0-7181 GCA_031404555.1 Gammaproteobacteria bacterium
TGCCCGCCGCCTGGGCGGTCAGTTCGGTGGCCGACTTCTGCTGCAGCGGTCCGACGTCCTTTGCGATGGCGGCCTTGCGCGCATCGACGAGGGTCGCGTACGGCGCGCCGTACTGCGACCTGCGGACGATGGTCACGGCGATCAGGCGACCGTTTGGCCCCGCCGCATCGAAGTCGTAGTTGACGGCCATGAACGTCGGGCCGACTTCCGGGTAATCGCCGGACAGCGCGTTCAGCGTGAATTGGCCGGGGACGCCGTTGCTGCCGGAAGCCGTCGTACCGCCGCGTGCCTTGATGTCGCGTTCGACGCTCGCGACGGTGTCGCTGCCGAGGCGGACCTTGAGAATCGCAAATCCCGTTGCAGCCTTGGCGGCCGGCGTGGGCGCGGCGGTCGACGGTGCTGCGGCAGCCGGCGTCTTCGCCGTCTTGCGATCGCAGGATTCCTTGTGCCCGAGCTTGCAGGCTTTGGCGTAGAGCGCCGCGGCTTTCGCCGGGTCCATGGCGCCGCCCTCATTCGTCTCATGCATCAGACCGAGACCATGGCAGCCCCAGCCGTCGTCGCCGGTGCAGGCCTTCTCGAAGTGCTCGGCTGCCTTCCGCTTGTCCATCGGCAGGCCGTCACCGAAGAGGTTGCGATAGCCCAGGCCGGTGCAGGCCGACGCATCGTTGCCTGCGCAGGCTTTCTGGATGAGCGCAACGGCTCTCGCACTGTCCTTCGGCACGCCTTCGCCTTTATCGAAAAGCCAGGAGAGGCCACGACAGGCCGCCGCGTCGCCGGCATCGCAGGCGATCTTGAACAGCGCCGCGGCCTTGGCCGGATCCTTGGCAATGCCGTCGCCATTCGAGTGCATGAATCCCAGGTTGGAGCAGGCTTTCGGTAATTCAGGACCGCAGGCCTTCCCGTACAGCGTGGCAGCCAAGGGCTTGTCCTCGGCGACACTAATCCCGAGCTCGTGCTGATAGCCGAGCATCGAGCAGGATGCCGGATTTCCTCCGTCACAACCCTTTTTGAAGAACTCGGCAGACCGAAACCGGGCCGGCAAGACCGCCTTGGAACTGGAACCGTCGTACCACATTACACCAGCCTCATAGCAGGCCACGGAATTGCCCTGCGTGCACATCTCCTCATATTGGTTTGCAGTGGAGTTGAACGCCATCATTTCGGCGACTTGTTCGTCCGTAAAACATAGCGTGTTTTCGGGATCTAACTTGCAACCAAGTGCCTTGAACCTTTTGGACTCCTGCTCGTTCTTGGCAACGCCAAGGCCATCGTCGTACATCCAGGACAGGCTCAAGCAGCCCTCGCCATGCTTGAGATCGCAGGATCGCCGGTACAACGTGGCCGCCCGCTTCAAATCCTTGGCAACGGTTTCCCCTTCCTGATACCGCCAGGCGAGTCCGCTGCATGCCGTTCCATCGCCGCCATCGCAACGTTTCTGCAGGGCCGCCGGCGATTCATCCACGGCCCATGCGGGCGCCGCCAGGATCGCCAGCGCCGTCGCAAGCAGAGCAGGCGGTAGACGCAGGCCGTCAGGCCGAGACGCGATGAACATGAGAATCCCCTGATTTCACTTCGAACGTGGCCGCCACATTCCGCCCGCTGCGCGGGTCTTCGCGATTGTCGATCGTGACGATCTCGGTGCGCAGGCGATCACGGCCCAGTTCGCAGCGCATGTAACCGTTGTGCAGGCCGTCGTGGAACTTCGCGCCGGGATTGAGCGGCAGTGTCGCCGTCTTGTCGTAGGTGTTGGTCGCAATCGAGGAGGTGACGAGTTCTACGCCGACCGCACGGCCCGCGGCATTCGCGAGTTCGTTGACCCAGAAGGAATGGATGTCGCCGGTCAGCACAACCGGGTTCGCCGCGCGGTTCTTGAGGAGCGATGAGAAGAATCGCTCGCGCGCCGGCGGATAGCCGGCCCAGGCATCGCTGTGGATGCGGGGCGCCTCCGCCGAGCCTTCCGCGACCGTCATGACCATCACGTTCTGGGCAATGACGTTCCATGCAGCGCGGCTGCCGGCAAGCGCCTCGTCGAGCCATTGCTCCTGCGCAGCGCCGAGCACCGTGCGCGACGGGTCGGCGAGATCCACTTTGCAGGAAGACTCGTTCGGATTGATGAAGGCCGCGCCGCCCGCGCCGCCAAACAGGATCTTGCGGCCCTTCTCGAAATCGCAGCGCATCACGGTCGGCGAATTCGGGCAGACCTGCACCGATCGGTACTGGCGTGTGTCGAGCGTGTAGAAGCGCGCGAGCGTTCCCCAGTCGAGCGAGCCGTAAACGCGCACCGCCATCGCAGGCAAGAGGCGCGATGGCCGCACCGGCATGTGTTCGAACCAGGCCTGATACGCCGCGGCGCGGCGCGCCGGAAAGGTCGTTCGCACCCGTTCGCCGCCGCAGAGTTCGTTTTCGCTGACGAGACTGACATAGTCGTTGTCCACCTCGTGGTCGTCCCAGGTCACGAGCCAGGGACAGGCCGCATGCGCGGCCTGGAGATCCGGATCGGTGCGGTACTGCGTATAGCGGTGGCGGTAGTCGTCGAGCGAGATCGCCTCGAGGCTGTCGAACTGCCGCACGCGCCGGTCGCCCCAGGCGTCTTCATAGATGTAGTCGCCGAGAGCCAGCATCAGATCCGGCCGGTCTTCGGCCATGTAACGGTAGGCCGAGAAGTAGCCCTGCTCGTAGTGCGCGCAGGAGGAGAACGCGAACTTCATCGACGCCGTCGCAGTGGTTGCAGCCGGACAGGTCAGCGCGCGTCCCGGCGGACTCTCGTATCGGCCGATGCGGAAGCGATAGAAGTACTCGCGGCCCGCGGCCAGTCCCGTGACCTCGACGTGGACCGCATGCGCCAGGTGTGGCCGCGCCCAGGCGACTCCGTCCTTCGCGATGCGCGAAAACGCGGCATCCTCCGCGACTTCCCACGTCACCTCGAAGATCGTCTTGCCGAGATAGGCGGTATCGAAAGGTTCCGGCGCCAGCCGCGTCCAGATCACGAAGCCGTCGGCCGACGGATCGCCGGAGGCGACGCCGAGCTGGAATGGCGGGGACGCGAAGCGCACCTGCGATTGAGCTCCGAACGGCGCGAGCGCGAGCGCACCGGTGGCGGCCGCCATCCGGTTGAAGGCGCGGCGGGAAATGCGGCCCATGACGTTCTCCCTAGATCCCTGCGCCGTGTTCGAATCCGCTCTGCAGCGGCGCCGCCTGCGCGACCCGCGAATTCGGCGGCACGCTGTGCGTGAGCCAGACGTTGCCGCCGATCACGCTGCCGCGGCCGACCGTGATGCGGCCGAGCACCGTCGCGCTCGCGTAGATCGTGACATCGTCCTCGATGATCGGATGTCGCGGAAGACCCTTGACCAGGCGGCCGGTGGACTTGTCCACCGGGAAACTCTTGGCGCCGAGCGTCACGCCCTGGTAGAGCGTGACGCGATCGCCGACGACCGCGGTTTCGCCGATCACGACGCCGGTGCCGTGGTCGATGAAAAACTCGCGGCCGATCGTCGCGCCGGCATTGATGTCGATGCCGGTGCGCCGATGCGCGTCTTCGGCGAGCAGGCGCGGCAGCAGCGGCACGTCGAGGTCGTAAAAAATGTGGGCGATGCGGTGGCGCGTGATGGCGAACACGCCCGGATAGGCGTAGAGCGCCTCGATCGGGTGACGGCAGGACGGGTCGCTCCGCCAGGCCGCGCGCGCATCGTCGAATACGCGCTCGCGGATCGTCGGGAGGCGCTCGAGCACCGTGCCGACGACACGGCGGGCCGCGCTTGCTGCCGCTTTGGCATCCATCGCGCCGGCTTCTCCGAGCCGCGCCGGCAATTCGAAGGCGAGTTGTAGTTGTGGCACCAGTGCGGCCTCGATGTCGGCGAGTTCGCGCGCGATGCGCGCGGCGGGCGGTTCGCCGGCCTGCGTGTCAGGCAGCGATTCCGCCATCAGCAGCCGGTGCAGACGGTCGATGGTGCCGAGGACGATCGCGCGGTCCGGCCAGTAGCCCTCCTGCAGCACGCGATAGTCGGCGTCGTCGGCGGCGACCAGCCGTTCGGCGAGTGCTGCGTAACCGCCGCCCTCAGGCGGGGACGATGCGCGGCCCACCCGCGGGTGCCTCTTCGTATAGCCAGGTCGAGAGATATCGTTCGCCAAAGCTCGGGATGATCGTGACGATCAGCTTGCCGCGATTCTCCTCGCGCCCGGCGACCTGGAGCGCAGCATAGAGCGCAGCGCCCGAACTGATGCCGACCAGGATGCCTTCCTCGCGGCCGAGCCTGCGCGCGTAATCGCCGGCCTGTTCGTTCGTGACCTGGATGATCTCGTCGATCACCTTGGTGTTCAGGATCTCCGGGATGAAACCCGCGCCGATGCCCGCAATCTTGTGCGGTCCCGGCTGGCCACCGGACAGCACCGGGCTCGCGGCCGGCTCGACCGCGACCGTGCGGAACGCGGGCTTGCGCGCCTTTAGCACTTCGCCGACGCCGGTGATCGTGCCGCCTGTGCCGATGCCGCACACCAGGATGTCCGCAGCGCCGTCTGTGTCGTTCCAGATTTCCTCGGCGGTGGTGCGGCGGTGGATCTCCGGATTCGCGGGATTCGAGAACTGGCCCACCAGCAGGAAGCGCTTGGGGTCGCTCGCGATGATCTCCTCCGCCTTCGCGATCGCGCCCTTCATGCCTTTCGCGCCCTCGGTCAGCACCAGCTCGGCGCCGAAGGCCGTCAGCATGCGCCGGCGCTCGATGCTCATCGTGTCCGGCATTGTCAGCACCAGCCGGTAGCCCTTCGCCGCGGCGACAAAGGCGAGGCCGATGCCGGTGTTGCCGCTGGTCGGCTCGACCAGCACGGTGTCCGGCGTGATGCGCCCCTGCTTTTCGAGCGCCTCGATCATGCTGACGCCGATGCGATCCTTGACGCTCGCGCAGGGATTGAAGAATTCGAGCTTCAATACGATGCGGCCCGGAAGATCGCGGCCGATCTTGTTGAGCCGCACGAGCGGCGTACGGCCGATGGTCTGGAGGATGCTGTCGTAGATGCGCGCCATGGTGTGCCCGTTTTTGATATCAAATAAGCGGGACTCCGTCCCGATCCGGGCCCGGAGCCCCGCCCGACATGGAAATCGGTCCTGGCCCGCGGCTCAACGAACCGCGTAGCACTCCATCTTAAGGCCGGTGCCGCCCCGTGAGACATGGGCGACGATCGCCTTGCGCCGGTGAATTTTCGTCACCGCTCCCAGGTTGATCGCGAACGCGAGCTCGACGATGGATCCCTTCGCGAGGCCCAGGTTCCGGGTCTCGACGAACACGCCGTTGGCGCTCAGGTTGTGCGCCTTGCACAACGAGCCACGCCGCCCGGGCGCGACGATGTAGACCGTCGCGCGGGCGCGATGCCGGCTATGAAGCCGCCGTTCCATCTCCCGATCCCCTGAGTTCTTCTGCGCTGGAGACGTTGTCCGCCGAAGTATGCCGACCCCGGTCCGGCCTGAGAAGTATTCTCGGAGCCGTTGTTTTTTGCAGTGCAGCAACCCGCGTTTTTCGGCCGATCCGATACCATGCGCGGCGATGAATGCCGAACCCGCCCTGCCACCTGCCCCGACTCTCGAGGATATTCGCGCAGCGCGCGCCCGGCTCGGGGAGCGGATCCGCGTGACGCCCGTTCTCCCGCTCGCGGGTCCGGCGGTCGAGGCGGCACTCGCACCGGGCACCCAGGCGCTGCTGAAACTCGAGCTGTTCCAGCACACCGGCAGCTTCAAGGCGCGCGCAGCGCTCCTGAACGCGCTCGCGCTCGGCGACGACGAGCGCCGCCGCGGCGTCTGCGCGATCAGCGCCGGAAATCATGCGATCGCGACCGCGTTTGCGGCGCGCCAGGTCGGCACGCACGCGAAAGTCGTGATGAAGGCGGACTCGAATCCGTTTCGCATCGCGGAATGCCGGCGCTACGGCGCCGAAATCGAACTCGCCGCCGATGTCCACGCCGGTTTTCGCCGCGTGCGGGAGATCCAGGAATCCGAGGGCCGCACGTTCATCCATCCGTTCGAGGGGCCGCGCGTGGTGCTCGGCACCGGTACGCTCGGGCTCGAATTCATCGAGCAGGCGCCGGAGCTCGATGCGGTGATCGTGCCGATCGGCGGCGGTGGACTGGCCTCGGGACTCTCGCTCGCGATCAAGCTCGCGAAGCCTTCCTGCCAGGTGTTCGGCGTCGAGCCTTTCGGCGCCGACTCGATGTACCGCAGCTTCCAGGCCGGCGCGCCGGCCTCGATCGAGAAAGTCGAGACGATCGCGGACAGCCTCGGCGCGCCGTATGCGCTGCCGGGCGGCTATGCGCTCTGCCGCGCGAACATCGACGAACTCGTGCGCATCACGGACGATGAAATGATCGCCGCGATGCGTTTCCTCCAGGAGCACGCGCGGCTCGCGGTCGAGCCGGCCGGCGCCGCCGCCACCGCGGCGCTCCTCGGGCCGCTCCGCGACCGGCTCGCCGGCCGCCGGGTCGGGATCATCGTCTGCGGTTCGAACATCGATGCCGCGGGCTTTGCGCGGCTGGTGGCGGGCTGAGCGTGCCGGCAGACCCGGCCCTGATCGCGGCGGTCTTTGCCTGGCTCCACCTGCTGTCGGCCGGGGTCGCGGCCGGGCTGCTGCTGACCGAGTACTGGCTGTGCCGGCGAATCCTCGACCGGACCCAGGCACGGCTCCTCGGGACGGTCGACCTGGGCTACTTCCTGGCCCTGATCGCGAGCTTCGCGACCGGCCTTGCCCGCACCCTGTATTTCGGCCAGGACCCGGCCTATTACGCGGATAACCGGCTGTTCTGGTTGAAGATTTCTATTTTCGTCGCCATCTGGCTGATGGCCATCGGGCCGACGCTTCAGTACATCCGCTGGAACCGGGAGGCGAGGAGCGCCCCGACCTTCACGCCGCTCACCCGGGAGGTCGAACGGGTGCGGGCGAGCATCGCTTTCGGCCTCGGGCTGTGGCTCATCCTGCCGCTCATCGCCGCCCTGGTCGCCAGGGGCTACGGATTGCCCGGCGATCAGTGACTTAGGGGCCTTTCCGGCGTTGACAGCGGGAGGCCCGCAAACGAAAATACGCGGCTCATTTTGGGAGGGGTACCCAAGCGGCCAACGGGGGCAGACTGTAAATCTGCTGGCTTATGCCTTCGTAGGTTCGAATCCTACCCCCTCCACCAGATCGACAAAGACATCGGTG
>JANNHT010000125.1:0-12187 GCA_031404555.1 Gammaproteobacteria bacterium
GCGGCGCAAGCCAGGACGGTCGAAGTACAGGTAAACTGAAGGGACCGCGGGCGGTGGCCGGGATCGGCGGCCGCCCGTCCGTCAGCGCCAGGAGGTTCGCTGGCGACGGAGTTTGTGGGGGTCCGTACCCAGCTGCTGGCGCAGAAGCAGGAACTGCTCACGCGCGCCGCGAAAGTGCACGCCGATATCACGCGTTCCTCGGGACCGCTCGACAAGGATTTCGCGGAGCAGGTCGTGCAGATGGAAAACGACGCCGTGCTCGCTGGCATCGGCGAGGCGACTGCGGCCGAGCTCGCGCAGATCAACCGCGCGCTCGCGCAGCTGGACCAGGGCACCTATGGCAGTTGCAGCCAGTGCGGACAGCTGATCGACCGGCGCCGGATGCTCGCGCTGCCGTATTCCGACCGTTGCATCACCTGTGCCGAGAAAGCCGGCTGAGTCCGCTTCCCGAATGACGAAATACCAGGCCCCCCTTCGCGAAATCCGCTATGCCCTCCACGATGTGCTGCGCGCCGAGCAGCACTATCGCGATATCGGCCGTGATGACGTCAACCGCGAGCTGATCGACAGCGTGCTCGATGAGTGCGCGCGATTCGCCGAGAACGTCATTGCACCGACCAACGAGGCCGGTGACCGCATCGGCGTGAAGCGCGAGGCCGACGGCCGCGTCGTCACGCCGCCCGGATTCGCTGATGCCTACCGCCAGTACGTCGCAGACGGCTGGGCCTCGCTCTGCGGGCCGGCGGACGCGGGCGGGCAGGGGCTCCCGGAGAGCCTCGGCGGGCCGGTCGGCGAGATGCTGGTGTCGGCCAACATGTCCTGGAAGCTCTATAGCGGGCTCACCGACAGCGCCGTGCTCTGCGTCAACCGCCACGCCACCGACGAGCTGAAGCGCATCTACCTGCCGAAGCTGGTCAGCGGCGTGTGGAGCGGCACGATGGTGCTGACCGAGCCGCATGCCGGGACCGACCTCGGACTGATGCGCGCGCGCGCCGAGTCCGCCCCCGACGGCAGCTACCGGATCAGCGGCACCAAGATCTTCATCACCAGCGGCGAACACGACCTGACCGAGAACATCGTGCACCTGGTGCTCGCGAAGCTGCCGGATGCGCCGTCCGGATCGCGCGGCATCAGCATGTTCCTCGTGCCGAAATTCCTGCCGGACGCGGGCGGCGGCGTCGGCGCGGCGAACGGGGTCATCTGCGCGAGCGTCGAGCACAAGCTTGGCATCCACGGCTCGGCCACCTGCGTCATGAATTTCGACGGCGCGCAGGGCTGGCTGATCGGCGAGGTCAACGGCGGCCTGAAGTGCATGTTCACGATGATGAACCATGCGCGGCTGTGGGTCGGGCTGCAGGGGCTCGCGCAATGCGAGGGCGCCTGGCAGCTTGCGGTAGCCTATGCGCGCGACCGCCGCCAGGGCCGGACGTCCGCCGGCGGCACCGGGCCCGGCGCCGATCCGATCATCGGCCACCCGGATGTGCGCCGCATGCTGCTGACCCAGAAGGCGTTGATCGAAGGCGGCCGTGTGCTGAATTACTTCGCCGGCATGCAGATGGACCGCGCCCTGCACCACCCGGACGCCACGGAACGCGAGCGCGCCGATGGCCTGCTCTCCATCCTGACGCCGATCGTCAAGGGCTTCCTGACCGACATGTCGCTCGAGTGCACGAGCCTCGCGCTGCAGGTCCACGGCGGCCACGGCTACGTGCGCGAGACCGGCGTCGAGCAGTTCTTCCGCGATGCGCGGATCACCGCCATCTACGAGGGCACGAACGGCGTGCAGGCGCAGGACCTGCTCGGCCGGAAGGTCCTCGGGACCGGTTGCGCGCTCGCGCGGCAACTCGGCGGCGAGATCGGCAGCTTCTGCGAGAAGCACGCCGGGTCCACCGAGCTTTCGGAATTCGTCACACGGCTCACCGGTCTCCTGAAGGAATGGAGCGAGGCGACGACCAGCGTCGCCGAGCGTGCCGCCCGCAACCCGGATGAAACGGGGGCGGCTGCGACGGACTATCTCCAGTTCACGGGCTACCTGTGCCTGGCCTGGTGCTGGGCGCGGATGGCGGCGGTCTCGAGCGCCGCGCTCGCGAAAGGCGGCGCCGGCCCTGAATTCCACCGCGCGAAGCTCGCGACGGCGCGCCTCTACTTCGAGCGCATCCTGCCGCGTGCCGAGGCGCATCTCGATGCGCTCGGCGCAGGCTCTGCGAGCCTGATGGCGCTCCCGGCGGACCACTTCGTGTTCTGATCAGCCCGGTCGGCGGGCGGCGAGCCCGCCCTGCAGCGACCACACGTTGGCGCAACCTTGAGCGCGCAGCGCTTCCGCAGCGGCGCGGCTGCGCAGGCCGTGCGCGCAGACGAGCAGGTAACGCCGCGCAGGATCGATCACCAGCTGCCCGCCGAGCAGACTGCCCATCGGCACGGAATCGTGGTCGGCCACCGGCATCGGCTCGGCCTGCCATTCCCACGGCTCGCGGATGTCCACGATGCGAAACCCGCGGGACGCGGCGACGGCGAGCGGCAGCACGACGTCGACGTCATCCCCGCCGGTTGCAGCATCCGCCGGCACTGCACCCTGGCCGCAGCAGGGGCAATCCGGATTGCGCGGCGCCTTGAGCCGCGTGACGCCGCACTCGATCAGGTCGACCAGCAACACCTCGTCCTGCAGCTGCCCGGGCAGGCCGAGCAGGAATTTCAGCACTTCCATTGCCTGCAGGCTGCCGAGCACGGCCGGCACCGGACCGAGTACGCCGGCCACGCGGCAATCGCCGACGAGCCCGTCGCGAGTCGCCTCGGGCCACTGGCAGCGCAGGCACGAACCCCCGGCATCGGACCGCACCACCTGCAACTGTCCCTCATATTGATAGACGCTCGCGATCACCGCGGGAATTCCCGCACGCACCGCGGCATCGCTGATCCGGAACTTGGTCGCGAAATTGTCGCTGCAATCCACGATCACATCTGCGCCTTCACAGAGCGCGTCCACGTTCGACGCGTCGAGCGCCACGCCCTGCGCCTCGATGCGGATCGATCCGTTGCAGGCGCGCAGCCGCGCTGCGGCGGCCTCAGCTTTCGGATGGCCGACATCGGCGAGGCCGAACAGCGGCTGGCGGTGCAGGTTCGTCGCATCCACGCGATCGGGATCGACGATCTGGAGGTGGCCGACGCCGGCGCCGGCCAGTCCCTGCAGCACCGTTGAACCGAGGCCGCCGGCGCCGACCACGACGACCGACGCCTCGCCCAGGCGGCGCTGGCCGGCCTCGCCGATCTCCGGCAGGATGAGCTGCCGCGAATAATCAAATGTCGCGCGTGCTGGCGCGTGGCCCGCGGCGCCGTGCTGGCAGTTCACCCAGCCGCGCTCGCCATCCGCGTAGTGCTCCTGCTTCCAGATCGGCAACCAGTGCTTGATCTCGTCGATGATCTCGCGGCAGGCGGCGAATGCCTCTGCCCGGTGCGCACCCGCGACGCCGACCCACACCGCGATCTCGCCGACCGAGAGCGCGCCGAGGCGATGCACGCAGCGCGCCGCGAGCGCGCCGTGGCGCCGGACGGCATCGGCGACGATGCGTTCGCCTTCCGTCACGGCGAGCACCTCGAAGGCTTCGTAGTCGAGTCCGGTGACGCGACGGCCGTCGCTCTGGTCCCGCACGCGGCCTTCGAATGAGGCATAGCCGCCGGCACCTTCCCGGGCAAGCGGCGCGGCCAGTGCCGCCGGGTCGATCGGCGCCAGCGTGAACCCGAACGCCTTCATCCGCCGGCCACCGGCGGGATGAATACGACTTCATCGTCGGCTGCGAGCGCGCGATCCCAGTCCGCGAAAGCGGCGTTGACCGCGACCCGCAGCTGCGAGCGTGCCAGCTGGAATCCATGCCGCGCGGCCAGTTCCGCATACAGTTCGGCCGGGGTCGCTGCACCGCTCTCCACGGTCTCCGCGCCGCGACCGGCCTGCTCGCGAAACAGCGCGTAGTAGCGCAGGTGCAGCCGGGCCATCAGCAGAGGTCAATAGCCGCGATCGCGCGGCGGATCGCCGCGGCATCCGCCGGCGTGTTGGCATTGTCGAGCGCGCGCGGATTCAGCGGCACGAGCAGCGCCGCGCGCTCCGCGATGAGGAACTTGCGCGGACAGGTGCCGCCCGCGGTGACATAGTCCATGAGCGGCCGGCAGCTCGCGGGCTCCCAGATGGCGCACAGCGGTTCCGGAAGACCGTCGTGCGTGCTCCGGAAGGCGGTCGCCAGCTGCGCCGGTTCGCGGCCCGCCAGCAACTGGTCGAGCGTTTCGCCGTCGAGTAGCGGCAGGTCGCAGGCGAGCACGAGCCAGGCGGCATCGGGGTGCTCGGCCTGCGCGGCGAGGATGCCGGCGACCGGGCCCTCGCCCTGCGTTCCGTCCACGATCCGCGGAAACGCCGCGCGCAGCGGCTCGTCCGCCTGCTCCGCGCGCACCGAGACCCAGGCGCCCTCGACCCGCGATGCGAGCAGGCCGAAGCTGCGCGCGAGTTCGGGTTCGCAGTCAAAGGTCAGCGCGGCCTTGTCGGTCATCATGCGGCTCGAGCGCCCGCCCGCGAGGACCAGCCCGTAAAGCGCGCTCATGCCGGCGGCTCCGCGGAAAAATCGCTCTTGCCGCCGGATTTCGAGACGAGGCGCGTGCCGTCGATCACGATCGCGTGGGTGAGCGACTTGCACATGTCGTAGATCGTGAGCGCCGCGACGCTGACGCCGGTCAGCGCCTCCATCTCGACGCCGGTCCGGTGATGCACGGCCGCCGTGCAGCGCACCAGGAGCGTGTCGTCCCCGTCCGCCGTGATCTCGATGTCGCAGCGTTCGAGGCCGAGCGGGTGGCAGAACGGGATCAACTCGTGGGTCCGCTTCGCCGCGAGCGTGCCGGCGACGATCGCGGTGCTGAAGACCGGCCCCTTGGCGGTCTCGAAACCCGACCGGCGCAGGCTCGCGAAGGCCTCGGCGGGAAACCGCAGGCGCGTCTCGGCGCAGGCGACGCGCAGCGTCGGCTGCTTGGCCGTCACGTCGACCATCGACGGCTGTCCCTCTTCGTCCACGTGCGAAAGCGTCATGTCGCGTTCATCCGCCGATGTAGTACATCTCGATCTTGCGAAGCGGCACGGCCACTTCGCGGCGAATCTCGCTGTAGCGGTCCTCGCGCCGGCGCCAGACCGAGCGGATCAGTGCCGAGAGCTCCTCGTCGCTGGTGCCGTCCCGAAGCCGCGCGCGCAGGTCCGTGCCTTCGGTCGCGAACAGGCAGGTGTAGAACTGTCCTTCCGACGACAGGCGCGCGCGCGTGCAGTCGCCGCAGAATGGCTGGCTGACGGACGAGATGAACCCGATCTCGCCCGCGCCGTCGGCATAGGCATAGCGTTCGGCCACCTCGCCGCGATAGCCGCCCGCCACTGGCGTGAGCGGGTGGCGCGTCGCGATGAAATCGCGGATCTCGCGCGAAGGGACAACGAGCGCCGGCTGCCAGTCATTGCGGTTGCCCGCATCCATGTATTCGATGAAGCGCAGCACGATGCCGGTCCCGCGGAAATGCTCTGCCATCGCGAGCGCCTGGTCGTCGTTCACGCCGCGCTGGATCACGGCATTGACCTTGACCGGTGCCAGCCCGGCCTCCTGCGCCGCGCGGATGCCGTCGAGTACGCGTTCGAGCCCGTCGAATCCGCCGCTCAGCCGGCGAAACGTCGCCGGATCGAGGCTGTCGAGGCTCACGGTCACGCGCTTCAGGCCATGCGCCGCGAGCGGGGCGGCATGCTGCGCAAGCAGCACGCCATTCGTGGTCATCGCGAGATCGCCGATGCCGTCGATCGCCGAGAGTTCGCCGACGAGTTCCGCGAGGCCGGCACGCAGCAGCGGTTCGCCGCCGGTGAGGCGTATCTTTTTGACGCCCAGGGCGGCAAAGCGGCGCGCGAGACGCCCGATCTCGTCGAACGTGAGCCGCTCCGCCGGGGCGAGAAATCGATAGTGCTCGCCGAAGGTCTCGCGCGGCATGCAGTAGGGGCAGCGGAAATTGCAGCGGTCGGTCACCGAGATGCGCAGGTCCGAGAGCGGCCGCCCACGCGCATCGGCCGCGGCTTTCGGCGCGGCGATCGGTATCGGTTGCGACGGCCTGTCGTCGTTCATCGGTTCACCAGCGCAGGTACGGAGCGGCAGTGCCTGCCGGCCAGTTCGCGGTTCCGGGCGGCAGCTCGACGAAGCCGTCGGTGCCGGCGAGCGTCAGGAAATCGCCGGAGCCGCCGGTCGGCCGCGGCGTCGCCCTGGCCCGGCCATCCCGATCGTACCTGAGCGCGACCGGCAGGAATGTCGTGAGCCGCTCATCGCCAGGGCAGGTCTGGTCGGTGACGACCTCGGCGCGCGGTTCCGGACACGCGCCGGACCGGGCCTTCAGCGCCGGGATCACATAGCGGGCCAGGCAGACCAGCACCGACACCGGGTTGCCGGGCAGGGCGAATACCGCCTGACCGTCGGGACCCACACCGAACCACATCGGCCGTCCCGGGCGCTGCGCGACCCGGTGAAAGACCCGGCGCACGCCCGCGGCCGTGAGCGCTGCCGGAACGTGGTCGAAGCGGCCAGCCGAGACGCCGCCGGAGAGCACCAGCACGTCGTGCTCCCGGAGCGCGCGGGCGAACGCGGATTCGAGCACCGGCAGGTTGTCCGGCAGGTGCAGGTCGGATGTGGGCGCGAAACCCGCGAGCCTGAGCGCTGCGGCAAGACCATAGGTGTTGGAGCGCCGGACCTGGTGCGCGGCGATCGCGAGGCCCGGTTCGACCAGTTCGTCGCCGGTCGAGATGACGGCGATCCGCGGCTGGCTGGACACGACGAGGGCCGCGAGACCGGCCGATGCCGCGACCGCGATCTGCGGCCCGCCCAGCAGGGCGCCCGATTCGAGCAGACAGTCGCCCGTGCGCGCGTCCGCCGCACGCCGGTGCACGTAGCGCCAGGGTTCGGGCACGCAGTCCGCCGCGAGCGTCGCCTGCCCGTCCTGCAGCCGCAGCTGTTCGACCGGAATGACAGTGTCGCAGCCGATCGGCAGCATCGCGCCCGTCATCACTTCGATGCAGTCGGCCGGCGTGGGGAGTGTCTGCGCGGGTGTTCCCGCGGGCTGCACACCTGCGACGCGGAATGACCGCGCGGCCAACCCGGCTGCGAAGATTGCGATCCCGTCCATCGTCACGCGATCGAAGGGTGGGGCGTCTCGCTCGGCGTGCACGGCCTGGCGCAACACGCGGCCTGCGCAGTCGGCCAGTGGAACGGACTCGGTCGCCGCCGGCGCGAGAGCTGCGGCGATCGCCGCATCGGCCTCGGCGGGCGTCAGCATCGGGCTCCGGGGTCAGTCCTTCTTTTCGCGGTCGAGGAAGATCCGCAGCTGTTCGTTGAACCGGTCCGCGACGGCCTGTACTTCGTCGACCGCGGCATTGTTCTTCTTGGCCTGGACCGCGCGGAGTTCCGCAAGCCGATTTTCGTCGAAGCTGCCGCTCTGGACGTACGACGCCATCTCCAGGTCGAGGCAGGCGTTATAGGCCGAGATGTCCTCGTTGAACTGCTGCACCAACTTCTGTGCGGCGACCATTTCGTCGCGGCCGGCCGTCCGGCCATCCGGAATCTGTTCCGGCGCTCGCGGATAGATACAGGCGGCCTCCGCGGCTCCGGAAGCAAGCAGGGCGAGCAGGGCGAGGGTCAGACGGGTCATTGAAAGGCCTCCCGGGCTTGATGCGGTTCGGACAGCCGGCGCGCGTGCCGGTTCGCGGGTTCCTGAATTCTAGCGCAGGCGCCGGGCGGCGGGCGCCCGGGGCGGCGGCCGCGCCGCCGCGTCGAGTGGCACCCGCGAGACCGATTTCAGGGTCTCGAGAACCAGGCTGGAGCGCACGTCCCGGACCCCGGGCAATTTCAGGAGCTGGTGGAGCGTGAACTGCCCGAGCGCATCCAGGTCGGGAACCACGACCTGCAACAGGAAATCCATCTCGCCGGTCATGGCGTGCGCCGATACGACTTCCGGCCGTTCCTCGAGCGTCCGGCGGAAGCGTTCGATCACGTCGTCGGTATGGCGTTCGAGCTTGATCTGCACGAACGCCAGCACCTGCTGGCCGACGCGCTTGGGGTCCACGATGGCGGCATAGCCGCGGATGATTCCCTGCTGTTCGAGATGCCGGACCCGGCGTGTGCAGGGCGTCGCCGAGAGCCCGACACGCTCCGCCAGATCCACATGCGACAGCCGGCCGTCGCGCTGCAGGCATTCCAGGATGCGGACGTCGGTGCGGTCGAGCGTGTTCATTGTCAAAACACCAATATAGTCAGGATAATTAGAGTTTATCACTAAAAATACTCACTCAGGTGCGGATATTTAGCCAAAAAAACCCGGGTATGACCGTTAACCTGTCGCCGCACCCGACCGCCGAGGCATGCCATGGCCGTGAGCGCCCGAGAGACCCTGCATCGCACGTCCCTGTCCGCTGACGATTGGCGCCGCGCACTCGGCATCGTGCTGCTGTCACGCGCGCTCGACGCGCTCGAGGAAACGAAGCTGGTGCCGGAGCGCCGCGTGCTCTACCAGTTCTCGGCGCGCGGCCACGATCTCACGCAGGCTCTGCTCGGCCTGCAGCTGACCGGTCGGCGCGACGCGGTCGCTCCGTACTACCGTTCGCGCCCGCTCGCACTCGCGCTCGGTCTCAGCGCCGACGACGCGCTGGCCTCGACCATGATGCAGCCGCAGGGCATGTCCGCCGGTCGCGACATCGGCGTCGTCATGAACCTGCCGCGGCGCGAGGGCGCCTGCCTGCTGCCGGCCTGCGGTGGCGTCGGCACGCAGTACACGCCTGCGACCGGCTGGGCGCAGTCACTCGTCTATCGCGCGCGCGTCCTCGGTGACCGGGCTGCCGAGGGAAGCATTGCGGTCGCACACGGCGGCGACGCCTCGCTCGCAACCAACGGCTTCTGGGCCTCGCTCAACATCGCGGCGACCGAGCGATTGCCGCTCCTGTATTTCATCGAGGACAACGGCTACGGCATCTCCGTGCCCACCGCGAAGCAGACGCCGGGCGGCGACTTCGCGGCCAACCTCGCGTCATTCAGGCAGCTCTGCATCCTGAGTGGTGACGGTTCCGAGCCTGACGCAGCAGCCGCCCTGATCGAGGAAGCCGTGCAGACCGTGCGCTCGGGCCAGGGCCCGGTGCTGCTCCGCCTGTACGTGCCGCGGCTTTCAGGCCATTCGGGCCAGGACACACAGGCCTACAAGAGCGCCGACGAGATCGCCGCGGAACGCGCGCGCGACCCGCTCGCGCGGCTCCGCCAGCGCCTCGTGCCATCCGTCTTCACCGAGTCCGCCTGGCAGGCGCTCGAACAGGAGGCGGCGGATGCGGTTCTGCATGCGCTCGCGCGCATCGAGGCGCGGCGCGATCCGCCGCTCGTCGCAACGCGTTTTGCCTTCAGCGAAAAGCGCGCGGATGGAACCGTTGACGTGCAGGCCCAGGGCGGACTGCTGGCCGAGGGCATCGAGCCCGCGCCCGGCAGCAACACCCCGCATCCGGACGGCCCGCGCATCAACATGCTGACGGCGATCCGGCGCACCCTCGAGCATGAGCTCGCGATCAATCCGCGCGTGCTTGTGTTCGGCGAGGACGTCGGCCGCAAGGGCGGCGTGCATGCCGCGACGCTCGGGCTCCAGGAGCGTTTTGGCGAAGACCGCGTGTTCGACACCAGCCTGTCGGAGGAAGGCATCATCGGCCGCTCGGTCGGCATGGCGCTCGCGGGCCTGATGCCGGTGCCGGAGATCCAGTTCCGCAAGTACGCTGAACCCGCGGCCGAGCAACTGCACGACTGCGGAACGATCCGGTGGCGCACTGCGAACCGCTTCGCCGCGCCGATGGTCGTGCGCATGCCGGGCGGATTCTTCAAGTGCGGCGATCCGTGGCACAGCCAGTGCAACGAGGTGCAGTTCCTGCACGCGACCGGCTGGCAGCTCGCGATGCCGTCGAATGCAGAAGACGCGGTCGGGTTGCTCCGTACCGCATTGCGGGGCAACGATCCCGTGATCTATTTCGAACACCGCTCGCTCCTCGACGGCGCCGCCGCGCGGCGGCCCTACCCGGGCGACGATTTCGTTCTGCCCTTCGGCGTCGCGCGAACCGTGCGAAGCGGTACGGAACTGACGGTCGTGGCCTGGGGCGCAATGGTTGAACGCGCCGAGCAGGCGGTGGGAGAGTCAGGCATCGATGTCGAGCTCATCGATCTGCGGACCCTCTCGCCCTGGGACCGCGACGCGGTGCTGGCCTCGGTCGCGAAGACGCGCCGCTGCCTGATCGTTCACGAGGACAACCTGACTGCCGGCTTCGGCGCGGAGATCGCGGCTGTTCTGGCGGAGCGCGCGTTCTTCAACCTCGATGCACCCATCGAGCGCCTCGCGATGCCGGACGTGCCGAGCCCGCACGCGCCGGAGCTGCTGGAATCGGTTGTGCCGTCGGTCGCGACTATCGTCGCGGCGATGCGCCGCATCGCGAGCGTCTGACCATGGCAACCCTCATCGACATCGTCCTCCCGGCGGACCAGGCCGAGGGCACGCGTTCGCAGGTGCTGCGCTGGCTCAAGTCCGTCGGCCAGCCGGTCGCGCGGCATGAGCCGCTGGTCGAGATCGAGACCGACAAGGTCACGATCGAAGTGTCCGCGCCCGCTGACGGCGTGCTCGGCGAGATCGCAGCGGCGGAAGGTACCGATGTCGTTCCGGGCGCCTTGCTCGGACGCCTGCGTCCCGGCAGCGCAGCAGCAGTTGCGGCACCAGCTGCGCGCGCGGCGGCGACACCGGTCGCCGTGAAGCCGCAGGCCACGGCCGCGGTTTCGTCGGCTGCCGGCCGAATGAGTCCGGCCGTTCGCCGCCTGCTTGCGGAGCGCGGCCTGTCGGCCGATGACGTCGATGGGAGCGGCGAGAGCGGACGCATCACGGTCGAGGATGTGCTGGCCGCAGGACAGCCGGCGACTGCACCGCCCGCCGCCGGCAAGATGCCTGATGCGGCGCCGCCGCCCGCCGAAGCGGCGGGGTTGCGCCGGATCCCGCACTCGCCGATGCGCAGGCGCATCGCGGCGCATATGGTCGAAAGCCTCCTTCACACCGCGCCGCACGTGACGACCGTGTTTCAGGCGGACATGACGGCCGTGCTCGCGCATCGCGCGCGAGAGAAGTCCGGTTTCGACAGGCGCGGCCTGTCGCTGACCCTGACCGCTTATTTCGTCGCGGCCTGCGTCGATGCGATTCGCGCCGTGCCCGAAGTGAACGGGCGCTGGAGCGACGATGCGCTCCTGGTCGGCGATCGCATCGATATCGGCGTCGGCACGGCGCTCGAGGGCCGCGGCCTCGTCGTACCGGTCATCCGCGACGTCGGCACGCTCGACCTGGCAGGCATCGCGGGAGCACTTGGCGAACTGGTTGCGCGCGCGCGCGACGACGGCCTGACGCCCGCGGACCTGCGTGGCGGGACATTCACGATTTCAAACCACGGCGTCAGCGGGAGTCTCCTCGCGGCGCCCATCGTCATCAATCAGCCACAGTCCGCGATCCTCGGCATCGGCAAGCTGGAAAAACGCGCGGTCGTCCTCACCTCCGAGGGGAAGGACTCGATCGTCGTGCGGCCCTGCTGCTACGTCACGCTCACCATCGATCACCGCGTGCTGGACGGCCACCAGGCGAACCGCTTCATGGAGACCCTGGTGCGCCGCATCGAGGGTTGGACCTAAAAGCCGCTTTCTGTGTCAAAGTTCAGGGTCCAGGAACGGGTCCGCGGAGGCCGCCGGAATGTACACGCAAGGCCTTGATTCTCTTGGCAAAGAATGTCTACGCGACGAGGCGCAGGATGGCACCGCGCTGGAGTCGCGTTTTCAGTCGCGCGTGGATGCCGAGGAAAAAATCGAGGCCAAGGACTGGATGCCCGAGGCCTACCGCCGGACGCTCATCCGACAGATTTCCCAGCATGCGCATTCCGAGATCGTCGGCATGCTTCCGGAAGGCAACTGGATTACCCGCGCGCCGTCGCTGCTTCGCAAGGCGATCCTGATCGCAAAGGTCCAGGACGAGGGTGGGCACGGCGCCTATCTCTACAGCGCGGCCGAGACACTCGGCGTTTCGCGTGGGGAACTCGTCGACCAGCTGCTCGAGGGCAAGGCGAAATATTCCAGCATCTTCAATTATCCGACGCCGACCT
>JANNHT010000126.1:0-16968 GCA_031404555.1 Gammaproteobacteria bacterium
GACCGCTGACACGCACGGCATTGTCTATACTCCGCAGGCCATCGTCGACTTCATGTGTTCGTCGGGGGAGTTCGTACTCGCGCGCGAGTTCGGGGGAAGCCAGACTACGAAACTACGACCCGGCACCGGATTACATCATTCCGGTTTGCAGCCTGGCCGCTTCCGACATCATCGACTGGTTCCACGGCGGGTCGAACACGAGTTCGACATCGGCCTGGCGCACGGTCGGGATCAAAAGCAGCTTGTCGCGCACGTCATTGACGAGCACTTCGCCCATGCCGCAGCCGGGTGCGGTCAGCGTCATGCGCATGGCGACATTGCGGCCGCCGTCCGCAGCCGGCGTGATCGCGCAGTCGTAGACGAGGCCGAGGTCCACGATGTTGACCGGGATCTCCGGATCGAAGCAGGTGCGAAGCTGCTCCCACACGAGGCGCGTGACATCGTCGTCGGTGGCGCCCGGCGGTAGTTCCGGAGCGCGCAGCGCCTCCCGGCCAATTGCGTCGCCGTCGGTGCCCGCGATGCGGAACAGGTTGCCCTCGACGTAGACAGTGAAACTGCCGCCGAGCGCCTGGGTGATGTAGCCGACGCTGCCGGTCTTGAGCTTGACCTCGACGCCGGCCGGCACGATCACCGCGCGCACGTCGCGGTTGACCACAATCGGTTCCTGGGTGCCGCGCCGCATGCTCACTCCGTCGTGACGGGCGCAGCGTCGCCCGCGAGCGCGGCATGGAGCGTGTGCCAGCACAGGCTCGCGCATTTCACGCGCGCCGGAAACTCGCGTACGCCCGCGAGCGCCAGGAGCTTGCCGAGGGCGGGCGAGGGCTCGGCGCTCCGTTTCGTCAGCAGGTCGTGCATCGCGCCGAAGAGTGCCTCGGCCTCCGTGCGCGTGCGTCCCTTCACGGCCTCGCTCATCAGCGAAGCGGATGCGGTCGAGATCGCGCAGCCCGTGCCCTCGAACCGCAGGTCGCGGATGCGGTCATCTTCCACCTTAACAAACACGCGTAACTGGTCGCCGCACAAGGGGTTATTACCCTCTGCGCGGTGGGTCGCTTCCGGCAGCGCGCCGCGGTTCCTGGGGCTCCGGTTATGGTCGACGATCACGTCGCGGTAGAGCTCGGCGAGATCCATCAGCGGAACATCCGGATCGCTTCCTCGACGCCGTCGCCGAGCGCATCGACTTCCTGGGCCGTGTTGTAGAGGCCGAACGAGGCGCGCGTCGTCGCCGGCACGCCGAAGTGCTCCATGACCGGCATCGCGCAGTGGTGGCCGGTGCGCACCGCGATGCCGCGCGAATCGAGGATGGTGCCGAGGTCGTGCGGGTGTAGGCCCTCGACCGCGAACGAGACCACGCTCGTCTTCTCGGGCGCCGTGCCGATCAGCCTGAGGCCCGGGATGCGCGCGAGCCGCGCGGTCGCGCGCGCGAGCAGCGACTGCTCGTGGGCGGCGACCCGCGCGATGCCGGCGGACTCGAGATAGTCGATCGCAGCGGCGAGCCCGACGGCCCCGCCGATGTTCGGTGTCCCTGCTTCGAAGCGGTGCGGCAGGTGATTCCAGGTCGAGCCGCTGAACGACACGGTCAGGATCATGTCGCCGCCGCCCTGCCACGGCGGCATCGCGGCGAGCACGGCCTCGCGCGCGTACAGGACGCCGATACCGGTCGGCGCGTACATCTTGTGGCCCGAGAACGCATAGAAGTCGCAGCCGAGCGCCCGCACGTCCACATCGAGGTGCGGCACGGCCTGGGCGCCGTCGACCACCGTCGTGATGCCGCGCTCGCGTGCGGCGGCGATGAAATCGCCGATCGGCAGCACGGTGCCGAGCGCGTTCGAAACGTGCGCGAGCGCAACGACCTTCGTGCGCGGGCCGAGCATGCGTCGGTACGCAACTGCGTCCACCGCGCCGTCGCCGTCGATCGGTACGGCCCGGAGCACGGCGCCGGTCGCGGCGGCGAGCAGTTGCCAGGGCACGATGTTCGAGTGGTGTTCGAGCCAGGTCACGAGGATCTCGTCTCCCGGCAGGAGACGCGCCCGCGCATGCGATTGCGCGACCAGGTTGATCGCCTCGGTCGTGCCGCGCACGAACACGATCTCGGCCAGCGATTCCGCGCCGATGAACCGCCTCACCCGCTCGCGGGCGCCCTCGTAGAGCGCGGTTGCCTCCTGCGACAGCGTGTGGACGCCGCGGTGGACGTTCGCGTGGTGCGAGCGCGCATAGTCGGCGACCGCATCGATGACGGCGGCCGGCTGCTGCGAGGACGCCGCGTTGTCGAGGTAGGCAAGCGGATGGCCGTTGATCCGGCGTGCGAGCGCAGGGAAATCGGCGCGGATCCGGCCGACGTCGTAGGCGGCTTCGCGCTCCCGCACGGCGGCCATCACGCGAGCCCCCGGATCAGCTCGCGCTCCGGCAGGGCGCCCGCGATCCGGTCCTCAACGTACGCCCGCATCGCCGGATGGCCGATGCCGGCGATGACGTCCTGGCAGAACGCATAGGTCAGCAGGTTGCGCGCGGTCGCCGGATCGAGGCCGCGGGAGAGCAGGTAGAAAAGCTGGGCGGGATCGAGCGTGCCGGTGGTCGCGCCGTGGCGGCAGCGGACGTCGTCCACGTGGATCTCGAGCTGGGGCCGGGCATTGATCTCGGCGCCGGCCGCGAGCAGCAGGTTGCGGCTCGTCTGGCTCGCATCCGCGCCCGGCGCGCCCGCGTGCACGACGATGCAGCCATTGAACGCGCCGCGCCCGCGATCGGTCGCGATGCCGCGGTAGTCCTGGACCGTGCGCGTGCGGGGCGCCTGGTGCGCGACCTGCGTGTGGATATCCACTTGGCGCTCGCCGTCGGCGAGGTACAGCCCGGACAGCCGGCAGTCCGCGGCTTCGCCCTCAAGCATCAGGCGGGAGTTGGAACGGACCAGTCCGCCGCCGAGCACAAACAGGTGCTGGCGGTAGCTGGCGCCGGCCGCGATGCGCGTGACCCAGGTTTCGACCTGCGCCGCGGCCGGATTCCGGCGCAGCAGCCGCAGGTGTTCCATGTCCGATGCCGCCCCGAGGCAGAGCTCGGCCGACAGGTTGCCGAATACGGCGGCGTCGCCGACCGACAGGAATTCCTCGACGAGCTGCAGGCCCGCGCCGGCGCCTGCCTCGATGACGAGGCGCGCGTGATGCGATGCCGCAGCGTTTGATGTGGCGACGTGCAGCAGGTGCAGCGGACGCGCGAGGCGCTGGCCCGCGGCAACCCGGATCACAACGCCGCCGCCGGTGAAGGCATCGGCCAGCAGCGCGAAGCGGTCGTCGGCGTCCGCCGCCGGCGCGCGGAGCAGCGTCTCGGCCGAAGCGGGATCGCGGGCGAGGAGGGCGGTGAGATCCTCGATCGCGAGCCCCGGTTCCGGCGTCAGGTCGGAGAGACCGGCATCGAAACGGCCGTCCACGATCACGAGACGGCGCGCGCCCTCCGATGGCAGCGCCGCCGCATGCAATTCGCCGGCCGTGAGCCGTCCGCGCTCGCCGGCATCAAACCGGAAATCGCCGAGGCGCAGGTGGTCGAGGTATTTCCAGTTTTCGTCGCGCCGCTCCGGCAGGCCGCGGGCGACGAGCGTCGCGAGCGCCCCCGAGCGGCGCTGTGACCAGCGCGGTCCACCCGGCAGTCCCGGTGCGACCGCGGCGTGGCTCGCCGCGATCCGTTCGATCGGTGAGGCCGCGTTCACGCTGCCGCCGTCCCGCGGATCCAGTCGTAGCCGCGGCGTTCCAGTTCGAGCGCGAGCTCGCGATCGCCGCTCCGGACGATGCGTCCGCCCGCGAGCACGTGCACCTGGTCCGGCACGACGTGATCGAGCAGGCGCTGGTAGTGGGTGACGAGGACGATCGCGCGCTCCGGCGAGCGCAGCGCATTGACGCCGTCGGCGACCACCTTGAGCGCGTCGATGTCGAGGCCCGAATCGGTCTCGTCGAGGAGCGCCAGCGTCGGCTCGAGCAGGCTCATCTGGAGGATTTCATTCCGTTTCTTCTCGCCGCCCGAGAAGCCCTCGTTGACGCCGCGGTTCAGCAGGCTCTCATCCATTCGCATCGACGCGAACCTGCCGCGCACCAGGGCCAGGAACTCGAAGGCATCGAGTTCGGGCTGGCCGCGATGCTTGCGCAGCGCATTGAGCGACGCCTTCAGCAGGTAGACGTTGTTGACGCCCGGGATCTCGACCGGGTACTGGAAGGCGAGGAACAGGCCTTCGCGCGCGCGCAACTCCGGCGGCATCGCCAGCAGGTCGCGCCCGAGATAGGTGGCGCTGCCCGAGAGCACTTCGTAGCCGGGTCGCCCGGCCAGCACGCCGGTCAGCGTGCTCTTGCCGGAGCCGTTCGGTCCCATGATCGCGTGCACTTCGCCGGCGCGGACCGAGAGCGACAGGCCGTACAGGATCTGGCGGTCGGCCACCCGGACGCTCAAGTCCTTCACGTCGAGAATCACCTGCCCGGAATCGCTCATCCCACCGCTCCTTCGAGACTGACGGCCAGCAGGTTCTGCGCCTCGACCGCGAACTCCATCGGCAGTTCGCGGAACACCTGGCGGCAGAACCCGTTTACGATCATGTTGACGGCGTCCTCGGACGAGATGCCGCGCTGCAGGCAGTAGAACAGCTGGTCGTCCGAGATTTTCGAGGTCGTCGCCTCGTGCTCGACGACCGCGGACGGATTCGCGACCTCGATGTACGGGAACGTGTGCGCGCCGCAGTTTGGACCCATCAGCAGCGAATCGCACTGCGTGTAGTTGCGGGCGCCCTCCGCCCCGGGAAGGATCTTGACGAGCCCCCGATACGCATTCTGTCCGTGGCCGGCCGAGATGCCCTTCGACACGATGGTCGAGCGCGTGTTGCGGCCCATGTGGATCATCTTGGTGCCGGTGTCGGCCTGCTGGTAGTGGTTCGCGAGCGCGACCGAGTGGAATGCGCCGACCGAGCTGTCGCCGCGCAGGATGCAGCTCGGGTACTTCCAGGTGATCGCCGACCCGGTCTCTACCTGGGTCCAGGAGATCTTCGAGCGGGCGCCGCGGCAGTCGCCGCGCTTGGTGACGAAGTTGTAGATGCCACCGACGCCGTTCTCGTCGCCGGGGTACCAGTTCTGCACCGTCGAGTACTTGATCTCGGCGTCGGCAAGGGCGATCAGCTCGACCACCGCGGCGTGCAGCTGGTTCTCGTCCCGCATCGGCGCCGTGCAGCCCTCGAGGTAACTCACATGGGAGCCCTCGTCGGCGATGATCAGCGTGCGCTCGAACTGGCCAGTCTTCGACGCGTTGATGCGGAAGTAGGTCGAAAGCTCCATCGGGCAGCGCACGCCCTTCGGCACATAGACGAACGAGCCGTCGGTGAACACCGCCGAGTTGAGCGCGGCGTAGAAGTTGTCGCCGATCGGCACGACGGTGCCGAGGTAGCGCTCGATGAGCTCCGGGTGCTTCTGCACCGCCTCCGAGAACGGGCAGAAGATCACGCCGGCCTCGGCGAGGCGTTCTTTGAACGTGGTTGCGACCGAAACGCTGTCGAACACCGCGTCCACGGCGACGCCGGCGAGGCGCGCGCGCTCGTGCAGCGGAATGCCGAGCTTGTCGTAGGTCTCGAGCAGCTTCGGGTCGACGTCGGCGAGCGACTTCGGCCCGTCTTCGTTGCCCTTCGGCGCCGAATAGTACGAGATCGCCTGGAAGTCGATTGGGGGATAGTGAACATGTGCCCAGGCAGGCTCGGTCATGCGCGACCAGCGGCGGAACGCCTTGAGCCGCCATTCCAGCATGAAGGCCGGCTCGTTCTTCTTGGCCGAGATCAGCCGGATGACGTCCTCGCCGAGCCCGGGCGCCACCGTGTCGCTCGCGATGTCCGTGACGAATCCATGCCGGTACTTGCGGGCTACCAGCGATTCGAGGTCGGGTGAATGGGATGCCATGGCGCGCTTCTCAGCCGCGGACCTGCGCCACGCGGCGCAATACAGGCGCGATGTCGGTGTCGCGCCGCAGCAGTTCGTCGAGGCTGACGTCGGTGAGCGCGCGGCGGATGGCGAGGCTGATGCGCTGCCAGCCGTTGCCGACGAGGCAAGTGGCTTCGATGCCGCAGAGCCCGCTGCCGGACGAGCACTCGGTCAGCGCGACCGGGCCCTCGACTGCATCGATGATGTCAGCCGCGTTGATCTCGGCCGTCCCGCGCGTGAGCTGGTAGCCGCCGTGCGCGCCGCGCACCGAACGCACCAGGCCGGCGTGCTGGAGTTCCTTCAGGAGCTTGCTGACGGTCGGCACGCCGATATGCGTGCGGCCGGCGATGTCGGCCGCGCTTGCGAGGCCGCCATTCCCGAGGCTCGCGAGGATCACGGTGGCGTAGTCGGTCAGACGGCTGATGCGCAGCATGGGGGCAGTCTCCGCGGACCCGTGGATGGAAACAGTACGATTTTAGTACTATTACGCCGGCAAGGGTAGGGGGTGACCCCGCTCTGGTATTCTCTGCGCCCCAAACGGAGGACCGGGATTCATGGACAGTCTGGAGCTCGACAAGAATGCGGCTGCGATGGTGGCGCCCGGCAAGGGCATCCTGGCGGCCGACGAATCGACCGGCACCATCAAGAAGCGATTCGACAAGATCGGGCTCGAGTCCTCGTTCGAGGCGCGCCGGGCCTATCGCGAGCTCCTGTTCACCGCGCCCGATGCCGAGCGGCACATCTCCGGCGTGATCCTGTACGACGAGACGCTCCGGCAGCAGACCGTGGGCGGCAAGCCGTTTCCCGGACTGCTGGCCTCGCGCGGCATCCTGCCGGGCATCAAGGTCGATGCAGGCGCAAAGGCGCTCGCCGGCCACCCGGGCGAGACCGTCACCGAGGGTCTCGACGGATTGCGCGAACGCCTCGCGGAATACCACGGCCTCGGCGCGCGCTTTGCGAAGTGGCGCGCCGTGATCGACATCGGCGCCGGCATTCCGAGCGCATTCGCGCTCGAGGCGAATGCACATGCGCTCGCGCGCTACGCCGCGCTCTGCCAGGAGGCGGCGATCGTGCCGATCGTCGAGCCGGAAGTCCTGATGGACGGCGATCATTCGATCGCGCGCTGCGAGGAGGTGACCGATGCGGCGCTCGAGGCCGTGTTCGACCAGCTGTTCCGCCACCGCGTGCGGCTCGAGGGCATGGTCCTGAAGCCCAACATGGTGATCGCGGGCAAGAAGTGCGCGAAGCAGGCGACCGCCCAGCAGGTGGCTGATGCAACGCTGCGCTGCCTGCGCCGGCGCGTGCCTTCAGCCGTCCCCGGCATCGCATTCCTGTCGGGCGGCCAGAGCGAGGCCGAGTCCACGCTGCACCTGTCGCTGATGAACCGCGCGGGCCCGCTGCCGTGGCAGCTCTCCTTCAGCTACGGGCGCGCGCTGCAGCAGAGCACGCTCGATGCCTGGGGCGGCAAGCCAGCGAACGTCGCGGCGGCTCAGCGCGTCTTCCTGAAGCGCGCGCGCCTCAACGGCCTCGCGCGTGACGGGCGCTATGAATCGTCGATGGAGCAGGCGGCGGCCTGAGGCCGCGCCGTCCCGTACCGCATCGTGAACCAGCCAACGCGTCGCGATTCCGGCGCCAGGACCGGGGAAGCGCTCGTGCGCGTGCGCGGCCTGCACTACTCGATCGGCCAGCGCCGGATCTTCGAAGGCATCGACCTCGACATCGAACGTGGTGCGGTGACGGCGGTCATGGGGCCGAGCGGCACCGGCAAGACGACGCTGCTCCGGCTCATCACCGGCCAGCTGTTTGCGGAGAGCGGAACGGTCGAGGTCGAGGGCCAGGACGTCGCGTCGCTGGGCCGCGAGGCGATCTATCGCATGCGGCGACGCATGGGGATGCTGTTCCAGAACGGCGCGCTGCTGACCGACCTCAATGTCTACGAGAACGTCGCGTTTCCGCTGCGCGAGCACACGCGCCTGCCGGAGCGCCTGCTGCGCCACGTCGTGCTGACCAAGCTCCAGGCCGTCGGGCTGCGCGGCGCGGCTGCGCTGATGCCCGCGGAACTGTCAGGCGGCATGGCGCGCCGGGTAGCGCTCGCGCGCGCGATCGTGATGGACCCGGAACTGCTGATCTACGACGAGCCCTTCGTCGGACTCGACCCGATCTCGATGGGCGTCGTGCTGCGCCTGATCCGCCGCCTGAACGACAGCCTCGGCCTGACGAGCATCGTGGTCTCGCACGACGTGCGCGAGATCACCGCGGTCGCGGACCGCTGCTACCTGCTTTCGGGCGGCCGGGTCGCGGCCGCGGGCCCGCCTGCCGTGCTGTCCGACAGCGCGCAGGAAGACGTGCGCCAGTTCATGCACGGCCTGCCGGACGGTCCGGTGCCGTTTCACTATCCGGCGCCGGGCTACGAAGAGCAGCTCGGGCAGGTGCGCTGAATGATCGCCTCGCTCGCGCGTGAGCTGTGGCAGAGCCTGCGCGGCGCGCTCGAGGCGCTCGGCGCCTATGCGTTCTTTGCGTTCCGGCTGCTCGCCGAGACGCCGCGCGCCTTCCTGCGGCCCGGCCTCATCGTCGCACAGGTCCACAATGCGGGCGCGCTGTCGCTCGTCATCATCATGATGTCGGGCCTGTTCGTCGGCATGGTGCTCGGCCTCCAGGGCTTCGACCTGCTGGAGCGCTTCGGCTCGGAGGAGTCGCTCGGCACGGCGGCGGCGCTCGGCCTGCTCAAGGAACTCGGGCCGGTCGTCACCGCGCTCCTGTTCGCGGGCCGCGCCGGCACCGCGCTCGCCTCGGAACTCGGCCTGATGCGCGCGACCGACCAGCTCGCCGCGATGGAGATCATGGCGGTCGACCCGGTGCGGCGCGTCGTGATGCCGCGGTTCCTGGGCGGCGTGATCTCGATGCCGCTGCTCGCCGCGATCTTCAGCCTGATCGGCCTGTTCGGTGCACAGCTCGTCGGCGTGCAGCTGATGGGCGTCGACTCCGGCCAGTTCTGGTCGCAGATGCGCGGTGCCGTCGAAATCGGCGACGTCATGGAGGGCGTGCTCAAGAGCGGCGTGTTCGGCATCGCCTGCAGCCTCGTCGCCGTATACGAGGGCTATCATTCGGTACCGACGGCGGAGGGCGTCGGCCGCGCGACGACCCGCACCGTCGTGATTTCCTCCGTGGTCGTGCTGCTGCTCGACTACATGCTGACCGCGGTCATGTTGTAAGGAGTTTCGTATGCGCCAGACGCGCGCCATCCTGCTGGGAACCGGGCTGTTCGTGCTGCTCGGATTCGCCGCGCTTTTCTTCCTGATCACGCAGATCACCAGCCGCGAATTCGGCTTCGGCGACGCCGGCTATCGCGTCACGGCGTCGTTTGACCAGGTCGGCGGCCTGAAGCCCGGCGCGCCGGTCTCGATGTCCGGCGTCACGATCGGGCGCGTCGAGTCGATCGCCTACGATTTCACGGAGTACCGCGCCAGGGCGACGCTTCGCATCGATCGCGGCTACGACCGGATCCCGGACGACAGCGATGCGAGCATCCTGACCGCGGGACTGCTGGGCGGCCAGTACGTCGGAATCGGGCCCGGAAGTTCTGAAACCTTTCTGGCCGACGGCGCTCAAATCGAGTTCACGCAGTCGGCCATCGTCCTCGAGAACCTGATCAGCAAGTTCCTGTTCTCGAAAGCAGCCGAGAAGCCGGCCGCCGAGGCCACGGAGGATTCCGCGCCATGATCCGACTATTCGCAACCCGTCTCGTCCTGCTGCTCGCGCTCGTTGCGCCGCCGGCGCTCGCGGCCGAGGTCACGCCCGGGCCCGGGCCGCAGGAAGTGATCGAGACGGCGGCGAAAAAGATGCTGGTTGCGCTGGACGCGGACCGGGAGCTGGCGCGCAAGGACCCGAAGCGCGTGGAGAGGCTCGTCGAGGAAATCCTGCTGCCGGGCTTCGACACCGACGAGTCGGCGCGGCGCGTGCTCGGCACGCACTGGACGCGTGCGAAGCCGGAGGATCGCCAGCGCTTCATCGACGCTTTCTACCAGTCGCTGCTGCAGAACTACGGCTCGGCCCTCGCCGAGTTCACCGCGGATCGCATGGTCATGCTGCCGTTTCGCGGCGACGTCTCGACCGGCAATGCCACGGTGCGCACCGAGGTGAAGCGCCGGGATGGCACGCGGGTGCCGGTTAACTACTCGCTGCACGCGACGCCGAGGGGCTGGAAAGCCTGGGATGTCACGATCGAGGGCATCTCGTACGTGCGTAACCTCCGCAATGACATCGGCGCGGAGATCAGCCAGAAGGGCCTGATTCCCGTGATCGAGCGGCTGGAGCGGGAGAACCGCGGCGGAAAGGCAGAGGGGCGCTGATCCGGTGACGAACGTGGCCACGGCCATCCGGATGCAGGGCGAGGGGCGCTTCACGCTCAGCGGCGATCTCGTGTTTTCGAGTGCCGCCGCCGTCCATGCGGAAGGCGAGGCCGCATTCGGGTCGCTGGACCGGGCCGAGGTGGACCTGGCGGGCGTCGGGCGCGTCGACAGCGCCGGCCTCGCGGTCCTGCTCGAATGGTCAATTGCGGCGCGCGCCGCGCGCCGCGCGCTCCGTTACCGCAACCTGCCGTCGGGGCTCGTGGCGCTCGCAGGCATCAGCGACGTCTCGGAGTTCGTGGAAGCCACCGCTTCGGCGGGCTGATCCGCCGGTTCCGGCGACGCTTCGTCCACTTCATCGTCCGGAATCGGCTCGTCCGGGACGTCACCGTCCCGCACCTGGTATTCACGCCGCTGCAGCCAGGCATTGCGGACGAACGCATACGGGTCGAATGCCGATGAAATCGAGCGATCGAGCGACAGCAGCTCCGCGCGGCCACTCACGACCGTGAGGACGGCGAGCGCCGCGCGTTCCTCGCTCTCGATGTCGAGCTGCGTGCGCAGGTCCGTCTGCGCGTCAACCGCTATCGACGGCGCGTCACGCAGCGTCGACGGGCCGAAGAGCGGCAGCACCAGGTAAGGACCGGACGGCACGCCCCAGCGGCCGAGCGTCTGGCCGAAGTCTTCGTCATTGCGCGGGATCCCCATCTGCGAGGCCGGGTCGAGCAGGCCGCCGATGCCGAGCGTCGAGTTCAGCACGAAGCGGCCGAGGTCGACGCCCGCATCCTTCAGCTTGAACTGCAGCAGGTCGTTGACGATGGTCGTCGGAAACGCGAGGTTCGTCAGCACGTTGCTGACGCCGGTGCGTACCACCTGGGGCACGAAGCGCTGATAGCCCTTGGCCACCGGCTTCAGGACGGCGCGATCGACCGCGTCGTTGAACTTGTGGGTCCCGCGGTTCATGCGCTCGAGCGGGTCGCCGGGCGTCGCCGGTCCCGTGGTGGCGCAGCCGGCTGCAGTCACCAGGAGCATGGCGCCGGCAGCGGCGCGCAGGGCGGACATCATGGGGATTCCTCGGCGCGGATTCACCGCGCAATTCTAGCCCGGGGGATCGCCACCCGGCTTCGGATTCGTCGGTTCGGCCACCTCGCGGGCGCGCCGGCCCTTGGGCAGGTATTCCTCGAGTTCCCGCCTGCGCGCGTCGAAGCGCTCGCGCTGCACGTCATTGATCCCGGGCACGGCCTGCGCGAGCTTGAGCTGCCCGATCGCGAGCATGAGATCTCCGCTGATCACGTGATACTCGGACATGTAGTAGTACGAGTCGGCCACGTCGCCCGCGGCATTTGCGGCGAGCGCCGTGTAGCGCGCCTGTTCGGCGGTCGGCGGCACGTTGTTGAAGAGATCCAGCAGCACGACGTGCGCCTGCTTCGGATCGCCTTCGCGCATCAGGACCTCGGCGTAGCGCATGGTCACGGGCACGCTCCTCGGGAACAGCTTCATCGCGTGCTCGAGTGTCCGGTGCGCATCGTCAAAGCGGCCCGCCGCGAGTTCGGCCTGGCCGAGCGTCGTGTGATAGATCGTCACGTCCGGTCGGCGCTCGAGGAGCTGCCGCAGCCCGGGTATCGCATCCGCCGGCGCGCCCGCACGGATCAGCGCGATCGCGTGCCCGTACTGGTCGCCGTCGCTGCTGGGCAGGTCGGCATTGCGCGCGCTCGGATACAGGCCGCGAAAGACTGTTTCCGGCGGCATCGTCTCGACATGCAGCCGCTCGCGGATCAGTGCATAGCTGGTGCTGTCCGCGGCGCGCGGCCGCTCGAGCTGCTCGGCGCGGTCGCGGGTCTCGGCGATGCGCTCGGTGCTGACCGGGTGCGTGCGCAGGAGCTCCGGGATGTTGCGTCCCGTGCTGCCCGAGCGCTGCTGCATGGTCCAGAAGAAATCAGGCATCGCCACGGGATCGAACCCCGCCGCGGCGAGGATGCCGATGCCAACGCGATCTGCCTCGCTCTCGTTCGCGCGCGTGAAGTTGATCTGCTGCTGCTGCGCGAGCCCCTGGGCGGCCGTCACCGTGCCGAGCACCGCATCCGACGGCAGGCCAGTCGTCGCACCGATCAGGATCGCCGCGAGCATCGCGGCGATCGAGGCCATATTGCTGCGGCCCGCATTCTGGATCGAGCGCGCGATGTGGCGCTGCGTGACGTGCGCGATTTCGTGCGCGAGCACGCCGGCCAGCTCGCTTTCGCTGCGCGTCGCGGTGACGAGGCCCGCATTGACGCCGATGAAGCCGCCCGGCAGCGCGAAGGCGTTGATGGAGTTTTCCTTGACCGCAAAGAACGTGAAGCGGTGCGCACCTTCGTGCGCATGGCTCGAGAGCCGCATGCCGAGCGCCTGCAGGTATTCGGCGATCTCGGGGTCATCGACGATCTGGCCAGAGTCGCGCAGTCCCCGGACGATCATCAGCCCGATCTTGTACTCGTCGGCCAGCGACAGCGTCGTGCTCGCGGGCGTGCCGATGTCGGGCAGCTCGCTGCCCGGCGTCTGGGCCGCGGCGGGCGTGCCGTGCAGCACGAGCCACAGCGACAGGGCGATTACCGGTGCGCGCATCAGGGTGATCCTGGCCGATGGGTGCGGATTCGACCGTGCGAGCGGGGCATCGTTCGCCGGGGGCGCCGTCAGAGCGCCTCGGACGCAAAGTCGGCGAGCCGCGAGCGCTCGCCACGCACCAGCGTCACGTGGCCGCCATGCTGCCAACCGCGGAATCGGTTGACGACGTAGGTGAGGCCGGAGGTCGTCTCGGTCAGGTACGGCGTGTCGATCTGCGCGATGTTGCCGAGGCAGACGAGCTTCGTGCCAGGGCCTGCGCGCGTGACGAGCGCCTTCATCTGCTTCGACGTCAGGTTCTGCGCCTCGTCGAGGATCAGGTAGCGATTCAGGAAGGTGCGGCCGCGCATGAAGTTGAGCGAGCGGATCTTGATGCGGTGGCGCAGCAGGTCCTGGGTCGCGGCGCGACCCCAGCTGCCGCCTTCCTGTCCCTGGGTCAGCACCTCGAGATTGTCCATCAGCGCGCCCATCCAGGGCTCCATCTTCTCCTCCTCGGTGCCCGGCAGGAAGCCGATGTCTTCGCCAAGCGGGATGGTCACGCGCGTCATGATGATTTCGCTGAAGCGGTTCGTCTCGAGCGTCTGCACCAGGCCCGCCGCAAGCGTCAGCAGCGTCTTGCCCGTGCCGGCGGGCCCGAGGATCGTGACGAAGTCGATCTCGGGATCGAGCAGCAGGTTGAGCGCGAGGTTCTGCTCGCGATTGCGCGCCGTGATGCCCCAGACCGCATGGCGCTCGCCGCGGAAGTCGTGCGTGACCTCGAGTGTTGCGACGTCGTCCGCGATGGAGCGCACGATCGCCTCGAACTGGTCCTCGCCGGTGCCGTACAGGAACTGGTTCGGGTGCCACTCGCGCACCAGCGGTCCGCGCACGCGATAGAAGGTGCGCGCCTGGTCCTGCCAGGACTCGATGTTGTTGCCGTGCGTATCCCAGAAGTCCGCCGGCAGCGCCGTGACGCCGGTGAACAGCAGGTCGGCGTCCTCGATCGTGCGGTCGTTGAAGTAATCCTCGGCGTGCACGCCGAGGATCGCTGCCTTGATGCGCAGGTTGATGTCCTTCGACACCAGCGTGACGCGCACGGCGGGCATCTCCAACTGCAACGCGAGCGTGTAGCCGAGCAGCGCATTGTCGACGCCCTGGCCGGGCAGCGTGTCCGGCAGCCCGGCGGCGAGGCGGCGGGTCTGGAAGAACAGGCGGCCGGAGGGCGGTTTCTTGCCATGGTTGCCGGAACGGCCGACCGGCAGCTCGAGCCCGCGGTCGATCTCGTCCTTGGTGGCGTTCGCCATCAGCTCGTCGAGGAAGCGGCTGACCTGCCGCACATTCCGCGCGGATTCGGAGAGGCCCCGCTTGCCGGCGTCCAGTTCCTCGAGCACGCCCATCGGCAGGTAGATGTCGTGTTCCTCGAAGCGGAAGATCGCGGCGGGGTCGTGCATCAGCACGTTCGTGTCGAGCACGAATGCGCGGCGTGCGCCTTTCGCGGGGCGGTTTTTCAGCATGGCGGTGTCAGAGTCCGCGAGTCGCGGCGAGGACCAGTCCGGCGTGGCCCGCGACCCGCAGCTTGCGCCACTCGGCGCGCACGACGCCGGACCCGTCCACCAGGAAAGTGCTTCGAACGATACCCATCATCTTCTTTCCGTACATGTTCTTCTGCTTCCAGACGCCGAACAGCGAGGCGACAGCGTGGTCCTCGTCGGAGCCGAGCTCGAACGGGAACTTCATCTTGTCCCGGAACCGGCCGTGCGATTCCAGCGAATCGGTCGAGACGCCGAGGATCGTCGCGCGCAGCTTCCGGAATGCCGGAGCGAGGTCGCGGAAATCGGCGCCCTCCTGCGTGCAGCCGGGCGTGTTGTCGCGCGGATAGAAGTAGATGACGAGCGGGCCGTCGCGCTTTGCGCGCGACCGGAACTCGCCACCAGTGGTCGCGAGCGTGAATGCAGGCAGCCGGTCGCCGACCTTCAATTCAGGCATCGAGCCTCAGTTCTTGACCGGTTCGAGGATCGCGTCGAGGTTCATCTGGTCGCAGAAGTCCATGAACTCCTCGCGCAGCGCCCCGACGTGGATGCGTGACGGGACATTGACGACCATGTAGACCGAGAACATCTGCGCGCCGGTGTGCGCGGCCGAGTAGCCGCGTGTCGACAGCTCGCCGATGTCGATGCCACGCGCCGAGAAGAAGCCCGCGAGGCCCGCGACGATGCCGGCCTGGTCGATGCAGACCACGTCCACGGAGTAGGGGACCATGTCCTCGCGCGCGGCGCGCTCGGTCGTGCGCCGGACCTGGATCGTGATGCCGGAAGTCTCGGCGAGCTTGCCGAGATCGGTCTCGATGCGCGCGATCGAATGCCAGTTGCCGGTGACGAGCAGCAGCATCGCGAAATCCGAGCCAAGTGCGGTCATCCGGCTCTCGCTGATGCTGCCACCGCAGTCCGCCACGACTTTCGAGAGGTCGTGGACCAGTCCGATGCGGTCGTCGCCGATGGCGGAAATCGCGATGAATTGTTTCATTCTGGCCGGGATGCGGGGTCTGCGGCAGTGTACCGGGATCAGGCGGTCGAAGATATCCGCGCCCGCGCGCAGCTTGCACCGGCCTACCGCGCGCCAGTACGATGCGCCCCCTTATGTTCCGCGGCAGCATCGTCGCCCTGGTCACGCCGATGACGGAATCCGGCGACGTCGATCACGTCGCGTTCGGACGCCTGCTCGACTGGCATGCGCGCGAGGGCACCGATGGCGTCGTCATCTGCGGCACGACCGGCGAGTCGCCGACGGTATCCGCATCGGAGGCGGCAGAGCTCCTGCAGATCGCGGTGCAGCGAATCGGCGGGCGCATGTCGGTGATCGCCGGCACCGGCGGCAATTCAACCGCCGAGGCGGTCGAACGGACTCGCGCCGCCTGCGAACTCGGTGTGGATGGCGTGCTGGTCGTGACACCTTATTACAACCGTCCGCCGCAAGAGGGCCTGTACCGGCACTTCAGCCTGGTGGCCGACGCGGCGAGCGTTCCGCTGGTGCTCTACAACGTGCCGTCACGCACCGCATCGGACCTGCTGCCCGAGACCATCGAGCGCCTCGCGAGCCACCCGCAGATCATCGGCATCAAGGAGGCGACCGGAAACGTCGAACGGGGCCGCGAGATCCTCCGCCGCTGCGGCGATGATTTCCTGCTGCTCTCCGGCGATGACGCCACCGGTCGCGAGTTGATCGAGGCGGGCGCGCAGGGCGTGATCACGGTGACGGGCAATGTCGCGCCCCGCCTGATGCACCAGATGGTCGAGGCGGCGCTCGCCGGCGATCGGGTCGGCGCGAGGGAACTCGACGAGCGGCTTGCCGGTCTGCACACTGCGCTCTTCGTCGAGTCGAATCCGATTCCTGCCAAGTGGGCGCTCGGACGGCTCGGGCTGATCGGCACGGGCATCCGGCTGCCGCTAGTGCCGCTCGCCGATCAGCATCGGGAAACCTTGCTCGCGGCGATGCGCCGCGCCGGAGTCATCGAATCATGACGGGAATGACACGATGGGTGCCGCTGGCACTGGCCTCACTGCTGACGCAGGGCTGCTTCCTGATCCCGTCTGCGGCGGAAACCTGTGCAAAGCCCCAGGCCTACGAGACCGCGCAGGAAGCGCCCCCGCTCCAGGTTCCCGACGGGGCCGACCTGCCGGACACGCGCAATGCGCTCAAGATCCCGACAGTGACGGCGCCGGAGCGGCCGCAAGACGCGGCCTCCTGCCTGGACCATCCGCCGCCCTATGGGGTCGCCCGCCCGCGGCCCGGCTGAGCGGCCGGTTGCCGCCCCGGCGACCCTCGGGTAGGCTTCGCGGCCGCGGAGAGGTGGCCGAGCGGTCGAAGGCGCTGGACTGGAATTCCAGTAATACCCACAAGGTATTCGTGGGTTCGAATCCCACCCTCTCCGCCATCAATAAGGGACGCATCCCTTAGAAGGGGACAGACCCCTTTTTCCGGAGGAACGGGGAAAAGGGGTCTGTCCCCTTCTAAGGGATGCGTCCCTTTTTGATGGCGGAGAGGGTGGGATTCGAACCCACGAATACCTGGTGGGTATTTCTGGAATTCCAGTCCAGCGCCTTCGACCGCTCGGCCCC
>JANNHT010000127.1:0-8045 GCA_031404555.1 Gammaproteobacteria bacterium
CGGCTCGGACGAACCGCCGCAGCTCATCGTGCTCGAGTACAAGGGCGGCAAGACAGACGAGGCACCGGTTGCGCTTGTCGGCAAGGGCATCACTTTCGATACCGGCGGCATCTCGCTCAAGCAGCCGCCGGGCATGGACGAAATGAAATTCGACATGACGGGCGCGGCAAGTGTCATCGGCACGATCAAGGCGCTCGCGACCATCGGCGCCCCGATCAACGTGGTCGGGATTATCCCGACCTGCGAGAACATGCCGAGCGGCCGCGCGACCAAGCCGGGCGACATCGTCACCTCGATGTCCGGCAAGACCATCGAGGTGCTGAACACGGACGCCGAGGGCCGGCTGATCCTCTGCGACGGCATCACCTTTTCGCGGCGCTTCAAGCCCGCGGCGGTCGTGGACATCGCGACTCTGACCGGCGCCTGCGTGGTCGCACTCGGCGCGCACTACTGCGGATTGTTCTCGCCCGACGAGAAGCTGGCGGATGCGATCGCCGCAGCGGGCGAACGCGCCGACGACCGCGCCTGGCGCATGCCGGTCGCGGAGGAATACTCGGACCTGCTCAAGAGCAACTTCGCCGACATGGCAAACGTTGCCGGGCGCGAAGCCGGCGCGATCACTGCCGCGTGTTTCCTGTGGAAATTCACCGAGGGCCTGCGCTGGGCGCACCTCGACATCGCGGGTACGGCGTACCTGACCGGCAGCCACAAGGGCAGCACCGGCCGGCCGGTCCCGCTCCTCGTCGACTGGCTGCTGCACGGGCGCTGACGCAATGACTGCGCCGCGCGTGGATTTCTACGTGCTGGCGAGCCAGGAGCCGGGCGCGCGCCTGAAATTCGCCTGCCGGCTAGTCGGCAAAGCCTGGCAGCTCCGGCACCGCGTGCGCGTGCAGTTCGATCCGGGCGGCGACCTCGACGCCTTCGACGACCTGCTGTGGACCTACGAAGACCGGAGTTTCGTGCCGCACCGGCGCCTCGGCGAGGACGCCGCGGTCCCGGGCAACGCGCCGCCTCCGGTCGTCATCGCCGACAGCACGGCGGCGGATCCCGCCGACGGCGACCTGATCGTGAATCTCGCGGACGCGGTGCCGGAGGCATTCGAGCGCTTCGGGCGCATCGCGGAGATCATCGATGCGGATGACGCGCGGCGCCGGCGCGGCCGCGAACGTTTCCGGCAGTACCGAGAACGCGGCATCGAGCCGCTGATGCACGAGATGCCGGGGTCCGCGTGAGCCGCGACGGCAGCCGCGAGCTCCCGATCCTGACCGACGTGGTCGAGTTCCACGCGACCGGGAGTTTTCCGCAGCCGGACCTGCCGCCCGAAGCCGAGCCGGATCCGGAGATCGTGTCCCGAGTACTCTCGGACGACGACATCTCGGCGCTCCAGGCGACGCTCGTCAGCCGCATGATGAACCTGACGGACGAACTGCTGCACGCGGCCTCGCGCGAGATCGAGGCCGTGATGTTCGAGCGCGTGATCGATCGGCTGCGCGCCGCCCTGCCGGAACTCGTCGCCGCGGCGCTGCGGGAGCAGCTCGCGCCCGGCGACGACTAGTCCGCCGGCACTCATGGACAAGACCTACTCGCCCGGCGAGATCGAAGAGCGCGTCTATCGCCAGTGGGAGGCGAACGGCCTGTTCGCTCCGGCCGGCAGCGGCCCGCCTTACTGCATCGTCATCCCGCCGCCGAACGTCACCGGCACGCTGCACATGGGCCATGCGTTCCAGGACACGATCATGGATGCGCTGACGCGCTTCCACCGCATGGCGGGCGATCGCGCGCTGTGGCAGCCGGGCACGGACCACGCCGGCATCGCGACGCAGATGGTGGTCGAGCGCCAGCTGAACGGCGAAGGCAGGACGCGCCACGACCTCGGCCGCGATGCCTTTACCGCGCGCATCTGGCAGTGGAAAGAGCAGTCCGGCGGCACGATCGCGCGCCAGATGCGCCGGCTCGGCGCCTCGGTGGACTGGAGCCGCGACCGCTTCACGATGGATCCGGGCATGTCGCGCGCCGTGCAGGAGGCCTTCGTGCGACTGCACGAGCAGGGCCTGATCTACCGCGGCAAGCGGCTGGTGAACTGGGACCCGGTGCTGAAGACGGCGCTGTCCGACCTCGAGGTGCAATCCGAGGAGACGGACGGCAGCCTCTGGCACATCCGCTACCCGTTCGCGGACGGCGATGGGCACGTCACGGTCGCAACCACGCGGCCCGAGACGCTGCTCGGTGACGTCGCCGTCGCCTTCCACCCGGACGACGAGCGCTACCGGGGATTCGCCGGGCGCAGGCTAACGCTGCCGCTGACGGGCCGCGAGATCCCGCTGATCGCCGACGACTTCGTGGATCGCGCATTCGGCTCCGGCTGCGTGAAGCTGACGCCGGCGCACGACTTCAACGACTACGAAGTGGGTGAACGCCACGGCCTGCCGCTCATCAACGTGTTGACCGCGGACGCGACGATCGGCGACGCGGCGCCCGCGCGCTATCACGGCCTCGACCGAGTCACGGCGCGCAGGCAGATCGTCACCGAACTCGACGCGGCCGGCCTGCTCGAGAAAGTCGAGCCGCACCGGCACACCGTGCCGAAGGGCGATCGCAGCGGAGCCGTGCTCGAGCCCTGGTTGACCGACCAGTGGTATGTGCGCATCGCACCGCTCGCGGAGCCTGCGACCCGCGCGGTCGAGGACGGCCACATCCGCTTCGTGCCGTCCAACTGGGACAAGACCTATTTCGAGTGGATGCGCAACATCAAGGACTGGTGCATCAGCCGCCAGCTCTGGTGGGGCCATCGCATCCCGGCCTGGTACGGGCCGGATGGCACGGTCTACGTCGCGCGCTCCGAAGCCGAGGCCCGCGAGCGCCACGGTATCGCGCCGGGCGTGCCTTTGGTGCAGGACGAGGACGTGCTGGACACCTGGTTCTCGTCCGCGCTCTGGCCGTTCTCCACGCTCGGCTGGCCCGACCGGACGCCGGAACTCGCGGCTTTCTACCCGACATCGGTGCTCGTCACCGGCTTCGACATCATTTTCTTCTGGGTCGCCCGGATGATCATGATGGGACTGCACTTCACCGGCGAGGTGCCGTTTCGCGAGGTCTACGTGCACGGCCTGATCCGCGACCACGAAGGCCAGAAGATGTCGAAGTCGAAGGGCAACGTGATCGACCCGCTCGACATCGTGGACGGCATCGGCCTCGAGGAACTGGTCGCGAAGCGCGTGACCGGCCTCATGCAGCCGAAGCTCGCGCCGGCGATCGAGCGCGGGACGCGCAAGCAGTACCCGGCGGGCATCGCGGCCCATGGCACGGACGCGCTGCGCTTCACCTTCGCCTCGCTCGCGACCCAGTCGCGCGACCTCAGCTTCGACCTCGGCCGCGTCGAGGGCTACCGCAACTTCTGCAACAAGCTGTGGAATGCGGCCCGCTTCGTGCTGATGATGACGGAGGACCCGGCGGATCCCGGGCCGGAGTCGCCGACCCCCTACGACCGCTGGATCCGCTCGCGCCTTGCGGCGACGATCGCGACCGTCCGCGAGGGATTTGCGCAGTACCGGTTCGACCAGGCGGCGCAGGCCGCCTACGAGTTCACCTGGTACGAGTTCTGCGACTGGTACCTCGAGTTCTCGAAGCCCGTCCTGCAGACGCCGGACGCGCGGCCCGAGGAGAAGCGCGCGACACGCCGGGCGCTCCTCGAGACGCTCGAGGCGCTGCTGCGCCTGCTGCACCCGCTGATGCCGTTCATCACCGAGGAGATCTGGCAGATGGTCGGTGCGCGCGCGGGAAAATCTGGCGCGTCCATCATGCGCGAGCCCTACCCGGCCGTGAGCGCCGACGCCGCCGCACCGGCGGTCGAGGCCGAGGTGCGCTGGGTCATGGATTTCATCCTGGGCGTGCGGCGCATCCGCGGCGAGCTCGACATCCCGCCGTCCGTGCCGTTCGCGCTCCGGCTCCAGAACGCCTCGGCGCTCGATCTCGAGCGCCTGGCGCGAAACGAGGCCGCGATCCGCCGCATGGCCGGCGTGTCCGGCGCGATGCCGCTCGCCGCGGGTGAAGCCGCGCCGCAGGCGGCCGCAGCGCACGTCGGGGACCTCGGGATCCTGGTGCCGATGGCAGGACTGATCGACGTCGATGCCGAACTCGCCCGCCTCGACAAGCGCCGCGTCAAGCTCGAGCAGGAACTTGCGCGCGCGCGAACGCCAAGCTCGGCAACGCGAGCTTCGTGCAGAATGCGCCGGCGGCGGTGGTCGCCCAGGAACAGGAGCGCGTGCTTGAGTTCAAGCGTGAACTGGCGCAACTTGCCGAACAACAGGAGCGGGTAGCGTCGCTCAGATGAAAGCGCTGGCGGAACAGGATCGCGAACGAGGGCAGCTCCTGGCCGCCCTCGGGAGCCTCAACCAGGTCGTGCTCGGCAAGGATCGCGAGATCCGCCTCGCGCTCTGCTGCCTGCTCGCGCGCGGTCACCTGCTGATCGAGGATATTCCCGGCGTCGGCAAGACGACGCTCGCCCATGCGCTCTCGCGCGTGCTCGGCCTGTCCTACCAGCGCATCCAGTTCACCAGCGACCTGCTGCCGGCCGACGTCATCGGCATCTCGGTCTATGACCGGGCGAGTGGCAGCTTCCGCTTCCACCGCGGTCCCGTGTTCGCGCAGCTGGTGATGGCGGACGAAGTCAATCGCGCGACACCGAAGGCGCAGAGCGCGCTGCTCGAGGCGATGGAAGAGCGCCAGGTCACGGTGGACGGCGAATCGCACCCGCTGCCGGATCCCTTCTTCATCGTCGCAACCCAGAACCCGTCGTTCCAGATCGGCACGTTTCCGCTGCCGGAATCGCAGGTTGACCGGTTCCTGATGCGCATTGAACTCGGCTACCCCTCCCCCGGCCACGAGCGCCAGCTCCTGAAGGGCCGCGACCGGCGCGACCTGCTCGAAGACCTGCCGGCGGTCATGGATCCGGTGACCATCCCGCTCCTGCAGCAACGGGTCGTCGCGGTGCACGCGAGCGATGCGCTGCTCGACTACGTGCAGGCGATTGCGCGCGCGACCCGCGACGGCGCAAAGCACCAGGCCGGGCTCTCGCCGCGCGCCGTGATCGCGTTGCTCCGGGCGGCGCAAGCCTGGGCCTTCCTGCACGGACACGCCGGCGTCCTGCCGGATGACCTGCAGGCCGTGTTGCCGGCAGTCGTCGGCCATCGGCTGCGCCCGCGGGACGCAGCGGACCTGCGCACGCCGCTCGAGATCGCGGCTGCCCTCCTGAAATCGGTGCCGATACCCTGACCGGAGCAGCGCCGATGCGCATGACCGGAATCCTGAAGCAGCGGCTGCGCGCGTGGATCCGGCGGCGCCAGGGGCCCGATCGCGGGCCGGTGACGCTTAGGCGCGGCCGCATCTATATCCTTCCGACCGGACTCGGCGTCGCTTTCGGGCTGATGCTGCTCGCGATGCTGCTGGGCTCGCTCAACTACGCGAATAACCTCGGCCTCGGCCTGTCCTTCCTGCTGGCGGCGCTTGCGATCGTCTCGATGCAGGCCTGCCACCGCAATCTCGAGGCGCTGGTCGCGCGCGAGGCGGGCGTCGAGCCGCCCTTCGCCGGCGACGACGCTGTGTTCCGCATCCGGCTCGCGAATCCGAGCCGCGTTGCGCGGGTGGACCTGGAAGCGGGCGGCGACGCCGGCGAGATCGTGTGCGTCGATGCCGGCGGCGAGACGACGCTGGGACTGAGGGTGGCGACGGCGCGGCGTGGCCGCATCGCGCTCGATCGCATCGAGATCGCGACCCGCTTTCCGTACGGACTGTTCCGCGCCTGGGCGGTGATCCACCCGGGACTCAGCTGCCTGGTCTATCCGCGGCCGGCGCGTGACGCGCCGCCGCCGCTGCCCGCGCCCGGCGACGCCGGCGGCGGCAGCCTGCGCCGCGGCCAGGACGACTTCGCGGGACTCAAGGACTATCACCCGGGCGATCCGCCGCGGCACATCGCCTGGAAGGCCTACGCGCGCACGAACGAGTTGATGGTCAAGGAATTCAGCGGCGCGGCCGAGCCCGTGCCGATATTCGATTTCGACGCTGCGCCCGGCGCCGATCTGGAGACTCGCCTGTCGGTGATCGCGCGCTGGATCGTCGATGCCGCTGCGCGCGGGGAAACGTTTGGCCTGCGCCTGCCGGGCCTCGAGATTCCGCCGCGTCCCGGCGAGGCGCAGCGACAGCGCTGCCTCGCGGCGATCGCGGAATTCCAGGCGCCTGCCGATGGTTGAAACCCGCAGCGACTGGCGGCGGCTCGGGTGGACGCTCGCGGGCCTGCTGGCCGCGCTCGCCCCGCACCTGCTGCACCTGCAGGCCTGGATCGCGGCATTCGTGCTCGCGATCGTCGCCTGGCGTCTCGCTGCCGACTGGCGCGGCTGGCGCCTGCCGGGCGGCTTCCTGCGCGCGGTGATCGCGGTCGCGGGCACGGCGGGCGTGTTCCTGAGCTACGCGACGATCACCGGCCTCGACGGCGGCACGGCGCTGCTTGCGCTGATGTCGGCGCTGAAGCTCCTCGAGACGAGGTCGCCGCGCGATCATGTCGTGCTGATCTTCATCGGCTGGTTTCTGTGCCTGTCTTCCTTCCTGTATGCGCAGGACGTCGCAACCCTCGCCTGGGTGCTGCCGACGGTCTGGCTGCTGGCCGCCGCGCTGATGCCGGCGGCACGCATCGGCGCGGGCGGCGCGCCGCTCACGCCGTTCCGGACGACCGGCGCGATGCTGCTGAAAGCGGTGCCGGCGGCGCTCGTGCTGTTCCTGTTCTTCCCGCGGCTCGCGGGCAGCTTCTGGGGCGTGCCGTCCGCCGAGCGCGCGCTGTCGGGCATGACCGAGGAGATGTCGCCCGGCGACATCTCGGACCTTACGTTGAACGACGTCGTCGCTTTCCGCGTGCGCTTCGAGGGAACGCCGCCGCCGCCGTCGCTGCGCTACTGGCGCGGGCCGGTGCTCACCGAGTTCGACGGCTACACCTGGTCGCGCGGCGGCGGCCAGACGTTCGTCCGTCAGACGGTGCAGGTCCAGGGAGCGCCAGTCGACTACACGATCACGCTCGAGCCGACCGGCCAGCAGTTCCTGTTCGCGCTCGACATGGTGGATCGCTGGACGCCCGGTCTCGCGAACCAGTACCGGGACTATCAGCTCCGGACCCTCAAGCCCATCCATTCCGTCCTGCAATACGAGGCGCGTTCCTACCCGCGCTATGTCGCTGGCCGGCAGATCACGGCAGCGGATCGAAACCGCAACCTGCAGCTCCCGGCGGGCCGGAATCCCCGCACGCGCGCACTCGCGGTCGACATGCGCGGTGCCGCCCGCGGCGACCGCGCCTACATCGATGCCGTGCTGGCGCGCATCAGCACGGAGGAGTTTTATTACACGCTGACGCCGCCCGGACTCGAGCGCGATTCGGTGGACGACTTCCTGTTCAACACGCGCCAGGGATTCTGCGGCCACTACGCCTCCGCTTTTGCGATGCTGATGCGCGCCGCCGGAATTCCGGCGCGCGTCGTCGGCGGTTACCAGGGTGGCGTCTGGAACCCGGTCGGCGGCTACCTGATCGTGCGCCAGGCGCATGCGCACGCCTGGACCGAGGTCTGGCTGGCGGAATCCGGCTGGACCCGCGTCGATCCGACAGCGGCGATCGCCCCGGAGCGCATCGAACAGAGCGCGGAGTCCGCATTCGGCGCGGACGGGCAGCTGACGGAGGGCCTGCTCGGCGGCTCCGAATTCTGGTTCCAGGCGCGCATGGTCTGGGACAACGTGAATGCCGGCTGGAACGACTGGGTGGTCCAGTTCGATCGCCTGCGCCAGGAAGAGATCCTCTCGTCGCTCGGCTTCGGCGATCCGGACTGGCGGGACTTCGCGGTCGCGCTCGGCGTCGGGCTGGGAGTCGCGCTCGCACTCCTCGCCCTGTGGCTCGCGTTCGAATTTCGCCCGCGCCGCGCCGACCCGGCGGCGCTGACCTATCGACGCTTTGCGCAGCGGCTCGCGCGCAGGGGCATCGACCAGGATGTCGGCGAGGCGCCGCGCGACTACGC
>JANNHT010000128.1:0-23478 GCA_031404555.1 Gammaproteobacteria bacterium
GCCGGTGCATACTGGCTCGTCGGGAGGTGCCAACATGCTTCGATTCATCTGGATCGCATTGGCGCTGGCGCTGCCGGGTCTGGCAGCCGCCCAGGACGCCGACACCCAGGAAATCAACCGCTACGTGCTGACCGAGGCCGGCCTCGCCAAGTACACCTTGGCGACGCAGAAGCTGGGCGCGATCGCGAATCAGCTCGCGTCCTGCGAGGACGACGGGGAAACGCAGTCGCTCAGCGCGGCCGTCGCGGGTATTGAAGAGAATGCCGCGGCCAAGGCGGCGATCCAGTCATCCGGCCTGACGACCCGCGAGTACCTGGTCTTCGGCATGGCGGCATTCCAGAGCGGTATGGCCGCCTGGGCGCTCAGCCAGGGTGGCAAGCTGCCACCGGGCGTCACGATGGCGAACGTCAATTTCTATCGGGATCACGAGGCCGAGATCCAGGACATGAATGAGCTGACGGAGCCGGACTGCAATTCGAACGAGGAATAATCGGGGCGCGGATGCATGAAGTGTCGATGGCTTTCTAGCCTCATCGTGGCCGGGGCAGCCGCGGCGATGGCGCCCGCGGCGCAGGCGCAGCAGTCATCACTCGGGATTACCGAGAATGAATCCGCTTCGAATCTTGCCCGCGAGACCGGGCGGCGCGCGACCTTCATCTGTCCCGCGCTCTCGGCGCCTTCTGCGGAAATCTGGGGCACCGACATTTACGCCGACGATTCCTCGATCTGCACCGCCGCGATTCATGCAGGCGTCCTGCCGATGGGGCAGGCGGGCGTGGTCACGATCGTGATGGGAGGACCGACGGGTTCCTTCAGCGGATCGCCGCGAAACGGCGTCAAGAGCCAGGACTACGCCAACCATGATTTTTCCTACACTTTCAGCCGTTCCGGCGATGCGGGAACGCTCGACTGGTCTACAACGGCGCTGGGCATTCCGGAGGGCTTCACCTCGCCGGTCACCGTGATCTGCCCGCAGGGCGGCAAGTCCGACGTGTCGGTCTGGGGCACCACCACGTACATCGCCGATTCCTCGATCTGCAACGCGGCCCAGCACGTCGGCGCGATCTCGCCGCAGGGCGGCGTAGTGATAGTCACGAAGGTGCCGGGCATCGAGACCTACGTTGCGAACTCGTATAACGGAATCGATTCGAGAGCGTGGTCCGCCTGGGCCGCGGCGTTCCAGGTCGCGGCCGGGCAGGCGATGAGCGGAGCGCCGGCGGACCGGGCCGGCCGATGGATCCGGCTCGACGGTTTCACCGGCGTCGGCAGAGGGGACGACATCCAGCCGCGCACCATCCAGCTGACGGGATTCACGGGAACCGGCAACGGCGCGGACATCCGGCCGCGCATCATCAAGACCGCCGGCTGGACCGGCACGGGAAACGCGCCATGAGGAGCATTCGCATGTACGTTCGAACACTGGCGGCGCTCGCAACGAGCGTCCTGCTCGCGCCTTCGCTTGCGGTCGGCCAGACGATTCCGGGCGATGTCACTTTCGAGGTGCCGATCAACCTGACGCGCCTGGACCCGGCCATCACCAGAGTCAGGGTCGTCTGTGTGATCTACAGTACCGCGATACCGGGACACGATCGCAGGATCCGCGGTGCGCCGGCGCCCGCCGGGCTGGCCGGCAATCTGGAGATCCCCGTTTCCTCAGGTCGCGTCGTGACGACCGCGAACGTCGTGGTCCGTATATCACCGACCGCGCTGAAAGACCCGGCGGGCAAGTCCGCGAACTACGAGTGCTCGATTGGGGCGGCCTTGCGCAGCGGGGACTGGTGGTGGTTCGGTAACGATCAACAAGTTCCGGCGCCGTTTCGGATGGCGTCGCCGCCGCAAAGCCTGACCGGCACCTTCATGTGGTAGCGGCCGAGGCGCGCATCTCCGCGTAGTTCGCCTCGAGCAGCACGAGGATGTCGCTCCAACCCCCGTTGTGGCTGACCTGCTGGTCCGCCGGCAGGCCTTCGTGCGTGATGACGACCTCGGTCTTGCCGCGCGCCGAGCGGAACTCGACCGTCACGCGTGAATCATTGTCTCCCGCATAAGGGGAGTTCCAGGTAAAGACGAGGCGGCGCGCGCGATCGATCTCCAGGTAACGGCCCTTGTGCGGAACGGTCCCGGATTCCATGTGCATATGGATCTCGAAGGCACCGCCGACCCGCGGGTCCACCTTGACGGTCGTGCGCTCCGTGCCGCCCGGGCGCATGAACACGGCGAGGCTCGCCGGATCGAGCCAGGCGTCAAACAGTTCCTCGGCCGTGGCGCGGATCTCGCGGCGCACGACCACCTTCGGCGCGTTCTGCACGTCATTCATGGCTGCTTCCTCTTCTTCGGTCTCTGGTGTTTCTGTTTCATGAGCTGTTCCAGCGCCTTGAGCCGTTCGTCCCAGAAGCGCCGGTAATACGCGATCCATTTCGCCGCATCGGCGAGCGGGGCGGCATCGAGCGAGAGCACGTGGTCCCGTCCCTGCACCGTGCGGCGCACGAGGCCCGCACGCTCGAGCATGCGCACGTGCTTGGAGACGGAGTTCAGGGAAATCGGGAAATCCGCGGCGACTTCCGTCACCCGGGCATCGGCCAGGGAAAGTCTCGCGAGGATGGCGCGGCGCGTGGAATCCGCGACCGCCCCGAGCACCGCGTCCAGCCGGTCATTTCTATATTCACCCATATGGGTGAATATAGACGAAGCCGAGTACCGGTGCAAGCCTTGCGGCTTAGCGCGGCGTCAGGAGCTCGCTGATCTCGCCGAAGTCGGCCGAATCCTCGGTATAGGTGAACGTGCCGCTCTCGCGCATCTCGCGCGCACCGCGGAGAAACGCGCCGAGCGCCACGGTCGACAACGCGCTGCCGACGCTGACGCGCTTCACACCCATGGCGGAGAGCTCCGACAGGCTGTAGCGCTGCCGCTGCGTGCCCATCAGGAAATTCACCGGGCGGTCCAGCGAGCTCACGACAGCCGCGATCTCCTCGCGGCTCGTGATGCAGGGCGCGTAGAGCACGTCAGCCCCCGCTTCCTGGTAGGCCTGGAGCCGCGTAATCGTGTCCTTGAGGTCGGGATTGCCGAGCAGGAAGTTCTCGCAGCGCGCGGTGAGCGTGAAGGTGTAGGGGAGGGACCGCGCCGCCTCGACCGCCGCGCGCACTCGATCCACTGCGAGCCCAAGCTTGTACACGCCGCTGCCCGGCCGGTTGACCGAATCCTCGATGGAGCCGCCGCAGACGCCGGCCGCCGCCGCGCGCCGGATGGTCTCGGCGACGGCCGTCGGCTCGTCGCCGAATCCGTTCTCGAGGTCCGCGCTCACCGGCAGGTCGGTTGCGGCGCAGATCTTCGCGACATGCGAGATCATCTTGTCGCGGCCGACGTGATTGTCGGGCACGCCGATCGAGAACGCGAAACCTGCGCTCGTCGTGGCTAGCGCCTCGAAGCCGAGGCGCGCGAGGATCCGCGCCGTGCCGATGTCAAAGGGATTCGGGATGATGAACGCGCCCTCGCGCGCGTGCAGCGCGCGGAAGGCCTCGCCTTTCTGTGCCTGGCTGCGCATCACTTGGGAATCGGCAGGATCATCGGCACGCGCTTGCGGTAGTCTTCGTAGGACTGGCCATGGGCGCGGACGAGATCGCGTTCCTCGAACTGCAGCGCGATGAAGATGTAGCCGGTGGTTGCGAGCGTGAACACGAGGTGACCGACCGTCATCGTCGGCGCCGCCCAGAACGCGATCAGGAAGCCGAGCATCAGTGGGTGGCGCACCATCCGGTACAGGAAGCTCAGCTTGAACGGTAGTTCGGTGTAGGGCACCTGGCGGAGATTCAGGTACACCTGCCGCAGGCCGAACAGGTCGAAGTGATTGATGAGGAAGGTGCTCAACAGGACCTGGCCCCAGCCGAGCGCGGCGAGCACCCAGATCACGGTGCGCGCGAGTTCGTTGTCGACGTGCCAGACGATGTCCACCATCGGGCGCCACTGCCAGAAGAGCAGGATCAGCGCGAGGCTCGAGAGCAGCACGTAGGTGCTGCGCTCGACCGACTTCGGCACGATCCGCGTCCACCAGGCCTTGAAGCCCGGCCTCGCCATGACGCTGTGCTGGATGGCGAACACGCCGAGCAGCAGCGCGTTGATCAGCAGCGATTCGCCGAAGGCGCCCGGCGTCCCGCTGTCGATGCCCTTGGGCACGAGCAGATTGTTGAGGAACCCGATCGCGTACAGAAATGTCACGAAAAACAACAGGTAACAGGCAACCCCGTACAGGAATGCGATGGCGCGGCCCATGGCGGATCCTCCCTAGCGTGATTCGATCCGGCGCAGAGACTAATCCCGTTGGCGCCGCTCGGCAAACCGGAGGGGTCAGAACGTCTTGTCGAGCAGCTCGTAACCCGCGCGCTCGCCGTAGCCCCGGCGCCGGTAGTACTCGCGCGCAGCGTCGTTGCCGCGGCCGAGCTGGAGCTGCACGTTGGTGCAGCCCGCGCGCCTGAACTCGGCCTCGGCCGCGTCGAGCAGCGTTGAACCGATGCCCTGGCCGCGGGCGCTCGGCAGCACGAAGAACTCGTCGATCTCGGCGGTCATGCCGCGATGCTCGAGGCTGAACACGTACACGCCGAGCAGGTAGCCGACCGGGCGGTTGCCGGCCGACGCGATCCAGCCGGCGCCGAGGCGCGCATCCTCGCAATAGTGCTCGAGCTGCCGGGCGATCGCGGCCGGATCGAAGCCCGCGATGTCCTCGAAGTTCCAGTACTCCTTGACGAGCACGAGCAGGTCTGGGATGTCGACGGCGGTCACGCCACGGATGCTCATGCGCGCTCCCAGGATTCGATCGGCCCTCGCACGCGACGAAACGACGGATGGCAGGCCACGCGCGCGAGCCCACGCCACTGCCGATGCAGCGCAGGGTTGCGACGCGCGAGCTTTCGCATCAGGTGCTGCCATTCATGCCGGACCTGGCCGCTCGTCACCGGGATCGGGCGAACGCGCCGCACGGGGCCGACCTTGCGGCGGTCGAAGGCGTAGCCGCGCCGTGTGGCTTCCGCATGGATCGCATCGAGATACGCATTGATCGCGGATCGCGGCGACCGGTGCGCGCGGAATCGCTCGAGCTGCGGATGGTGCCGGTAGCCGCGGGTCAAGCCGCGCAGCACCGCCTTCGCGAGCAGCGTCTCGCGCCACAGCGCGACCAGGCCCTGCGGATCGAGATAGCGTGGATGCAGGCTCCAGAGCCTCACGCCGTAAACGATTTGCCGTAGACGAGGAAGGTCTCGTCCTTGGTCCAGCCCTGCGATTCGTAGAGCGACTGGCCGACCTTGTTGCTGCGCGCGGTCGAGAGCTCCATGCGTGCCGCACCGGCTCTCTCCGCATGCGCTTCGGCGGCCTGCATCAGCAGACGTCCCGCACCCGTGCCGCGCGCGGCGGGCGCGACGAAGAGGTCGTAGAGCACGAACGTATGCGCGGCGCGGACGGAACAGAACGTCGGATAGAGCTGGGTGAAGCCGATCAGCGCCCCGCGATCGTCGACCGCGACGAAGATGACGGACTCGTGGCGCTGCATTCGCTCGGAGAGGTAGCTCTTCGCGAGCGCGAGGTCGGATTCACGCTCGTAGAACTGGCGGTAGGCGTCGAACAGCCGCGCGCCACCGTCGAGATCGGCGAGCGTGGCAAGTCGGGTCTTGATGGCCGTCATGGGCAGAGCCTCGGGGTGGTGAGGGCCGGTCGGAGCGGCAATAATCTCAGGAGAGGTGCCGCGATAACAAGGACATGAAGCCCTATGAAGACGCCGGCGCGACTCAGGGGTGGATATTGCGGGCGCGGAATGCGATGACGAGGCAATCCGCGAGGTCCGAGTGGAACTGGTCGGCGCCAAGCGCCACCTGGCCGCTGACCTGGACGCTGATCGTCGGCTGGTCGCGCAGGCTGACGTAAACCGTCTTCGCCGAGTTCATGGACAACACGCGCCGCACGTGCTCCAGGTCGTTCAGCTGCTCGGCGCAGAGTTCTTGCAGCAGCTCGGCGCCGAAGTTCGCGAACGAAAACTTGAGCTGACCGCTGTCGGTGTCGCGCAGGCAGGGCAGGTCTTGAATCGTGACGGTCAGGCGGCCGTTCGTTCCACGCAACTCCGGCACCACTTCGGGATTCCACTTCCGGTGCCGCAGCCAGTCGAACACGGCGTTCACCCCGCGGCGGCCCGCTCGAGCGCCGTGAGGTCGAGCTTCTTCATCTCCAGCAGGGCGGTCATGATGCGGTCGGACGTCGCCTGATCGCCGCTCATGAGTTTCGCAATCTTCGATGGCACGACCTGCCAGGACACGCCGTACTTGTCCTTGAGCCAGCCGCACTGCTGGGCCCTGGTATCGCCTTCGGTCGTCAGCTTGTCCCAGTAGTAGTCGATCTCCTGCTGGGTTTCGCAGTAGATCTGCAATGAGACCGCTTCGTTGAACACGAAATGCGGTCCGCCGTTCAGCGCGGTGAACGGCTGGCCGTCGAGTTCGAAGGTGACGGTCAGCACCTTGCCCTCGGGCTGGCCGTGGACCTCGTGGCCCGCCTTTCCATAGTGCGAGACGGCGCAGATGCGCGAGTTATGGAAAATGCTGACGTAATAGCGCGCGGCATCCTCGGCCTGGTGGTCGAACCACAGGCAAGGGGCGATCTTCAGTATCTGTGGCATGCAGTTCTCCGGAGTCTAGTTTCGGGCCGCGACGGCGGCCTGCCTGTCAGGCGCGGCCGCATGGTCCTGTCAGCGGGCCCGCCGTGTTAGCTCGAATGGTCGTGCACGATCTTCCAGCCCGCGGGCGTGCGGACCCAGACCGTCGTGAACCAGCCGGTCTGCTCGGGCAGGTCACCTCCGGAGAGGATGAACCGGCCGGTGACGAGCGCAGCGTCATCATCGAGCGCGCGCGCGGAGAACTGCTCGAAGTGCAGCTGCTGCTTCGGCATGCCGTCCTTGAAATAGACCTCGCGGAAGGCCTTCTCGATCGGCGCGACGCCGGGGCGCGGGCCGGATTTCGTCATGAACGTGACGTCTTCGGCATAGGACGCCAGGTGACCGGGCAGGTCGCCGCGATTGAAGGCATCGGCAGCTTCCTGAAGCAACGCGAGCATGGTGGCCTCGTCCTGCTTCCAGCTCGAGGTCGGCTGGCAGGCAGAAAGCAGCAGGCAGGTGAGTCCTGTCGCCAGTATTCTCATCTCAGGTCTCCCACATTCGACGCCAGCTCACAGCGCGCTGACCAGAACGCCCACGATCGCGATCGGGCAGACATAGCGGAGCAGGACGAGGAGCAGCGTCCGCACCCAGGGCTTGGCGCCGAAGTCCGCCGCAATCGTCCGCTGCTCGAGCCGCCAGCCGACGAACAGCGAGGTGAGCAGCGCGCCGACCGGTAGCAGGACGTTCGATGCGAACGAATCGGTCAGGTCGAAGATCGTGGCCGTCTTGAACCGCTCGATCGAGCCGAGCGGATGGACGTCGCTCCAGAGATTGAACGAGAACACGGTCGCGAGACCCAGCACCCAGGCGGCGAGCGCCACGACAGTGACCGCCGTGCCCCGTTTCATGCCGTAGCGCTCCATCAGCCAGGCGCCCGCCGGATCGAGTCCGGCGATGGAGGACGTCAGCGCCGCAAACGCGAGCAGCACGAAGAACAGCGTGCCGACCACGGCGCTGCCGGGCATGCCGATGAATATGGACGGCATGACGACGAACGCGAGCTGCGGCCCCTGCGCGGGATCGACGCCGGAAGCGAACACCAGCGGGAAGATCAGCAGGCCCGCCAGCACCGAAGCCAGGATGATCGACAACGACACGACCAGCGCCGATCGCGGCAGCGAGGTGTCGGCTGCGACGTGGCTGCCGTAGGCGATCATGATCGCCATGCCGACGCCGGTCGCGAAAAAAGCCTGGCCGACGGCGGCGAGCACGAGCTCGCCGGAGAGCTGCGAGAAATCCACTGTCGTCAGGAATGCCATGGCGCGCTCGGCGTCGCCGTGGTCGAGCGCGTAGATCGCGAGCCCGAGCAGGATGGCAAACAGCCCCGGCAGCATGATCTTGTTGGCGATCTCGATGCCGCGGTGCAGGCCCGCGGCCGCGATCGCGAGCGTTGCGCCCATGAAGGCCGCGTGCCAGAACGTGAGGCGCCAAGGATCGGCGAGGAGCGCGGAGAATCGCGCTGCGATGCCGGCCTGGTCGAGCCCGGCCACGGAATTCGTCGCATAGGCCTCGACGTAGGCGAGCACCCAGCCGCCGATCACGCTGTAGTAGGTCATGATCAGGAAGATCGCGAGCGTGCCGAGCACGCCGATCACGGACCAGAACCCTGATCGGCCGGATACCTTCGCGATGCGGCCCGCGGACAGCGGCACGTTCGGCCCGCCGCGGCGGCCGATCATGAACTCCGCGACCAGGAGCGGGATCGCGATGACGAAACAGGCGAGCGCGAACACGAGCACGAACAACCCGCCGCCGTGCTGGCCGGCGAGGAACGGGAAGCGCCACAGCGTGCCGAGCCCGACGGCGGCGCCCGCAACCGACAGGTAGAACGCGAGGTTGGAGGACCAGGTCTCGACGCGCGTGCCGGTGTTCACGCCCGCCATGCTAGTCGATACCTGCCGCGGCGTCCTGCAACCAGTCGAAGAGATAGCGGGCGAGGCTGCGATCCACCAGCAGTTCAAATCGCTCGTTGCCGAGACGTCGCAGCACGACGGGCACCAGCGCGAATCGCGTGCGCGTGCAGGCGTCGTTCGCAAGGCCGGCGAAGTCGAGGGCGCAGCCGCGGACCAGGATGTCGAGTGCCTGCGGACCTTCGACCGCGATCGTGACGTTGGCATCCGACAGGTCGGTGACCGTGAACCAGCGCTTGACGCAGGCGGTGCGCACCGCGTCCATCAGTTCGGCCGCATCGTGCAGCGACGAGGACAGGAACCAGGCATCGGGCGCGATGCGGCCGATCACCGGGTCTTCGCCGAGCCAGGCATTCATCGCGACCGGGACCTCGCGCTCCGCGATGCGAAGCTTCTCGAGCGACTTCTGCGACTTCACCGGCAGGCAGAAGCGGAGCAGCGTGCGCGGCGGCAGCACCGTGAGGCGGAGCAGGTCGCCATACACCCTGCCACCGGCGGGCAGCGCGGATGCGGCCATCAGCGTTTGGACCGGTTCAGCCATGGATGCGCTTGCCCTCCGGATCGTGGAACGCCGTCGAAACGATCGTCGCCGTCGTCTCGTGGCCGAGATCGTGCACCGTGACCGATTCTCCGAGCCGCGCGCGGCCGCCGCGGAGCATCGCGAGCGCGATCGGGCGCGCGAGGGTCGGCGACATCGCGGCCGATGTCACCCAGCCGTCGGTGCCGGCCTGCGTGCCCTTCAGCCGCAGGTGTGCGCCTGCGACCAGCGCGCCCGCATCGGCCGCGGTGAGTCCGACGAGCTGGAGACGGTCGTCCCGCCGGTTGTCGGGCCGCGCGAGCGAGCGCTTGCCGATGAAATCCGTTTTCTTGCTCCAGGCAATTGCGCCCCAGCCGATGTCGGCGGGCGCGGTCGTGCCATCGGTATCCGCGCCGATGTGGAGAAAGCCCTTCTCGAGCCGCAGCACGAGCAGGGACTCGAGACCGTAGGGGACGATGCCCGACGATTCGCCAGCCGCCAGCAACGCCTGCCAGAGCGCGGCGCCGTAGCGCGCGGGAACGTGGATCTCGTAGCCGAGCTCGCCCGAGAAACTCACGCGGTAGAGCCGCACTGGGACGCCCGCGAAGCGGCCCTCGCGCAGGCTCATGTGCGGGAATGCCTCACGCCCGATGTCGATGTCGCTCTCGAAGCGCTCGAGGATCTCGCGCGAGCGCGGCCCGGAGAGCGCGATCGCCGCCCACTGCGTCGTGACCGGCGTGACCTGCACCTTGAGATCGGGCCACTCGCACTGCCGCCATTCCTCGAGCCAGGCGGCGATCCGCGATGCGCCGCCACTCGTCGTGGTGACGACGAAGCGCTTGTCGTCGAGGCGCGCGATCGTGCCGTCGTCGATGACGACGCCCGACTCGTTCAGCATCAGCCCGTAGCGCAGGCGCCCCGGTTCGAGCGCCGCGATCGCATTGATATAGAAGCGGTCGAGGAACTTCGCTGCATCCGGGCCCTCGACCTCGATCTTGCCGAGCGGCGAGGCGTCGAAAAGGCCGGCGGAATTTCGCACCGCCGTCACCTCGCGATGGATTGACTCGGCGAGGGGCTCTCCTTTCCGCGGGTAACAGGCCGGGCGCATCCAGCCGCCGGCCTCCCACCAAGCGGCGCCGAGCGCCTCATGCGCCTCATGCGCGGGCAGCAGTCGCCGCGGCGAGTAGCGCTCACCGACCTGCCGGCCGGCGATCGCGCCGAGCGTCACCGGCGTGTAAGGCGGCCGGAAGGTCGTCGTGCCGACGTCGGCCGGATTTCGGCCGGTCAGCTCGGCGAAGGTCAGGAGCGTGTTGAGGTTCGCGGTCTTACCCTGGTCCACCGCCATGCCGGCCGTGGTGTAACGCTTCAGGAGTTCGATGTGATCGAAGCCCTCCGAGAGCGCGAGCCCGACGTCGGCAACGGTCACGTCGTGCTGGAAGTCGAGCCACTGGCGGCTTCTGCTCCCGGCGCTGCGGTGTATCGCCCCGATGGACGCAGATACGGGAAGTTCCTCGACGACTGCCGCCCGCACCAGTTCGCGCTGCTCGATGCCGGCGCGGACCAGCGCGGCATCCACGGCGCGAGCGGCATCCGCGAGCGTGTCGCGAAGCGTCGCGCAGCCGTTGATCGCACCCGCGCATTCGAGCGGCGGCCGCGGCTCGCGCGGCAGGAAGCACTGCCGCTCGGCGTCGAACGCGGTCGGGGCGCGCGCCTGTGAATAGAGATGGACCGTCGGCGCCCAGCCGCCCGACATGCCGAGCGCATCGCAGGCGATCCGGCGCCGGTTGCTGCCGTCGGGGCGGCTGAGCTCGACCGCGCGCAGGCCGCGGCTGCCGTGGGCGCGAAGCACGACCGTATCCGGGCAGACCTCGACGCCGTGCGCGCGCACGGCCTCCGCAAGCACCGCGGGCGGCGCGAGCCGGCTGTCGGCAATCACTGGCACGATGACGCCGGTCGCCGCGAGGTCGAGGGCCGCGAGATAGGCCGAGTCGTTGTTGGTCGCGAACACGACGCGCTGGCCGACGGCGACCGCGTAGCGGTTCGCGTACTGGCGCACGGCGGAGGCCAGCATCACGCCCGGCAAGTCGTTCTGCTCGAACAGCAGCGGCTGCTCGATCGCACCGGTGGCGAGGAGCGTCTGGCGCGCGTGCACGCGCCAGTAGCGCTCGCGCGCGATGCGCAGCGGCTCACGCAGGTCCTGGCGCTGGACGAGACCCGCGACGCCGTGGTCGTAGAGCCCGAACGCCGTGGTCGATGCGAGGAGAGTGACGTTGCGCGAGGCGGCGAGTTCGCCGATCACGCTCGCGAGCCAGACCGCGGGTGGCGCGTCGTTGATCAAGACCGCGACGCCGAGCAGCGACGCACCGCACTCGACGTCCTGTTCGGCAAGGATCACGCGAAGTCCCGCGCGCGCGGCGACTTGCGCGGCGAGGAGGCCCGCCGGGCCGCCGCCGACCACGAGCAGGTCGCAGTGCGCATTCACGACGTCGTAGCGCGCGGGATCTGCCTCGCGCGAGGCGCGCCCGAGCCCGGCGGCGCGGCGGATCCACGGCTCGTAGAAATGCCAGGAAGGCCAGGTGAAGGTCTTGTTGTAGAAACCCGCGGGCCAGAACCGCGAGGTCCAATCGAAGATGCGGCCGAGGTCGAAGGCGACGCTCGGCCAGGCGTGCTGCGCGCAAACACGGAGCCCCTCGCGCACCGGGATCAGCGTCGCGCGAGCGGTGAGCTCTGTCTCCGCGCCGCGGCCGAGCGTGACGAGCGCATTCGATTCCTCGGCGCCAGCGGAGAGCACGCCGCGCGGCCGGTGGAACTTCAGGCTGCGCCCGGCGATGCGCACGCCGTTCGCGAGGAGCGCGGAGGCGATCGTGTCGCCGGCGAAGGCGTGCATCTGCTGCCCGTTCCAGCGAAAGCCGATCGCCTGTTCGCGGTTGACGTGCCCGCCGGTCGGAAGCCGGTGGCCCATCAGTGCGCCACGCCCGAGGCCGCGCCCTCGTCCACGAGCGCGCCGGTCGCGAAACGGTCGAGGCCGAACGCCGTGATCAGCGGATGCGGCTTGCCGTTTGCCATGGTCCAGGCCATGGTCTCGCCGCCAGCCGGTATCGCCTTGTAGCCGCCGGTGCCCCAACCCGCGCTGACGTACAAGCCGCCGACCGGCGTCGTGCCCATCACCGGGCTCGTGTCGGGCGAGATGTCCACGATTCCGGCCCACTGGCGCAGGACGCGGAGCCGGCTCAGGCAGGGGAAGAGCTCGATCGCGGCCTGCGCATTCGCCTCGAAGTTCGGCAGCCCGCCGCGCTGCGCATAAGAATGGTGTACGTCCGCGCCGCCGCCGATCACGATCTCTCCGCGGTCCGACTGGCTGACGTAGCCGTGGATCGCGGCGGACATCATCACTGTACTTATCAGCGGCTTCACCGGCTCGGTCACCATTGCCTGGAGCGCGAGGCTCACGAGCGGGAGCTCGACGCCGGCCTTGCGCGCGAGCACGCTCGAGTGGCCCGCGACCGCGAGGCAGACTTTGCCGGCCGCGACCGGGCCGCGCGTCGTCTCGACGCCCTTCACGCGGCCGCGCTCGATGCGGAATCCCGTCACCTCGCAGCCCTGGATGATGTCAACGCCGAGCGAGGAGGCCGCGCGCGCGAAGGCCCAGACCACGGCGTCGTGGCGCGAGAGGCCGCCGCGCCACTGCGCCGCGCCGCCCTCGACCGGATAGCGCGCGTTCAGGTTGAGCGTCGGCTCGATGCGGCGAAGCTCGTCCGGAGACAGGAGTTCGGCATCCACGCCGTTCATCCGGATCGCGTTGACCGAGCGACGCAGGAACTCGAGCTCGTGCGGGCTGTGCGCGAGCGTGATCTTGCCGCGCTGGCTCAGCATGATGTTGTAGTTCAGCTCGCGGGACAGGCCCTCGTAGAGCCGCAGCGACCGCTCGAAGAACCGCGAGCTGCTGAGGTGGAAGTAGTCCGAGCGCGTCACCTGGGTGTTGCGCCCCGAGTTGCCCTGGCCGATCACGCCCTTCTCGATCACCGCGATGCGTCCGATGCGGTGTTCCTTCGCGAGGAAGTAGGCGGTCGCAAGGCCGTGGCCGCCGCCGCCCACGATGATCGCGTCGTATACCGGTTTCAGCTCGGAGGCGGCGATCGCGCGCGGCCAGTCGCGACGGCCGTTGACCGCGTGCCGTGCGAGGGCGAAGAATGAATAGCGCTGCATCGTGTGGCTCGATGGGATGATAGAGCATGCTCAGGATCGAATGTCCCTGGTGCGGGGTCCGCGACGAGCCGGAGTTCAGCTTCGGCGGCGAGAGCCACATCGCGCGCCCGTCGCCCGGGTGCAGCGACGAGGAGTGGTCGAAGTACCTCTATTTCCGCGAGAACCCGAAGGGCGGGCACGCCGAGCGCTGGTGCCACAGCTTCGGCTGCGGCCAGTGGTTCAACGTGTTGCGGGACACGGTGACCCACGAGATCGTCGCGGTCTACCGGATGGACGAGCCCCGGCCCTGACCGGGCAGGGCCGCGATCGCGTCAACGTTTCGCGACCACGTTGACGGCGATGTCGGCGGGTTGCGACAGGTTGCCGGAGTCGTCCACGACCACGAGGCGGAAGACCTGCTGACCGAGCGCGTAGGCGTCGCTCGCCGTCTGCGACACCGTGACGGCGGGCGCATCCGTCACCAGCGTCTGGTTGATTCCCATCGGCCCCTCGCGGCTGCCCGCGATGCGTGTCCAACGATAACTGACGACTCGGCCGCCGCCGTCCGCGGAACGCGCCGCGGACAGCTGGAAGGCCTGTCCTTGCATGACTTCGCGCGGCGCGTCGAGCACGGCGGTCGGGGCGATGTTGTCCACCACGAAGAGCTGGCGTTCCGCCGGTTGCGATTCGTTGCCGGAACTGTCCTTGACCACCAGCCGGAACCGGTGCCGGCCGACGGCAAGCGCCGCACCGGCCGGCTGCGGCACGGTGATGCTGCTCGCATCGGTCACGAAAGGCTGGTTGAGCGGCATGTTCGATCCACCGCCCTCGAGATGCGTCCAGACGTACTGCACGATCTGGCCGCCGACATCGACTGAGCGAGCGGCGGAGAGCGTCAACGGGGTCCCGACCGTCACGCTGTTCGGCGCATCGAGCACCGCCGTCGGTGCCGACGTGTCGGCCGCGCTCAGCACGTTGACCACGAGGTCGCGCGGCGCGGACTGGTTGCCGGCGTCGTCAACGACGACCAGGCGGAAGAGGTGCTGGCCAGGAGCGAGGAGCTGGGACGTCGAGGGCTGCGGCACCGTGAAGAGGCCGTTCGTTGTCGAGAACACCTTGTTGTGCGGCATCGCCGCACCGCCGTCGCCCTTGAGCCGCGTGAAATCGTAGCGGGCCACGCTTCCGCCGACGTCCACGGAATGCTCCCCGTGCAGCGTCAATGCAGTGCCCGCGTAGACGTTCGCCAACGCGCCGATGACAGCGACCGGCGGGACGTTGTCCATGACGATGATCTGGATCACGACAGGCTGCGATTCAAGACCGGAATCGTCGGCCACCTGGAGTGCGAAGCGATGCCGCCCGGGCCGCAGCGGATTGCCGGCCGATTGCGAGATGATGAAGGCAGGCAATTCGGTGGTCTGCGGCTGGTTCAGCGGAAAATCGCCGCCCGCGCCCTCGAGCCGCGTCCAGGTGTAATTCGCGACTCGCCCGCCGACGTCGACTGAGCGAGCGCCGGACAGCATCAGGACGCCGCCGAACGGCAGGGTCGCCTGGGCGTCTGCCACGGCCGTCGGCGCACTCGTGTCCTGGGCGATGGCGGGCCGCGCCAGCGACAAGGCGATCAACAGGAGCGCAAGCGTGTGCGTTCTCATCACCGGGATGAGAACGACCCGCCGGCGGGAAGTGGCTTGGGTTTAGGGCTCGCGCTTCAGCGTGGACTGGCCGAAAACGGACAACGCGCCGTCCTTGCCCTGCACCTCGTCCGTCACCTCGAGCGCGCCGTCCGCGATGCGATAGCGGCTGCGCCCGCGCTCGGTGTCGTCGCTGCCCCAGTCGATGGTCAGCACGCCCGCATCGTCCACGCTGCCGGCGAGCGGGAACGTGAGCCCGCGCGAATCGAACCAGGTGCCGGCGATCCGGCCGTCGGGCGACACCTTATAGAAGGCCTGCGCCTGGAAGCGCCACTCCTTGCCGTCCGTCATCGTCATCCGGTTCTCGAGCGTGAGCCGGACGAACGCGGCGTCGAGCACCGGCTCCCACTGCAGGCGCTGGACCGACGGCATGCCGCTCGTCGTGCCCGTTCCCTGCCAGGTGCCAGCGAGGCGCGTGAAGACCGCCGCCGCCACGTCGTCCGCCGCGATCGCGGGCGGGCCGAGCAGCAGCCACATCAATAAGGCGTAGCCGATGGTTCTCATCGCGGTGCTCCCCCGGGCTGGTAGACGCTCAATACGTGGCCGTCCGGATCGAGGAAGTCGGCAGACAGCCCGCCGTCCGGCGTCTCGCTGACCGGCAGCACGATCTCGACGCCCTTCTTCGCGAGCGATTCGACCACGCCGTCGATGCCGGAGGCGAGCCGGAACACGACGATCGGCGTGCGGCCCACCGGTTCATCGCGCGGGATGAAGACGAGTTCGACGCCGCCCGCGGTCGCGAGCGCGAATGGCCCGTCGTGGCCGGCGAGCATGCGCATCTCGAGTCCGAGCGCGTCGCGATACCAGGCGACGCTGCGCGCCAGGTCGCGGACGAAAAATACGACCGCGCCGACGCTGGGATTGGAAAGCATGGTGGACCTCTCAGAGGGGACGCATCCCTTTACCTCGTTGCCGGCAAAGGGATGCGTCCCCTCTGCCTGCCCTGTAGTTGCCGCGGCGCCCGCGATTGTGAGGTCAGCGCGCGCGGATTTCGAGCAGGTGGCCGTCCGGGTCGTGGGTGCCAACGCCGTCGCCGCCCTTCAAATGATGCAGGAGTGCGCGGCGGATCAGGCCGACGTCGAGGCGGGCGCCGCCCGCACGGCGCGGTTCCGAGTAGGCGAGCGCAAGCGCCTCGGCCCGGAGCGCTTCGGGCAACTCGCCGAGTGAACGCCGAAGCGCAGTCAACCGCTGGCGGAAAGCCGCGGGCTTCAGCCCGAGGGCGTACTGGATCTCGTCCGCGTTCAGTCCGTGCAGCGCGAGGACCGCGACGCGGCGCGTGCCCTCGCTCAGGCGATCGAGAATGGCCTGGCGATCATCGTCGGCCAACGCCGGTTCCGCGGCGACCGGGGACTGCTCCGCGGCCCAGCGCGTTTCGCGCAGGCGCCGGCGGGACTGCGTTCGCGCGCTTTCGGCCGCGAGGTTCCTGAGCGTGCCCGCGAGCCAGGCGCGATCCGCAGCGGTCGAGAAATCGAATCGCCCCGCGCGGATGCCGGCGAGCAAGCCCTCCTGGAGCAGGTCGGCGGCTTCGGCGCCGCGCGCGTGGCGGCGCGCGATCGCGAGGCAGGCGCGGTACTCCGCGAGGGTCACTTCGCCGATTCGGCCGAGAGGTAGTCCACCGCGAGCGTGCTCAGGAGCCGGATGCCGATCGGCACGGCGCCGTCGTCGGCGTAGAACGACGCCGTGTGGTGGCCGCTGGAAATCTTTCCTTCCGGCACCGCGCCGAGGGCAAAATAGAACCCGGGCACGATATTGCTGAAGTACGAGAAATCCTCGGCGCCGGTCTGCGCCGGCACCAGGCGGACGTTGTCCTTGCCGATCAGCCGCTCGATGGTCGGCACGAGCTGCGCGGTGAGCGCGGGGTCGTTGACCGTCATCGGGTGCGAGCGATCGAACGAGAGTTCGAAAGTCGCATGCGCCGCGCGGGTGACGCCATCGAAGATGTCGCGCATCCGTCCCTCGATGGTCGCAAGCACCTCGTCGTTGAAGGTGCGGATCGTGCCGCCGAGCTCGACGCTCGGCGGGATGATGTTGTGGCGTTCGCCGCCGCGGAAGATGCCGACCGTGAGCACCATGTCCTCGAGCGGCGAGAGCACGCGCGAGCGGATCGTCTGCAGGGACATGACGATCTCGGAGGCCGTGACGATCGGGTCCACGCCGAGGTGGGGCGCAGCGCCGTGGGCGGCGCGGCCAGTTACGGTCGCACTCCAGCGGGTGGCGGCGGCAAACGTCGGACCCGGTCGGTAGGTGACGCGACCGAGCAGCTCGTCTTCGCCTTCCTCGTCCGGCGGGTCGCCGTTCGCATGGAGGGCGATCACCGCATCGGGCTTCCGTTTCTCGAAGATGCCTTCCTCGACCATCATCTTCGCGCCGCCGTTCTCGCCGGCTGGCACGCCTTCCTCCGCTGGCTGGAAGATGAACATGACCGTGCCGGGCAGCTTGTCCCTCATCGCGGCGAGGACCGATGCGGTGCCGAGGAGCGCGGCGACGTGAATATCGTGGCCGCAGGCGTGCATCACGCCGACGTCGCGGCCGCCGTAAACGCCGCGCGCCAAAGACTTGAACGGCAGGTCAGTCGCTTCGGTGACGGGCAGCCCGTCCATGTCGGCGCGGATCGCGATCAGCGGGCGGTCGCTTTTTCCCTTCAGGATGCCGACGACTCCCGTGTGCGCGATGCCGGTCTGGACTTCGATGCCGAGCCTGCGCAGGTGCTCGGCAACGAGCTCCGCAGTCGCTTTCTCGCGATTGCCGAGTTCGGGGAACTGATGGATGTGCTGGCGCTGGCGGATGCTCTCGGCCTGCACCTTCACGACCAGTGCCGAGATCTCGGCGTCCGCGCTTTGCGCGGCGGCCGGCTGGTGAACGAAGCAAGCGACGAAAGCGGCCGCGGCGGCCGGAAAGCGATGCAGCATGTGAGAGTCCCCCGGAATGATTGATCGGACGCCGCGCAACTGACCGTTGCTACGGCTGCTTGTAGACGACGCCACCTTTCATGACGAACTTCACGTCCTCAAGGAGCGCGATGTTCTCGAGCGGGTTGCCGGCAACCGCGACGAGATCCGCGAGCAGGCCCGCCTCGATTCGGCCCCGGTCCGGCGTGCCGAAGAGTTCCGCGTTGACGAGGGTCGCGGAGCGGATCGCGCTCAGCGGCGTATCGCCGAGGGAGACGCGCGCCGCAAATTCCTTCGCGTTCTCGCCGTGCAGGAACACGCCGGCATCCGTGCCAAACGCGATCTTGAGGCCGTAACGCACCGAGCGACGGAATCCCTCGGTGGCGAGCGGCGTGAGATACGCCTGCTTGGCGGCGAGCTGAGGCGGCAGTTCGGTCTCCGCGAGCGTCTTCAACAGGTGGATGTTTGGCACGACGAAGGTGCCATTCTTCTTGATGATCGCCGCCGCTTCCTCGGTCAGCATCGAATCGTGCTCGATGCTGTCGATGCCGGCCTCCGACGCCGCGATGATGCCCTCGGTGCCGTGCGCATGCGCCGCGATCTTGAGGCCGTGGCGATGGGTCTCCTCGGCGGCTGCGCGCAGCTCCTCTGTCGAGTACTGCTGCGCGCCGACCGGGCCCTCGAAACTCAGCACGCCCGCGGTCGCGCAGATCTTGATCACCTTCGCGCCGTGCTTGATCTGGTAGCGTACGGCCTTCACCACTTCATCCACTCCGTCAGCGACGCCCGAGATGTAGTTGGCGGGCTCGATGCCGGGGCCAAAGCCCGTGATGTCGCAGTGGCCGCCGGTGATCGACAGCGCGTGGCCGGCCGGGATCATGCGCGGGCCGACCGCCCAGCCCTTGTCGATCGCGTGCATCAGGGCGACGTCGGAGAAGCCGACGCCGGTGCCGAGATCGCGCACGGTCGTGAAGCCGGCGAGCAGCGTCGCCTTCGCGTGCGGCAGTGCGCGCAACGCAAAGTCGCCGGTCGTGAAGCGGACGTGCTCGGTCTCCCAGCCTTCCTCCAGCATGTAGTTGAGGTGCACGTGCGCATCCATCAGCCCGGGCAGCAGCGTGTGGCCCGGAAGCGCGATCGTCCGCGCGTTCGCGGGCCGGGTCGCGGGATTGATCGCGGCGATGCGCTCGCCTTCAATCACGATGACGGCGGGCGAGACCATCCGGCCCTGGACGACGTCGAGGTACTGCCCGGCCTCGACGACCAGCGTCTCGGCGAGGGCGAGCGGGGCGGCGATCGCGAGCAGGGCTGCGGACCAGCGGATCATGCGATTCATTCTCATTCCTTCGTGATCACGAGGCCGTTCAGGAGCCCGGTGAAATCGTCGGCCACTTCATCGAACAGGTTCTGGGCCGTGAACGCGACGACCTGGAGCGTGCCGGCCTTGCCGCTCCAGTAGTAGCCGTAATAGCGGAACGGGATGCCGCTGTAGGTGCCGTCGATGTGCAGTGCGTGGAGCTTCACGCCGTTGACCACGCGCTCTTCCTCGAGGCTGATGCGCGCATCCGGTGCAGTGGACATCGCGTTCTCGAGCGCGACCTTGCGAAGCGTCTCGTACGGCATCGCGATGCGCTCGATGATTGCCATCGCGTAGGCGTCGCCGGCCGTGTGTTCGAACCCGAATTCGGCCGCGTCGTTCTTCATGCTGGTGCGCTGCACCCACTTCGCCGGGTCGTACCAGAGCTCGACGAATCCTTTCTTGCTCTGGATCACCGCCGTGGCGCCCGCGGGCTTGTTGGACAGGCCGCGTGTCGCGGCCGGCGCGGCCGGGAACGACCAGGTGCCGTTGTCGCGCAGGATCACCTTGCGGCCGTCCGTGGTCGTCGCCTCGACATCGGACGCGGAGATTGCGCCGGCATGGAAAAGGAGTGCGCAGAGCGCAAAGGCTGAGCATCGGATCATGAATGGGCCTCCCGTGACGGCGCCAACTGTGACGCCGATCCATCGTTCGTGTCCAGCGCCCTCCGGTACAATCGCGGCGATGTCCCTGTCCGTCGTCATCCTGGCTGCCGGCCAGGGCAAGCGCATGGTGAGCGACCTGCCGAAGGTGCTCCAGCCGCTCGCGGGCCGGCCGCTCCTCGGCCACGTGATCGACACCGCCCGCGAGCTCAAACCCGATGCGATCGTCGTCGTGCACGGCCACGGCGCCGAGCGCGTGCGCGCGGCATTCCCCGCCCCGGACATCCGCTGGGCCCTGCAGGCCGAACAGAAAGGCACGGGCCACGCGGTCATGCAGGCGATGCCGGGCATACCGGACGGGCACACCGTGCTGGTGCTCTATGGCGACGTGCCGCTGGTGCGCGCAGATGCGCTCAAAAGCCTCGTCGCAAAGTGTGGCCCGCGCTCGCTCGCGCTGCTCACGGCCGTCCTGCCAGACCCGGCGGGTTATGGCCGGATCGTCCGCGATGCGGCGGGCCGGGTCACGCGGATCGTCGAGGACAAGGACGCGGATGCAGGGATTCGCGCGATCGGCGAGATCAACACCGGGCTGCTGGCGGCACCTTCGGGCCGGCTCCGCGGCTGGCTCGCCGCGCTCAAAGCCGACAACGCCCAGAGCGAGTACTATCTGACCGATTGCGTCGGCGCAGCGGTCGCCGACGGTTGCCTGGTCGAGGCCGTGATCGCAGATACGGCGGCGGAGGTCCTCGGCGTGAACGACAAGGTCCAGCTCGCTGAAGTCGAGGCGGAACACCGCCGCGCGAAGGCGATGGAACTGATGCACGCCGGCGTCACGATCGTCGATCCCGCGCGCGTCGACATCCGCGGCGCGGTTCATTGCGGGCGCGACGTGCAGCTCGATATCAACGTGATCCTCGCGGGCAAGGTGACGCTCGGCGACCGCGTGAGAGTCGGCCCGGGCTGCGTGCTCACCGACTGCACGATCGGCGCCGACACCGAGATCCGCGCGCACAGCCTGATCGAAGGCGCCGTCACCGGCGCGAAATGCATCGTCGGCCCGTTCGCGCGGCTTCGCCCCGGCACCAGGCTCGCGGATGCCGTGCACGTGGGCAACTTCGTCGAGGTGAAGAACAGCGAGCTCGGCACCGGCAGCAAGGCGAATCACCTGAGTTACGTTGGCGACTCGACGATCGGCTCTGCGGTGAATGTCGGCGCCGGCACCGTGACCTGCAACTACGACGGCGTGAACAAGCACCGCACGACGATCGGCGACGGCGCCTTCATCGGCTCCGGCACGATGCTGGTCGCGCCGGTGTCGGTCGGCGAGCAGGCGACGATCGGTGCGGGTTCAACGATCACCAAGCCGGCGCCTGCCGGCAAGCTGACGGTCGAGCGCAGCCGCCAGCAGACCATCGAGAACTGGAAGCGCCCCGAAAAGCAGCGGGAGTAGCACGATGACCTCCGGGACGGATGACACCCTGCCGGATCCGGGCTTCGCGCTCGAGGCTCGCGAGGGTTATGTCTACATGCACTTGGTGCCCGGCTTCGAGCTGACGCCGGAGAGCACGACCGCGATCTGGCTCACGTTGAACGATGCCTGCCGCGAGCGCGGCCTGAAGCGCGTGCTCGTCGAGGGCGACAACGTGCAGCGGCGCCTGACCACGATGGAATCGCTGAACCACGCGGATCTCGTGGCCCGCCTGATGCCCGGGCTCACGGTGGCCTGCTGTTTCCGGGGCTTCGTGCCCGACCAGCAGACCGGGTTTTTCCGCGACGCCGCCATGAATCGCGGCGTCCGGACCGAGTTCTTCCAGGATCTGAATGCCGCGCTGCGCTGGCTCGGGGCAGGCCCCCCGGGGTAAAATGCCGCGACCGTGGCCCCGGGACCCTCTCCCGGCGTGAGGTCCATCGCCCATGTGCGGAATCGTCGGAGCGGTTGCTGACCGCGACATCGTCCCGATCCTGATCGAAGGCCTCAAGCGGCTCGAGTACCGCGGCTACGACTCGGCGGGCGTCGCCGTGCTGAACGGCAGCTCCGAGGTCGCGCGGCTGCGCGCGGTCGGCAAGGTCGCGAAACTCTCCGAGGCGCTCGCCGCCACGCCGACCTCCGGCCATCTCGGCATCGCGCACACGCGCTGGGCGACGCACGGCGTGCCGAACGAGCGCAATGCCCACCCGCACGTGTCGCGGGACGGCGTCGCGATCGTGCACAACGGCATTATCGAGAATCACGAGGAGCTCCGCGCGGAACTGGAGCGCATCGGCTACACCTTCACTTCGGAGACCGACACCGAGGTCATCGCGCACCGCATCCACCATCACCTCGCCGGCACCACCGACTTGTTCCTCGCGGTCCGCAAGACCGTCGCCGAGCTGCGCGGCGCGTACTCGCTCGCGGTGATGTGGGGCCAGGACCCGGACTGCATCGTGCTCGCGCGCGTCGGCTGCCCGGCGCTGATCGGCATCGGCAAGGACGAGAACTTCGTCGCCTCCGACATCGCCGCGCTCCTGCCCGTGACGCGGACGTTCATCATCCTCGAGGAGGGCGATGTCGCCTGCATCCGCCGCAAGGACATCCAGATCGTTGATGCGGAAGGGCGCAAGGTCGAGCGCAAGCCCTACGAATCCGCGCAGACGGCCGAGGCGGCCGAACGCGGCGCATACCCCCACTTCATGCTGAAGGAGATCCACGAGCAGCCGCGCGCGGTCGCGCAGACGCTCGAGGAGCGCGTCGCTGGCGGGCGCCTGCTGTCGCAGGCTTTCGGCCCGGCCGCGATGGAAGTCCTGAAGCGCACCACTTCCGTGCACATCGTCGCCTGCGGTACGAGCTACCACGCGGGCGTCGTCGCGCGCTATTTCATCGAGCAGCTCTGCCGCGTGCCGTGCCGCGTCGAGATCGCGAGTGAGTTCCGTTACCGCGACCCGGTCGTGCCGGCGAACGCGCTGTTCGTCTCGATCTCGCAGTCCGGAGAGACCGCAGACACGCTCGCGGCGCTGCGGCTCGCGAAGCAGGCGGGCTTCCTGTCGACGCTCGCAATCTGCAACGTGCCGGAGAGCTCGCTGGTGCGGGAATCGGAGCTCGTGCTGCTGACCCGCGCGGGCCCGGAGATCGGCGTCGCCTCGACCAAGGCGTTCACCACCCAGCTCGCGGCCCTCGGGATGCTGGTGATCGCGATTGGCAAGCACCATGGCTTCACGCCGGAGCGCGAGAGGACGCTGGTGCAGCGGCTGCTCGAGCTTCCGCACATGCTCGAGCAGACGCTCGCACTCGACCCGGTGATCCGCGAACTCGCGAAGCTGATCGAGCCGAAGCACCACGCGCTGTTCCTCGGCCGCGGCGCGATGTTCCCGATCGCCCAGGAAGGTGCGCTGAAGCTCAAGGAAATCTCCTACATCCACGCCGAGGCCTACGCGGCGGGCGAGCTGAAGCACGGGCCGCTCGCGCTCGTGGACTCGGACATGCCGGTCATCGCGGTCGCACCGAACAACGACCTGCTCGAGAAGGTGAAGTCGAACCTGCAGGAAGTGCGCGCGCGCGGCGGCATGCTCTACGTGTTCGCCGACCCGGAGGCCCAGGAGAGCGACTCGTACGAATTGTTCTCGAAGGTATCGAGCGAGGCGACCTCGGCGGAACTCACATCGTTCACCG
>JANNHT010000129.1:0-10843 GCA_031404555.1 Gammaproteobacteria bacterium
CGGCGCGCTGCCGCGCACCCACGGTTCCGCGATCTTCACGCGCGGCGAGACCCAGGCCCTCGTCACGACGACGCTCGGCACGGGCCGCGATGCCCAGATCATCGATGCGCTCGCCGGCGAACGCCGCGAGCCGTTCATGCTGCACTACAACTTCCCGCCGTTTTCGGTGGGCGAGACCGGCTTCATGGGTTCGCCGAAGCGCCGCGAGATCGGGCATGGAAACCTGGCGCGCCGCGGCATCAGCGCGGTCATGCCGAACTCCGAAGAATTCCCGTACGTCCTGCGCGTCGTGTCGGAAGTGCTCGAGTCGAACGGCTCGAGCTCGATGGCGACCGTTTGCGGCACCAGCCTTGCACTGATGGACGCAGGCGTCCCGCTCAAGGGTGCGGTCGCGGGCGTCGCGATGGGCCTCGTCAAGGAAGGCGAACGCTTCGCCGTCCTGACCGACATCCTGGGCGATGAGGACCACCTTGGCGACATGGATTTCAAGGTCGCGGGCACTAAGGACGGCGTGACGGCCTTGCAGATGGACATCAAGATCAACGGCATAACCGCCGAGATCATGAAAGTGGCGCTCGAGCAGGCGAAAGCCGGCCGGCTGCACATCCTGGGCGAGATGAACAAGGTGCTCGACAAGCCTCGCGCGGAGATGTCCGCCTGGGCGCCCACCATCGTCACCATCAAGATCGACCCGGAAAAGATCCGCGACGTGATCGGCAAGGGCGGTTCGGTGATCCGCCAGATCACTGAGGAAACCGGCGCGACGATCGACATCGAGAACGACGGCACCGTGAAGATCGCGTCGGTCGACGGCGCGTCCGGCCGCGAAGCGCTGCGTCGCATCGAGATGATCACGGCGGACGTCGAAGTCGGCCATATCTACGAGGGCAAGGTCGTCCGCCTGATGGATTTCGGTGCTTTCGTCGCGATCCTGCCGGGCCGCGACGGCCTGGTGCACATTTCGCAGATTTCCGACGAGCGCGTCGAGCGCGTCAGCGACAAGCTCAAGGAAGGCGATGTCGTGAAGGTCAAGGTGCTCGAAGTGGATCGTCAGGGCCGCGTGCGACTCTCGCTGCGCGGCGTCGCCTCACCCGGACCGCGCTTGCCCTTCTGGGCAGGCGCCGTTCCCGGCACCCGGACAGGCGTTCGGGGTGCCAATGGCCGATCGCCCATTCCCAAAGCTCGGTGACCGCGGAGCCTGCGAGTTCGGCGGGCGGCTCCTGGCCGAGCCAATCCAGTGCATCCCACAGCTGAGGTCCTGCCCTGGCAGGGTCGAGCGCGACCGAACGGCGCGACTTGGCGAGCTTCTGGCCGTCGGGCTCGACCAGGAGCGGCAGGTGGGCATATCGCGGCGTGCGGTAGCCGAGTGCTTGTTGCAGCAGCACCTGGCGTGGCGTCGATGAGAGCAGGTCCGCGCCGCGCACGACTTCGTTGATGCCCTGGAGCTCGTCGTCGACGACCACGGCAAGGTGGTATGCGAAGTGGCCGTCCCGCCGGCGGATCACGAAGTCGCCGGCATCCCGCCGGCAGTCCTGGCTGACCGCTCCCTGCATGAGGTCTTCGACGAGGACGGCTGGCTGGCAGGCTGCAATCCGGAACCGTAGTGCGTGTGTTCCCTGGCCGGCTCCCGGATCGTCCCGGCAGGTTCCCGGATACACTGGCTCGGCAGCAGGATCGAAGGCAGCGGCCGCCAGGCTTGCCCGGCTGCAGCCACAGGGGTAGCAGAGCCCAGCATCGCGCAACTGCTTCAGTGCCGCTTCGTAGAAATCGGTTCGATCAGACTGGAAACTGACGTTTCCATCCCATTCGAAGCCGAAAGCACCGAGTACCCGCTGAAATCCGTCCGCATGCTCTGGTCGGCAGCGCTCGCGGTCCAGGTCTTCAATTCGCAGGAGCCAGGTGCCGTCGCGGCTGCGTGCGTGCAGATAGCTGCCGACGGCGGCCAGCAGGGAGCCAAGATGCAGGGGTCCGGTCGGGGAGGGAGCGAAGCGGCCGCGCGGCCGCGGCTCAGCGATACCAGTCGTCGCGGTCGCCGTACTGCTTCTCGCGCCGCTCGCGGCGCTCCTGGGCCTCGATGCAGAGCGTGGCGACCGGCCGCGCCTCGAGGCGCTTCACGCCGATCGGCTCGCCGGTCTCGACGCAGTAGCCGTAGCTGCCGTCTTCGATCCGGCTCAGCGCTTCCTCAATCTTGCGGATCAGCTTGCGCTCGCGATCGCGGGTGCGCAGTTCGAGCGCGAATTCCGATTCGAGCGTGGCGCGGTCGTTCGTATCGGGCGGATTGGCCGCCTCGTCCTTCATGTGGGTCATCGTGCGGTCGACTTCTTCCATGAGATCGCGCTTCCAGCTGGCCAGGATGACGCGGAAGTGCTCGAGCTGCTCGCGGCCCATGTACTGCTCGCCCTTGCGCTCGCGGTACGGGCGGACATTGCGCGGCCCCAGCAGCAGGTTGTGGGACCCGGGGCCTTCATCATCGTCCTCGCCGAGCATGGCGCGGCGCGCCGCGCGCTGCTGCAGGGCGATCAGGGCCGGCCGGGCATCGCTTGAGGGCGGCATCGTCGGACCCGGCTTCGGCTTCACGACGATCGGCTCGCGTGCGGCAGTGCCGAGCTTGAGCGGTTTGGCCGCCACCGGGCGCGCTACGACTGCGGGCCTGGCCAAGGCGACCGGCTTGGCTTTGACGGGCTTTGCGACCTTGCTGCGGACGGCGGCGATCTTGGCTTTCCGGGGCGCTGGTTTTGCGGCTTTGTGGGCGACGGGCGCCTTGCGGGCAGTCGCTTTCGCGGCGGGTTTTTTGGCCTTCGAAATCTTCTTGCCTGGCATCGCAACTCCGGAGCCTGTTCAATCGAGCGCGGGATTATAGCCCTCGTTCTGGCGAGGTCCAGTGCTGTTAAGTGGCGGCTGCCGGGCCTGCCCCGGGGCAGGGCAGGACAATCGCCGCGGCGGGCGCCCAGCCGGGCTTGCGATGCTCGGAAACGACCGTCGTGTAGATGCCGCCGCGCACGTTGAACTGCGCTGTGAGGCGCAGGAACCGCGGTTGCAGCACTGCGGCAAGCCGGTCGGCGATCTCGTTGGTGACCGCTTCATGGAAGGCGCCGTGGTCGCGACACGACCAGATGTAGGCCTTCAGCGACTTGAGTTCGACGCAGCGCGCTTCGGGCACGTACTCGAGGTCGAGCGTCGCAAAGTCGGGCTGCCCCGTGAGCGGGCACAGGCAGGTGAATTCCGGGAGCCGCATGCGGATCGTGTAATCGCGCGCCGCCTGCGGATTCGGAAAAGTCTCGATGTCGCCGGTTGGCGTCAGGGGACACATGCTGGCGGTTAATTTACACTAGCTGAAATGCGCCTAGCCAGGATCAGACTCGCCGGTTTCAAGTCTTTCGTCGATCCGACCACCGTTACATTTCCCGCGAATCTGACCGGCGTCGTCGGCCCCAACGGCTGCGGCAAATCCAACATCATCGATGCGGTCCGCTGGGTCATGGGCGAAATCTCCGCCAAGCACCTGCGCGGCGACTCGATGACCGACGTGATCTTCAACGGCTCGCGCGGCCGCAAGCCGATCGGCAGCGGCTCGGTCGAACTGGTGTTCGACAACAGCGACGGCAAGATCGCCGGCCCCTACGCCGGCTATGCCGAGGTGGCGCTGAAACGCGTCGTTTCGCGCGACGGCAACTCGATTTACTACATCAACGGCTCCAAGTGCCGGCGCAAGGACATCACGCACCTGTTCCTCGGCACCGGGCTTGGCTCGCGCAGCTACGCGATCATCGAGCAGGGCATGATCTCGCGCCTGATCGAGGCGCGGGCCGAGGACATGCGTGCGTTCGTCGAGGAGGCGGCCGGCATCTCGCGTTACAAGGACCGGCGCCGCGAGACCGAGAACCGGATCTCGCATACGCGCGAGAACCTTGAGCGCCTGAACGACCTGCGCGAGGAGGTGGACAAGCAGATTCGCCATCTCCAGCGCCAGGCGGGCGTCGCGCGCCGCTATCAGGAACACAAGACTCGCCAGCGGCAGCTCCAGGCCGAGCTGCTCGCGCTCCGGATCCGCGACCTGGATGGCGACATCCATTCTCGCCACGGGCTCGCGACGCAGCGCGAGACCGAGACCCAGGCCGCGATCGCCGAGTTGCGCGCCGCCGAGGCGGCCGTCGAACGCGCCCGCGCGAAGCACGCCGAGACCTCTGACGCGCTCGCCGCCGTGCAGGGCCGCTACTACCAGGCCGGAGCCGATGCCACGAGGACCGAGCAGTCCCTGCAGCACGCGCGGGAATTGCGACAGCGCCAGCGCAGCGACCTCGAGCGCGTGAATCGCGAGCTCGGCGAATCACGAGTGCTCGTCGGACGCGACCAGGAACAGTTGCGCGATCTGTCGGCGTTCCTGGCCGGTGCGGAGCCGGAACTGGACACTGCGCGCGCGACCGAAAGCCGCGCGCGCGCGGCCTACGCCGATGCCGAACTCGCCATGACGGGCTGGCAGCAGCGCTGGGAGACTTTCAGCGTGGCTGCGGCCGAGTCCACGAAGCAGCTGCACGTCGAGCAGGCGCGCATAGAGCAGATCAATTCGGGGCTCGCGCGACTGATCGCGCAGCGGGACCGGCTAGCGGAGGAGCAGACGACCCTGCAACGAAGCGTCGCGGGCGCACGGCCCGAAGAGTTCGCGTCCGCCGAGCAGCAGGCGCGCGACCGGGGGGCGGCGGCACAACAGGAGCTCGGGCAGACGCTGGTCGAAACGCAGGCCGTGCGCGAAGCGGAGCGTCAGGCATCGTTGGCACTCGATGCGGCGAAAGCCGGGTTGCAGGCAGCGCAGGGTGAGTTGCTGACGGTCGAAGCCGTGCAGAAGGCGGCGCTCGGCCAGGCGCAGGCGGGTGTCGCTGCCTGGCTGTCGCAGCAGAAACTGGAGCGCAGCCCGCGGCTCGCGCAGCGCCTCGATGTCACGAAGGGCTGGGAGCGCGCGGTGGAGACCGCACTCGGCAGTTACCTCGAGGCCGTGTGCGTCGACGGCATCGATGCTGTCGCCTCCGCATCGGATGCGCTCGATGCCGGCCAGCTGACGATCGCCGAGTCGGCGAGCGCAAGCCGCGACAAGCCGGCGCCGGACATGCTGCTGGCCCGCGTGAACGGGCCCACGGTCGTCACCGAACTGCTCGCGGGCATCGTCGCGGTCGAATCGGTCGCTGACGCAATGGCCCGCCGGCGCTCGCTGCAGCCTGGACAATCTGTCATCACGCGAAGCGGCATCTGGATGGGCCGCGGCTGGCTCCGGGTCGCCCGCAGCGCGGCCGGCCATGCCGGCGTCATCGCGCGCGAACACGACCTGCGCGGCCTGCAGGCCAAGGTTGCGAGCCATGAAGCCCGCGTGGCGGAACTCGATCGGTCATTGGTGCAGGCCCGCGAGCGCGTGGCTGCCGTGGATGCCAGGCGCGACGACCTACATGCCTCGGTCAACCGCCTGCATCACGACCTGGTCAACGTGCGCGGAGCGCATGAAGCGATCCGTTCGCGTACCCAGCAGGTCGCGGAACGACTGGCGCAGATCGGGTCGGAACTGGCGGCTACGGTCCAGGAAATCGCGCGCGACGAATACGAATCCCGGGAATCCCGGGACAAGCTGGAGTCAGCGACGGCGCAGGTCACGGCACTGGGACAGCAACGGCCGTTGCTCGAGGGCGAGCGCGACCGCCTGCGCGCCGGGCTCGCGGCCGCGCGCGAGCGGAATGACGTCGAGGTCGCGGCGGCACAGCAGGTCGCGATTCGCGTTGAATCGCAGCGCTCGACGCTCGCAACGCTGCGCACCAGCCTCGAGCGTGCGAGCGACCTGTCGACCCAGCTTGAGGCGCGGCGCGTGGAACTGGAACGCCAACTCGCGGATGGCGAGGCGCCATTCGCGGAGCTCGAGCAGCAGTTGCAGCAGTTCCTGGCGCAACGCATTGCGGTCGAGCGCGAATTGACCGAGGCGCGACGCCTGGTGGAGGAAGCGGATGCGGGGGTCCACGAGCTGGACCTCGATCGTCAGAAAGCCGAGACCCTGGTCGAATCGGCCCGTGCGGCGCTCGGGGAGATCAGCCTCGGCATGCAGGAAGCCCGTGTCCGGCGCGAATCGCTGGCCGAACAGTTCGCCACCACGGCATTCGATCTCGAAACAGTGACATCGGGCCTGCCGATCGAGGCGACCGTCACGGCCTGGGATGAACAACTCGCCGAGATCAGCGAGCGGATCGAGCGTCTCGGCGCCGTCAACCTCGCGTCGATCGACGAGCTCAAGGAGCAGTCGGAGCGCAAGGATTACCTCGACCGGCAGTATGCCGACCTGACCGATGCTCTCAATACACTCGACCAGGCGATCCGGAAGATCGATCGCGAAACGCGCACGCGCTTCCAGGACACCTTCGACCGCATCAACAGCGGGCTCAAGGAAAAGTTTCCGCGCCTGTTCGGCGGCGGCGCCGCCTACCTTGAGCTGGTGGGCGACGACGTGCTGACCGCCGGCGTCGCCGTGATGGCGCGGCCACCCGGGAAACGCAATAGCACGATCAGCCAGCTGTCGGGCGGAGAGAAGGCGCTCACCGCGGTCGCACTCGTGTTCTCGATCTTCGAGCTCAACCCGGCGCCGTTCTGCCTGCTGGACGAGGTGGATGCGCCGCTCGACGACAACAACGTCGGGCGTTTCTGCGACATCGTCCGCGACATGTCGGAACGGGTGCAGTTCGTGTTCATCACGCACAACAAGAGCACGATGGAGATGGCGAGCCACCTGATCGGCGTGACCATGGGCGAGCCGGGCGTGTCGCGACTGGTCGCAGTCGACGTGGACGAAGCCGTCCGGATGGCGGCGGTCGGATAGACCGGGAGGCGCAGCGGTGTCGCAGCTTCGGTGGATTTTGCTGGGTGCCGGGCTCGCGCTGATCCTCGGGCTGTGGTGGTGGGAAACGCGCAAGGCCCGGCTGCGTGCCGCGGAAGCTGCCGGCGTGGCCTGGCCGCGCGAACGCGCGGAACCCTCACTCGAAGACGATGCTTCGTCGGGCGAACCGATGCCTGCACCCGCAGCGCGAGTCCATGCGCCGGCGCCGACACCGCCGAGTGCCCCGCCGGTCATCGATCGCATCCGTACACCGCGACGGCCGCCGATGATCGAAATTCCGGAAGATTTCGAGGTGGATGTGTCGGCCTATGTCGGCAAGGATCGACGCAATGCGCCCGATCCTGGAACGATTTCGGTTCCGATCATGGATCCGGGCCCGGCGAAACCGGTCGCGCCCGTTTCGGATGCACTGGAAGAGGACTCGACGGACGAGGAACAGGACGACTATCACCGCGCGCCCTGGGTCCGGACCCATCCGATCGAACGCTCGGATCTCGAGGAAACGATCGTCGATGAGCCGATTCCGGTCGAGAACGTCAATCCGATCGAGGAGCAAACGGCTGCGGCGTCGCAGCAGCGCATCGTGGCGCTGCGCTTGATCGCGACCGACGGCAACTGGTTCGGGCGGGCGCTGCGTGAGGCGCTGGAAGCGGAAGGCCTGACATTCGGCCGCTATTCGATCTTTCATCGTGAGCGCGAGGACGGCAAGGCGCTGTTCTTCGTTGCCAGCATGATGGAGCCCGGGTCGTTCGACCTCGAGACCATGGATGAACAGTATTTTCCAGGCATTTCGCTGTTCGGGATCGTTCCCGGCCCGCTCGACGGTCCGGCGACTTTTGATCTCATCCTGGCTGTCGGCCGCCACCTCGCGGATCGAATCAAGGGCCAGCTCCAGGACGAGCAGGGCAGCACGCTGACGGCGCAGCGCATCCTCAACCTGCGCGAAGAGCTCGTGCACTTCGAGCACCGCAACAAGCGACTTCGCCGCACCTGATGAAAGCGGCATCCGCAGCCGTGCGCCAGCGCGTCGCGCGGCTGCGCGCGGACATCGACCGGCACAACCACCGTTATCACGTGCTGGATGATCCGGAAGTGCCGGACTCGGAGTACGACCGCCTGATCCGCGAACTGCGCGCCCTCGAACAGGCGCACCCCGAGCTGATCGTCCCCGAGTCACCGACCCAGCGCGTCGGCGGCGCGCCGATCGCTGAATTTGATGAGGTCCGGCATCGAAAGCCGATGCTGTCGCTCGACAACGCGTTCTCGCGCGAAGACGTCGAGTCGTTCGATCGCCGGGTCCGGGAGCGCCTCGAAGCCAAGGGCGAGATCGACTATTGCTGCGAGCCGAAACTCGACGGACTCGCGGTGAGCCTGACCTATCGGCGCGGGACGCTCGAAATCGCGGCAACTCGCGGCGATGGCACCGTCGGCGAAGATGTGACGCACAACATCCGCACCATCCAGAGCGTGCCGCTGCGCCTGCTCGGCCGGGCATTGCCCGAATTGCTGGAAGTCCGCGGCGAAGTATTGATGTCGCTCGCGGGATTCGAGGCGATGAACCGTCGCGCTGCTGAGAAGGGCGAAAAGACTTTCGTCAATCCTCGCAATGCGGCGGCGGGGAGCCTGCGTCAGCTCGATCCGCGCCTCACCGCGACCCGTCCGCTCGAGATTTTCTTCTACGCCGCCGGGCTTGTAGAGGGCGGCAAGCTGCCGGACCGGCACAGCGAAGTCCTCGGAAAACTGCAGGACTGGGGCCTGCGAACTTCCCCGGAAACGCGCGTCGTTCGAGGCGTCGAGGCACTGCTCGGCTACTACGAGGAGATCGGGCGCCGCCGATCCAGGCTGCGCTACCAGATCGATGGCGTCGTCTACAAGGTGGATTCGCGCGCGCAACAGGAGTTGCTCGGCTTCGTGGCGCGCGCTCCGCGTTGGTCCATCGCACACAAGTTTCCAGCCGAGGAAGAGATGACCCGCGTACGCGCGATCGAGTGGCAGGTTGGCCGGACCGGGGCGCTGACGCCTGTGGCCCGGCTGGAGCGTGTTTTCGTTGGTGGAGCGACGGTCAGCAACGCGACGCTGCACAACATCGACGAACTTCAGCGCAAGGACGTTCGCGTCGGTGACACCGTCGTGTTGCGCAGGGCAGGAGACGTCATCCCGGAAGTCGTGCGCGTCATCAAGGAGAAGCGACCCGCGAGGACGTCTCCCGTGCGCCTGCCCGAGAAGTGCCCGATCTGTGGCTCCGACGTCGAGCGGGAAGAGGGCGAGGCCGTTGCACGCTGCACCGGTGCGCTAGTGTGTCCGGCGCAGATCAAGGAATCGCTGCGCCATTTTTCATCGCGCCGCGCGCTCGACATCGAAGGACTTGGCAGCAAGCTGATCGATCAGCTTGTCGATGCAGGCAAGGTGAAGGATCCGTCCGACCTTTATCGGCTGGACGCGGAAGAGCTGGCCGGCCTGGATCGCATGGGCGAGAAATCCGCGCAGAACCTGGTCGAGGCGCTCGATCGCAGCAAGGAGACGACGCTTGCGCGCTTCTTGTATGCGCTCGGGATACGGGATGTCGGTGAATCGACTGCAGAGGCGTTGGCGAGCCATTTCCGCTCGCTCGAAGCCATCGCCGGGAGCAGCGCGGAACAGATTGAGGAAGTGCCGGATGTCGGGCCGATCACCGCGTCGCATGTCCACGCGTTCATGGCGGAATCGCGCAATGCGAAGGCCATTGCCGCGCTGATCAAGTGTGGGGTGCGCTGGCCTGCGATCCGCGAACTGAAGCCGAAGAACAGCGCCTACGCTGGGAAGACCTTCGTGCTTACCGGAAAGCTGTCCTCGATGTCGCGCGACGAAGCGGGTGCGATCGTCAAGTCGCTCGGCGGGAAGGTCGCGGGAAGCGTTTCGAAGAATACCGATTTCGTCGTAGTCGGGGAGGACGCCGGATCGAAGTTGCGAAAGGCAACCGAACTCGGCGTCAAGATCCTGGACGAGGACGAGTTCCTGGCGATCAGCGGACGCAAGCGCTGATCAGAGCTTGGTGTTGCCCGGCCACTTTTCCTTCGGCCGCGGCGCCTCTTCGACAAACATTCGAACGGTGACTCCCGCCCGTGTATTGCCGGAGGCTGCCGGCTTCTCGTGCTCCGAGATCCAGCCTTCGATGTCTTCCAGGAAAGCCGACCCACGCTGCTTCAACAAGCGGCGGAACAGTGGCAGCGCCGCGCGATCGAGCGACAGCGTTGCGGCCGCATCGTCATAGTGTCGAGACTCGACGGGGGCACTGAGGTTGTGCTCCAGCGCGCTGAGCAGGTCCTTTGCGCTGTGTCCAAGTTGTTCAATCGCCGCCGGATCGGCGCCGCCAACCGTGTAGCGGCGGTTCACGGCTCGCAATGCGCCATCCTTGGCTGCGCGGACCGCGCCCACTTCCAGCAACTCGTCGAGGATGATCCTGGGATAGATATCGCCGCTGAAGTCGCGGACGAGCGAGGTGAAAGAGGGCTTTTGTCCCTCGAATTCGAGGACGCGCGGCCGCCCTTCCGCGTCCGTGTAGTCGGGGCTTTCAAACCACCCCGCCAGCACTCGAGCCAGCCGATTGCGCCGATAATCCTTCTCATCGGCCGGGTCGGGATCGACGTCGCTCTTCGAGTTAACAATATCGCTGACGACGTGACGGTGCAGGCCAGTAATTGTGGAAACGCGCGAGAAACTCAGCGGTTTCCCCTGTTCACTAAGGATATCGCGGGCGGCCTGGACAAAGGCAATATTGGCAATGCGCGAGAAATCATAGGTCGACAAGCCGTGCCGCAACATGATCCGCGCGAGTGGGCGGAGGAGGCGGAGGCAGGCACGAAGCAGCAGGCTTTTACGCTCGGTCAACTGGTAATGCTCTACTTTCAATTTGGCTGAATCTAGCAAAAGATCTCCTTCTAGTTTCTGCGGATAATTCTAGTCACGACCAATTGGCGCTTTCCCAAAAAAGTCCAACAACAA
>JANNHT010000130.1:0-3866 GCA_031404555.1 Gammaproteobacteria bacterium
AGACGCCTACCGCGCACTTGCAAAATGCCTTGAATTTGGCCAGGTCCGCAACATCGCGGACGTCACCACCGCAGTCGCGCGCGGTGACTTGAACCGCAAGATTACCGTCGAAGTGAAGGGCGAATTCCTTGAGTTGAAAAACACGATTAACACGATGGTCGATCAGCTCAACGGCTTCGCATCGGAAGTCACGCGCGTGGCGCGCGAGGTCGGCACCGACGACGATCACGCGCGCGCGCGCATCCCCCGCGAGCGACAGGATTCGTTCGACGCCGGTCTCCGCGACGAGCCCCAGTTTCCCTGCGTCGACCGCGAGCCGGCGCGCGCGATCGGCCACCTGGCGCACCGATTCCTCGCCGGTCGCGTACAGCACGGACTGGGTCTTCGACAGCGCGGCCGCGCATTGCAGCAGGAGCGTGGACTTGCCGATGCCGGGATCGCCGCCGATCAGGATGACGGATCCCGGAACAAGCCCGCCGCCCAGCACGCGATCGAATTCCTCGAATCCGGTCGGGAGCCGCACATCATCCGGGCCCTCCGGCAGCGCGACGGGCTCGACCACCGACACCGCACCGGCGCGCTTTCCGGCGCCGCTGGCACGGGCCTCGGTGAATGCGGTCAGCGTGTTCCACTCGCCGCAGGAAGGGCACTGGCCGACCCAGCGCGGCGCATCGGCGCCGCAGGCGGAGCAGACAAACACGGTGCGGGGCTTCGCCATCTCGGGTCCGGATCGTGGGAGCGGCGATGCTAGCACGCACCCCAAGTGACTGAAGCCCCGGGCCGGATTGCGGCCCAGGTCGCGGTTTGGCCCATAACGCATTGAAAATTCGGCCCCTGACAGTACCGGAGCACCGCACGCCCGTTTATGATCCATGGCTCAGGGTGGTCACGAACCGGACGTCGCATGCCTGACGAATCGAGCCGCGGCGGCTGGCTGCGCAATCTATCGGGCGCGTCTGGCCGAAAAGCCGGCGATCCGACGCCCAAGATCGGCAAGCCGCTCGAAATGGCTTTGAACGAAAGACCGAATGCCGCCGCACCGACACCCACGCGGTCGGCGCGCGGGCTGGCGTTTCGCCAGGGCCAGCTGTTCCATCACTTCCGCATCCAGCAGCAGCTCGGCCGCGGCGCCACCGCGACCGTCTACCGCGCCGTCGATGAGCGCAACGGCAACACGATCGCCCTCAAGATGCTGTCGCTCGCGGATGACTGGCCCGACGACCTGCTCGACGAAGCGAAGCTCCGCCTGCTCCGTGAAGCCGACGCCGCCGGTTCGCTCGCGCACCCGGACATCGTCGAGATCCGCGAAGCCGGCGAACACGAAGGGCTCGTCTACCTCGCGATGGAATACGTCGAGGGCGTCAACCTCGCCACGCACGCGGTCGAGGGCAAGATGCTGCCGCCGCGCCTGGTCTCCGAGATGTGCGCGCGGGTCGCCGATGCGCTCTACTTCGCGCACCAGCGCGGCGTGATCCACCGCGACATCAAGCCCGCCAACATCGTCTTCGACCAGCGCAGCCGCCGCGTCCGGGTCATGGATTTCGGCGTGGCGCGGCTCGAGAACAGCCGCGCGACCCGCACCGGCGTGATCCTGGGCTCGCCTTCCTACATGGCGCCGGAGCAGCTCGATGCGCGGCCCGTCACGGCGCAGTCGGATCTGTTCTCGCTCGGCGTCACCGTGTTCCAGCTCCTGACCGGCATGCTGCCGTTTCGCTCCGACTCGATCCCCGGGTTGATGCAGAAGATCTCCGCCGAGCCGCATCCGCCGCTCCGGGTCGTGCGGCCGGACCTGCCGGCGACACTGTCCGCGGTCATCGACCGCGCGCTCGAGAAAGATCCCGACATGCGCTACCAGACCGGCGCGGAAATGGCGCAGGCGCTCAGGGACTGCGCCCGCGAGATCGATCCGGCGTTGCGTTGATGGGCCGCTACGTCTCACTCAGGAATCGCGTCCAGGCCGTCGGTTTGTCCGACACCGGCAAGGTGCGCGAGCACAACGAGGACTCGATCGCGCTCGACGCGGACATCGGCCTCTACGTGCTGGCGGACGGCATGGGCGGCTACAACGCGGGTGAGGTTGCGAGCGGCATCGCGGTCAAGACGATCACGAACCTGGTGCGCGAAGCTTTCCTCGCCCAGGAGCTGGTCGGGAACGACAAGGCGACGGGCCTGCACCGGCCGAGCATCATCCTGAGGGACGCCATCGCCCGGGCCAACAAGATCATTCACCAGACCTCGAAGTCGCAGACCCAGTGCGAGGGCATGGGCACGACCGTGGCAACTCCCCGCACCTGGTTAAAGCCTACAATTGGAAATGGACTGACTCCCATCTCAGTGGCTACTGCATTATTTACCGCAACCAGACGTCGATGGAAGTCACTCCACAAATCGCCATACCCGAGACGCCACCATAAATCGACCAGGAACACATGCTCTGGCGTAATAAACAGCCGAGTATCGATATTGTGCTGATGTGCGAAACGCAATAGGTCGGCAAAGGTTTCCAAATTCGAATCGATACTCAGTTGCTGATGACGTAAATCGAAGATATTGCTCCTGCCAACATAGCTATAACCGCCCCTACCGGTGGCTGCCGATGTGGTGCTTATCCAGGTTCCATCCTTAAAGTATCGGCGCCCTGCTTTGCCGCTGCCGGTGAGAGCGGCCATACTGCGGGCAAAGCCGGGCAGGGAAAACAATGTGTCTCTGACATCGCTCACCAGCTGCCAGAGAAAACGCGGTGATGCCAGATCAGCGGCACTTCGGGCCATCCGTGACTCCTCAAAACTGGTCCTGGTTTGTGGTTCCGGGAGGATGAAAGCCTCAAAGTCCAGCCCTATCATCAGCTTGTTGAGAGGGCTACTGGCTTGGGCGTGCTCGATAAAGCGATACATTTCGTACACCGTCAGGCCGGGCACAGACAGATTGTAGCTACGGTGCGGCGCCCAGGTGGGATGCTGTGGAATCACAGTTGCGGATCTTGATGTCCCTACAACAATTGCAGTGGGTTTTGCCTGCAGAACATGCCAGGGTTTTGTTATCCGCATATGGTAGAACTGATCAATCCGACTGAGGCTATCAGCATTCGCCTGCTTGAACTGATAGACACCAAATGGATCTACCCGATAGTTGAACAGCCCTACCGTCAGGCAGATACCTAGCGTTAGAGTGGTAATGATCAGCAGATATCGCTTCATAACTAGAATTGAAAGTAGATGAATTCAGTGACAGCAGACAAGCTAAGCAAACTGATGCTCAACAATAGCGCCACTATGCAGGCAGTCACCCATCCCGGCTGCCAATGCATTCCGGCCAAACCAGCGGCATCGGGATAACCCTCTCCGATAACCGGATCATAGCGCCGCATGTACTGCTGGGTATTGGGCAGAAACCAGCATATGAAGGCGCATATAGCCAACAACGTGTACACCGGCAGATAGCTGTTAACCCCCACTCCCATGGCCGCGAAACACTGGCCCAGAAAGGACTCCGCGATCGCATGCTGCAGCGCTGGAGTGGACTGCGTGGAGAACTGTGTAAATCCCGGCGTGACAATGGCGAGAGCACTTTGTACATCTGCTGCACGAAACACCACAAAGGCTAGCGACCAGGCCAGTGAGGTGATGAAGATATAGACCGGCGTCAGTAGCGGGCTTTGGCGAAACTCCTCCAGTCCCAGTCTCCCACAGATCGCGCGCCAGGCGTGATTGACGCACAGGTACAGTCCGTGCAGGCCGCCCCAAATGACATACGTCCAGGCTGCGCCATGCCACAAGCCCCCCAGCAGCATGGTGATAAACAGGTTGCGGTAACGCCGCACACTGCCATGGCGATTGCCGCCCAGGGAAAAATAGAGGTAGTCACGC
>JANNHT010000131.1:0-2147 GCA_031404555.1 Gammaproteobacteria bacterium
CTGACGTGCCGGTCGGCGCGTATCTCTCGGGCGGACTCGACTCGTCGTCGCTGGTGGCGCTCCTCAGTCGCTCGATCGCCAAGTCGCTGCACACGTTCTCGATTGGGTTCGACGACCCGGGCCTCGACGAGAGCGCGCACCAGCGCGCGGTCGCCGACCACCTGCAGACGCAGCATCACCATTTCCAGTGCACGACCCCGGACATCGCCGACGGTTTCGCGACCGCCATCCGCCACACGGAAAACCCGGTGCTGCGCACGGCGCCCGCGCCGATGCGCCTGCTGTCGCGCTCGGTGCGCGATGCCGGCCTCAAGGTCGTGCTGACCGGGGAGGGCGCGGACGAGGTTCTGGGCGGCTACGACATCTTCAAGGAAGCGAAGGTGCGGCAGTTCTGGGCGAGGAACCCGCGCTCGCCCTGGCGGCCACTGTTGCTGAAGCGCCTGTATCCGTACCTCGACCTGACGAGCGCCCAGGGCGACCGCTATCTGCGGGAATTCTTCGGCCAGGGCCTCGACCAACCGAGGGATCCGTTCTTCTCGCACCTGCCGCGCTGGACCACGACCGCCCAGTGCAAGCTCTTCTGGAGCGCGGACTTCGCCCAGCGCGCAGGCAGCGGGGCGCTCGAGCGCCTGCGCGCCGCGCTGCCGGCCGGGATGTCCGGATGGCACCCCTTCAACCGGGCGGAGTACCTGGAGGCGACGACGCTCCTGCCGGGGTATCTCCTGTCCTCCCAGGGTGACCGCATGCTGATGGCGAGCTCCGTCGAGGGCCGTTTCCCGTACCTGGACCATCGCCTGATCGCCTTCGCCAACGCCCTGCACCCGGACAGTAAGATGCGGGTCCTGCGCGAGAAACAGCTCCTGCGGGAGGCGATGCGGGAGGCCCTGCCGGCGTCGATCCTGAGGCGCCACAAGCAGCCCTACAGGGCCCCGGATGCGGCAGCCTTCCTGGGCGAGCGGACGCCGGATTATGTGAACGAGTTGACGGGCGCAAGTGCGCTAAAACGCTATGGTTATTTCGATCCGGGTAAGGTGGCGCGCCTGCTGGCCAAACTGCGTCGCAGCAAGGCGCCCGCGGTCCGGGACAACATGGCTTTCGTGGGCATCCTGTCCACCCAGCTGTGGCACGCCGAATTCATCGAACGCAGGCATTGACGGGAGCTTTTGACGATGACCGATTCACTGCACGACACGATCCGCCGTTTCATCCTGGAGAACTACCTGTTCACGGATGACGTGACGCAGCTCGGACTCGACGACTCGCTGCTCGGGCGCGGCATCGTGGACTCGACCGGCATGCTCGAGATCATCCTGTTCATCGAAGAGCAGCTCGGGGTCAAGGTCGCGGACACCGAGATGGTTCCCGAGAACCTCGATTCGGTGAACCGCATCGCCGCCTTCGTCACCTCCAAGCGCAAGGCCGCCTGAGTCCGGCCATGCCGCGCGCACCCTCCGAATCGCTGCTCGGCCTGCTCGGCGCCGCCACACGGCGGCAGCCCGACGCACCGGCGCTCGCCTGGAAGACGGCCCAGTGGACTTACTCGGACCTCTGGGGCGCCGCGGCGGCGACCGCGGCCTTCCTGCAAGCGCGTGGCCGCAACAAGGGCGACCACGTGGCGCTCCTGTTCCGCAACTCGCCGCATTACGTCGCCGCGTACTACGGCGCGTTCGCGGCCGGCTGCGTGACGGTGCCGCTCAACCCGCACGAGCACGCCCAGGTGCTGACGCGCCAGATGGAACACTGCCAGGCCCGCATGCTGCTGGGCGATCCCGCGCATCCGGAGTGGACCGCGATCGCGGAGCTCGCCCAGTCGATTGGCGTGGAGGCCGTCGAAGTGCCGGCCGAGGACGACGCCGGTGCGCTCGCGCGCTATCGGCGCCAGATGGGCGGCGCCGCTGCGCTGCACGACGCGGGTGCCGAGGGCGATGCGCTTGCGACCATCCTCTACACCTCCGGCACCCCCGGGCGCCCCGAAAGGCGTGATGCTCTCGCACCGGAACCTCGCGGCCAACACGATCTCGATCGGCCAGTACCTCGGCCTCACGGAACAGGACCGCGGCATCGCGGTGCTGCCGTTCCAGTTTTCCTACGGCAACTCCGTGCTGCACACGCACCTCGCGGCCGGCGCGGAACTGCTGCTTGAGGAT
>JANNHT010000132.1:0-19499 GCA_031404555.1 Gammaproteobacteria bacterium
GGCAGGGCCGCGGCTCGGACCGCGGCCTGCGCGGCATCGCCTTTGACGGCGAGACCGTCTACATCGCCGCAAGCGACGAACTGTTCGCCTACACGCCCGACTTCCGGCCGGTCGGCTCCTGGCGAAACCCGTTCCTGAAGCACTGCCACGAGATCTCGGTGTGGGAGAGGCGCCTGTTCCTCACCTCCACCGGGTTTGACAGCGTCCTTGGCTTCGACCTGGACCGGCGCGAATTCAGCTGGGCGATTCACGTCATCTCGCATCAGTTCCAGTTCAAGACAGTGGCTTTCGATCCGCGCGGAAAGGACGGGCCGCTGATGCTGAACAAGCTGCACATCAACAATGTGCACTGCACGACCGGCGGCATGTACCTCAGCGGGCTAAAAACCGGCGGCATGCTGCTGTTCAACGGGAAACAGATGCAGATGGCTGCCGAACTGCCCGCGGGCTCGCACAATGCGCGGCCCTTCCGCGATGGCGTGCTGTTCAATGACACCGAGGCCGACGCCCTGCGATACGCAGGGCGCGGTGAGGGACTCGAGGATCGGGCCTTCGGCGTCCCGGGTTTCGACCCGGCGACGCTCGAGAACAACGACCTGGACGAAAGCCGCATCGCGCGCCAGGGCTTCGCGCGCGGGCTCTGTGCGCTGTCCGAAACGCTGGTCGCCGGCGGATCTTCGCCCTCCACCGTCTCGGTCTACGACCTCGCGGCGAATACGCGAATCCTCGCGGTCAATCTCACCATGGACGTGCGCAATGCCATCCACGGCCTCGAGGTCTGGCCCTACGGCTGAGCGAGGCCCGCGTTCCGGACCGTTTCCGGCAACTCGTCGACGATGTCCGCGAGCTCCTCGCGCCAGACTTCCAGGTGCTTCTCGTAATGGCGCCAGTAGCCGAGCGCCCGCGTATAGATGGGCTGCCGCACCTGTTCGGAGCTCGCCGTCTTGACCGCGCGCTCGGTCTCGTGGAAGCGGATGCAGGCTTCCTCGAACGGCAAGCCGCAGTGCGACAGGATGCGCCGAACCTGGGTCTCCAGGTCGCTGACCGTTTCCTCGTAGTGCACGTCCAGCACCTTGCCGGGAAGCACCCGGTGCCAATGCTGCATCGTTTCATGGTACTTGCGGTAATAGACCGCGAGCTCGTTCATGTCGTAGGTGAAATCCTGGCCCTTTCCGAACAGCTGCTTGTAGCCGCCGAGGCAGCTGTCGAAGGGATGGCGCCGCGCGTTGATGATCTTCGCATTCGGCAGTATCAGGTGGGCCAGACCGACGTGCGAAAAGTTGTTGGGCAGCTTGTCGGTGAAGTACGGCCGGTTCGTGGCGCGGTACTTGGATGCCTCCTCGATGTACTGCCGGCCGTAACCGCGGAATTCCCTGCCGCCCAGTTCCCGCACCGACAGCGGATACTGCTTGCGATCCCTGCGGTAGCGGCCGATCGAAGTTGCGAGATGGCTCAGCGTCGGCAGTTCCTGCGTTCCCTCCACCTGACTGTGGCTCGCCAGGATCTGCTCGATCAGCGTCGAGCCGGAGCGCGGCAGCCCCACGATGAAAATCGGCGCAGCCGATTCGTATCCCTTGCCTGCGTGCAGTTCGAGGAACTCGTGGCTGAAGACCTCGATGATCTCCTCGTGGCGCACCTCGAAGGCCACGGGATCGTGAAAGACTTGCTGGCGCTGTTTCCGGTTGCCGGTGTCGTAGTAATGCCAGGCGCGGTCGAAGTCGCCCATGTCGTCGTAGGCCTTGCCGAGCGCGAAACGGAAGTGGATCTCCGGGTTGTCCGCGAGGTCGCTTCGGGCGAGCTGTTCCTCCATCGTCGCGATCTCGGCATCCTCGAACCGGAATACCTTGAGGTTCGCCATGCTCCAGTAGACCTCTCCGAAGTCCGGCTTGGCCGCGATGGCGGCACGGTAGGCCCGCAGCGCCCCGGCCTGGTCGCCGAGCGTCTTCAGGATGTGCCCGAGGCCCATCTGCGCGCCGGGCAGCCGCGGATCGAGCGCGACGGCCCGCTCGTAGGCGTCACGGCTGCGTTCCGCGTCGCCCGATTGCGAATACGCACTGGCAAGACTGGTCCAGCCCAGGGCGTTGCGCGGCTCGATGACCGTCACCCGGCGGAAGGGTTCGATGGACTCCCGATGCCGCAGGGACTCGTGCAGCACGCCGCCCAGCAGCATCCAGGCGGCCGCGTAGTCGGGCGCCAGTGAGGTCGCACGGCGCAGCAAGGCCTCGGCGTCGCCCAGATGATCCTTATTGCGCATGTGGATCTGGGCGAGGCAGCGCATCGCGTCGATGTTGTCGGGGCTTTCGCGCAGCGCCTTGCGCAGGGTCGCGATGGCTTCGTCGGTATGGCCCGAACCCAATTGCTCGAGCGCGATCGCCACCAGGCTCTTCTCGGGGTCCTGGTCGATGTATTCCTTGAACGCCTCGTCCGCCTCGGCACCGCGGCCGAGCGCGGCGAGCGCCTCACCGAGCTTGCGGCGCGCCAGAGGCAGCGCCGGCTCGAGCTGGATGGCCCGCTCCAGGCTCTGTACCGCGTCCTCGAAGCGTTGCTGCATGGCGAGCAGGCTGCCGAGGTCCTCGTGCAGGTGCGGGAAATCCGGCTTGAGCGCCAACGCCTGTCGCACGATCTGTTCGGCCTCGGGGTAGCGCGCCTGTTTCATGAGTGCATGCCCGAGCATGCGCAGGTGATTGACGCTGCCGGGATTCTCCGCGAGGTACTCGCGGCAGATGGCTTCTGCCCGGTGCGGCCGGTTCGCGCGCAGCGCCTCAAGCGCCGCGGCGAAGCTGGCCTGGGCCTTTACTTCAGGTGCCTGTCGAACCATCCAAGCACGCGTTCGTTGTAGTCCCGTTCAAACTCGGGGCTCCAGCCGCCGTGATGGGTGTCCGGATACACGACGAGTTGCGAGTCCACGCCGCGCTGGCGCAGCGACTGATAGAAGAGCTCGGCATTGAGAAGCGGCACGTTCCAGTCATCGCGGCCGCCGAGGAAGATCGTCGGTGTCGTCACCAGCCCGACCTGCAGCAGCGGCGAGAGGCGATCGTACTTCTCGCGGTTTTCCCAGGGCACGCCCAGTTCCCAGTTGTACCATTTCTGGTAGATGTCATGACCATAGTTGGCATGGATCAGGCTGTGGCCCGCGCCGGATGCGGCGGCCTTGAATCGCGTGGTCCGCGTGATAACGGTATTGGTCATATAGCCGCCGTACGAATACCCGAAGACCGCGAGCCGGTCGGGATCCGCGTAGCCTGCTGCGACCGCGTGATCGACCGCGGCGATCAAGTCATCGTAGTCGGTGATGCCCCAGGTCTGGTAGATCGCGCTGACGAACTTCGCGCCGCGGCCGGTCGAGCCACGCGGATTCGGCTCGACGACGACGTAGCCGTTCGCGGCGAAAAACTGCGTCTTGACGTCGTAGCCCCAGGCGAACTGGCCGACCGGACCGCCATGAATGTGCAGGATGGTTGGATACTTCCGTCCCGCGACGAAACCGGGCGGCTTCGTGACCAGCGCCTCGACTTCCGTGCCGTCCGCGCTCCTGAACCGGACCTTCTCCTTGCTGCCGATCGCGACCGAGGCGAGGAACTCGTCGTTGATCCGCGTCAGGCGCTCGAGACCGCCTTTGGCGACCCGGTACAATTCGGTGGCGCCATTCGCCTCCTCCGCGCGCACGACGATGGCGCCATCCTTCGCGACATCCATCGCCGAGACGTTCACGTCGCCGCCGAGGAGCGCCTCAATCCGGCCGTCGCGCGGCCGCACACGCGCGAGGCGCGAGCCGCTCTCGAATTCGTAGCGAAAATAGATCCATTCGCCGTCCGCCGACCAGCGGAACTCGTTGACCCAGGCATCGAGCGAGCCGGCAAGGATCCGCGCCGCGCCGCCCGCCGCCGGCATGATCGCGAGCTGCGGGCTCGCATAAACGCCGTCCGCGGCCGTCAGGAACGCGATCTCCCGGCCGTCGGGGCTCCAGGCGGGGTCGCTCTTGGTCGCGTCGTCGTTTGTGAGGCGGGTCAGCGTCTGCCCGCGATCGGAGTTGTCGGCGGCGACCAGCCAGAGGTCGGTCTTGTAACTGGCATCCGACTCCTCCTCGCGATTGCTGACGAACACGATCCGGCTGCCGTCCGGCGACCAGTCCGCCGCGGACTCGCTGTACGGACCCGAGGTCAGTGGCTTGAGCGTCTTCGATCGCAGGTCATAGGCATAGAGGTGCTCGGCGCGATCGCCCGTCAGATAGCCCTCGCCGGCGTCTTCCTTGAACTCGAGCCGCGTGATCACGAATGGTTTCGGTGCCGGTTTCGCGGCGTCCGTCCCGCCCTCCTTGCCGTCCTTCGGTTTCGCCGTTTCCTCGGTGAATTGCAGCAGCAGCCGCGACTCGTCGCGCGAAAAGTTGAGCGACTCGATGCCCTGCGTGAATTCGGTCACCTGCTCGGCTTCACCGAAGACGTCGAGCGCGAGCTTCCAGAGCTGGCTGCTGCCCGAGCGATCCGACAGGAAATACAGGCTCCGGCCATCCTTCGACCAGTACGGGTTCCAGGACACGTTGCCTTTTGAAGTGACCGCCCGCGCCTTGTCGCCGGCGGCGGCGGCGACGTGGATACGGTCGTCCGCGGCGTAGGCGATCTGCCGCCCGTCGCGCGAGAACACCGGGTCGTCCGGCGACTTCAGCGAGCGAAAGTCTTCGGCGATCACCGCGCGGGGCGCGGCGTTCGCGCGCTTCAGGCCCAGACCCGGAAAAGCGCCGGTCGACTGGCCGTCCCGGTACACGAGCTGGCCGTTGACCCAGACGCTCCGGATGCCGATCGAGAGCGCGGTCGGATCCCTCGTCGTCGAGCGATCGGCCACCGTGTCCGGATCGAGCAACACGAGATCGGCGTAGGCGCCCGCGCGGATCGTGCCGCGATCGACGATGCCGACGTGGGCCGCTCCGAGGCTCGTCATCTTGCGGATCGCTTCCTCGAACGAGAACAGCTTCTGCTCGCGCACGTAGGTGCGCAGCACCTTGGTGAAAGCGCCCGTGCTCCGCGGGTGCCGGCTCACGAGTGCGCCGTCGGAGCAGATGTTGGAATGCGGCCAGGCGATGATCGCCGCGATGTCGTCCGCGCGCATGCTGGTGCCGATCACGCCTTCCTTCGCGCCATCCACCTGCGAGCGCAACGTGAGTTCCATCAGCGTCGCCGGCTCATCCATGCCCTTCATGCGGGCGATCTCGGCGATCGTCTTGCCGACCAGCGACGGTTCCAGCGAATACTCGGAGATGAGCAGGCCATCTGCGGGCGCGATGCTCTTCAGGACAAACTCGGCCGTCTCGCGGTTCGTGTAGTCCCGGTCGGGGAACAGCACGGTCAGCGTCGAATGCCAGTATTCGTAGGGATACACGTCGGCCGTGATGTCGACGCCCTCGGCGCGGGCTTTCTCGAGAGTGTCCAGCAACCGCTTCGACTGCCCCCACCAGTCCACCATCGCGAGCTTCATGTGCGAGACCTGCACCGGGATCTTCGCCTCGCGCCCGATGCGCACGATCTCGTCGATCGCCGCCCAGAACCAGCGGTCTTCGCTCCGCACATGGCTGATGTAACGCCCGCCGAAACGCGCCGCTTCCTTCGCGAGATCGATGACCTCGCCGGTGTCCGAATTGATGCCGGGATCGTACTCAAGGCCGGTCGCGAGCCCGAGCGCGCCCGCTCCCATGCCCGCCGCTAGAAGCGCCCGCATTCGTGCGATCTCCGCCGGAGTCGCGTGGCGCTTGTAGTCCTTGCCCATGACCGCATCGCGCAGGTCGCCGTGCCCGACATAGGTCGCGACATTGATGGCGGCCGGCGTCTTCGCCTGGCGTTCGAACAGTTCCCTGACCGGATAGCTCATGCTGCCGTCGTTGCCGGCGACGATCGTCGTCACGCCCTGGCTCACGACCGGGAGCGCCGCGCGATCCTCGAACAGGCCGCGGTCGTGATGGCTGTGCGTATCGATGAATCCGGGGGTCAGGGTCAGGCCGCCGGCATCAACGACCGTCTCGCCGGGCAGCGGCTCGAGCGAGCCGACGGCGACGATCCGCTCGCCGTCGATGCGCACGGCGCCGGATACGGCGGGCGAGCCCGTGCCGTCCACGATGCGTGCATTGACGATCAGGGTGGTCGCGGCTCGCGTCACGGGCACGACACCGGCAAACAGCGCTGCGATCAGCGCGGCGCCGGAAATCAGACGCTGGAATTTCACTCGGTCGGCTCCTGGACCCTTTCGAAGGTCAATCCCCGCAGGCCAAATTCATCATAGACAAAGCCGCCGGTTCCGACGCCACCGTCCGGAAACCGGAGACTGAACGATTCGTCCGTGTCGGCGAACTCGCCGGGTGCGCTGCCGGGCACGAGCCGCGCGCCGTGCGCACAGCTCTCGACGATGAGCGCGCCATCGACGAGGTACAGCCGGCAATGTGCGTTCGCCTCGACGCTGAAGTAGTCGCCCGCGTAGCGCGCGAGGTTTTTCGGCTGCCACGGCGGCTCAGCCGGTTTCGCCGTCTCTTCCTCTTCTTCCGGCTCGGGCGGTCCCATTCGGTCGCCGAGATAGACGGCTGCGACTTCCGATGCGAGCGTCCAGGAATCGGCATCGGCGCGGTTGCAGAGCACGATCACCGACAGCCGCTCCTCCGGAAACCGCAACAGCTGCGAGCGATAGCCGACCCAGGAGCCGCCGTGACTGACGGTCGACAGGCTGCGGGTGGTCGCAACGCGCAGGCCCGCCGCGTAATCAAGGTGCTCGCCGGAATTGAGCACCCCGACCCGGGTCATCTCCGCGATCAATTCAGGTCCGCCGAGCTTCGCCGAGAGGAAATTCTCGTCCCAGTGCGCGAGGTCGTGCAGGTCGCTGTGCACCTGGCCGTCGCCGACTTGCTCCCAGGCGGTCTCGTCGATCACGAAGCCCTCTGCGCGCTTCGCGTAGCCGCGCGCGAGGGCCGCGATACCGTCGGGATAGCTGTCCACGATGCGCGTGTTCCTCATCCCGAGCGGGCGGAAGATCCGCTCCTCCGAGAACTGCGCGAGCGTCTGGCCGCTGACGCGGGCGATGACGACGCCCAGCAGGAAGTAACCGGTGTTGCTGTATTCGTACTCGAGGCCCGGTTCGGCATTCGGGCGGGTCTGGCGCGCCAGCAGCTGCATCGTTTCGTGGATGGTCGTTCCGTCGGCATCGCCGCGGCCGCCCATGTAGAGCATCGCGATGTAATCGCGCAGTCCCCCGGTGTGATGCACGAGGTGCCGAAGCGTAACGCCCTTCGCACTCGCCGCGAGCTCCGGCAGGTGTCGCGCGATCGGATCGTCGAGCGACAGCTTGCCGTCCTGCTGCAGGAGCAGGAGCGCAAACGCCGTGAACTGCTTCGAGACCGAGGCGAGGTTGAAGACCGAGTGGCTGTCGAGCGGCTTGCCGCGCTGCACGTCGGACAGCCCGAATGCGAGCGCCTGGGTCAGCGCGCCATCCTGCACGACGCCCACGGTGCAGCCGGGCTCGCCCGGTTTGACGAAGCCGTTCAGGACCCCGGCGATGGCGCGTTCCGGCGGGACACTCGCCGCACCCGCCAGCGCGCTCACGGCGCCACCGATGATGGCGAGGATGGCGGCCAGGGCTGAGTGCGTTCGCACGCGCCGTCGGGACAAAAATACCATTTTGATTCAGACTGTTAAGGTCATGACGGGTCGCCCATGATACACAGCCCCTACCTGCTCTTCCTCGGCGATGCGCCGGACCTCGCGACCGCAAAAACCGCGGCCGGAATCCTGCAGTGGCGCGGCGAATTCTGCGCCGGACAGTACCGCCTGCCCGGGTGCCGGGTGGACCTGGGGCTTCCCGACCTGACCCCGGCGGAGGCGGTCTCGAAAGGCGTCCGAACCCTGATCCTCGGCATCGCTAATGAGGGCGGCTTCATCGCGCCGGACTGGGTCGCGGCCCTCGCGGGTGCGCTGGACGCCGGACTCGACGTCGCCTCCGGCCTGCACGAGCCGCTCGCCGGCGTGCCGGATATTGCAGCGGCGGCCCGGCGCTCCGGCAGGCAGCTCATCGAGGTTCGCCGGCCCTCGCAGTCCTTCATGCCGGGCACGGGCGACAAGCGCAGCGGCAAGCGGCTCCTCACGGTCGGCACCGATTGCGCGGTCGGCAAGAAGTACACGGCGCTCGCGATCGAAACGGAGATGCGCTCGCGCGGCGTCGCGGCAGATTTCCGCGCTACGGGCCAGACCGGCATCTTCATCTCGGGCCGCGGCATTGCGGTCGACTCGGTGGTCGCCGATTTCCTGTCGGGCGCGGCCGAATGGCTGTCGCCCGCCGCCGCACCCGATCACTGGGACCTCATCGAAGGCCAGGGCTCACTGTTTCATCCGGCCTACGCCGGCGTGACACTCGGCCTCGTGCACGGCAGCCAGCCGGACGTCATGGTCCTCTGCCACGACCTCGCGCGAACGACGATCTGCGACCACCCGGATTTTCCGATCCCGTCCTACGAGGAAGCCTTCGCCACCTACCTGAGCGCGGCGCGGTTGACGAACCCGGACACGCGATTCGCGGGCATCAGCCTCAACACCTCATCGCTCGGGGACCGCGAGGCCCGCGAGGCGCTTGCCGAGGTGTCGGCCCGCGTGCAGCTGCCCTGCTGCGACCCGATCCGCATCGGCGTCGCGCCGATCGTGGACCGGGTGCTGGCCGACTCCTAGGCGTCGGCGCGCACGACCACGAAGGACTCGTCGTTGAACCAGAGTCCGTCGTGTTTCTTCAGCACGGCCTGCGTCACGTCGAGATAGGCACCGTTTGCCATCACCGGATCGAGGCGCTCGTCCTCGATCTGGTTGACGTAGATCGCGGCATTCCAGGCCGCGAGCAGGGTGGACGTCCCGATGCGATCGCCGATCTCGCTCGGCAGCGTATGCATGCGGTAGCGGAACAGCGATTCGCCGTCCGTCGGCGCCGCCAGCGAATACTGGCCGACATCCGCGCCGAGTCCGGCCTTGAGGGCCGCGAGCAGCTGGTGCCGGTCCACCTGGAACGGGTTTTCTCCAGGCCACAGCCGCTGGATGATCTCGAGCGCGGGGTCCTGCCCGTGGGACTGGATCACGAGCAGGCGGCCGTTCGGGGCGAGACTCCGCGCGAGCGGTACGAGAATGCGCTCCGCCTTGAACTTCGCCGCCATGCGCGCGCGCCAGGGCTGAGAGGCGACGATCAGGTCGTAGCTCGCGAAGGTTTCGCCCTGCCTCGGGATCACGCGATCGAGCAGGAACGCGTGATCCTCGCGATAGAGCAGCAGCACCGATGGCCGCACGTAAACCGGGTTGCCCGTTTTCGGGCTCGGCTTGGTCTGCCAACCGTGATCAAGCGCGCCGGCGAGGTTTTCGATCTGGCGCGCGTACTCGTGCGAACTCTGGCCCTTCAGCCGGACCTCGACCCAGTTGATCGCCTCCGCCGGCTGCGGCATCAGGCGCGATGCGTCTGCGTAATGCAGGTTCGTGATCACGAGCACGGTCGATGGATGCTCGAGGAAGCGGTCCGCCATCCTGTCGAGTCCGAGCCGCACGTCCTCGAGGCTGATTTCCTTCGCGACCACGAGTTGGGGCACGGTCGGCCAGCGCCCGTGGGTGATGCGCATGAGGCGCGCGAGCACCGTGGCATCGCCCATGCCCGCGTCGAAAATCCGGATCGCGGGCGGCTGCGGCTCGATGTGTTCCAGTTCGAGCGCCGCACGCTCGGCGACCGCGGACTTCTCGTTGCAGGTATTGACGAACGCCAGGTACTTCTGGCGGTTGTCGTAGAATCGCAGCGGCTTTACCGCGTCATTCACGCTCGATCGTCCCCGCGGTCACGAACCGCGGCCGGATGTCGATCGGCACGTCGCCGAGGCGGTCGAGCACGGTCTGCACCTCGGGCCGGATCACGACTCTCTGGTCAAGCAACCGCTTCGTCGCGGCGTAATCGCCGGTCGCCTGGAGCGTCAGCAACTCGTGCGAGAGTCCGGTGACGCCCTTCTTTACCCTCTTCAACTTCACGCTAAACGTTCCGTCCTTGTTGACGACGAAGCCGCCGGCGTCCAGCAGGTAGTTGACCTGCAGTGCCATGCCCTTGGCATGCGATTCGCGCATGCCAAAGCGCAGCGTCCGGAAAGCGGATGCCAGGAACGTCGTGTACATCGCGCGCTCCTGCTTGCGGTCGAGCACGCCCTTGTCCATCAGCTGCTGGAGCGCCCACAGCCCGGAAATGTCGGCTTTCGCCTCTTCCACCGTGCTGTAGAGCTCCTTGATCGCCTGGCGCACGCCGCCGCCGCCGCCGCCCGGGCCGGTGTTCGTGGGCCCGAGGCCGTGCATGATCTCGTGCATCAGGATGTGCGTGAAGAAGGCATCGAAGTTGACGAACCCCTGGTCCTCCGGCGCGAGGGCCACCTTTGAGATCGGCAGCAGCACGTTCTCGAACTTCGCTTCCTGGAAATTCTTGAGCATCGTCCGCTTGGAGCCCATCTCGGCGACGATGCGCTCGTCGTTCGGCAGGTTGAAGGCGGCGGTCTGCACGCCCTGGTTGCCCTCACCGCCGCCGAAGACGACGTTGACGACGCGCATCGGCGCGAGCCCGCCGAGCGACTTGCGCCGGTAGCGCGGATCGAACGGCAGCCGGTCCTCGAGCCACTGGAGCTCGCTGCCGAATCGCGCGAGCTTCGCTGTCTCCGCCTCGTCGCGGACCGTGATGTAGGCCTCGAACGCGGCCTTGTAGTTGAACCACTCGTCGGCATAGACCTCGTACGGCCCGATCGTCGGCTCGATGCTTGCATCGAGCTTCATCCAGTCCACGTCGCTCGCGTAGTAGTCGTTCGAGAGGAATGCCGCGGCGCGCGACTCGAGGAATGCCTTCAGCGTCGGCTGAGACGTCGCCGCCGCCGCTTCACGCAGGTGCCGCGCCATCTCGGCGAGTTCGCCCTGGTATTCGAGGCTGTACGGGATCGCGCGAAACTTCCCCGCGGCGTCACGGCGGATCGTCGTGAAGAATCCGGTCGCCGCGGCCTTCTCTTCCGGCCCCAGGCCCGCGATCCAGGCCTCGACCTCCTCCTTCGTCGCGCCGGCCGGATAGTAGTTGGCCTCATGCGGCTTCGCCGGCACGCCCGCGATGAACGGCGCCTGCTCGTCGAGCGCCGACCAAGGGCCCTTGTTGATCATGAAATAGTCGAGGCGCGTGGCTCCGAGCAGGGTCTTGTCCTCCAGCAGCTTCAGCAGCAAGGCCTCGTTGCCCGCCCAGACCTGCCGCAGGTGCAGCGCATCCACGACGCGCGCGGCGCGGATCAGGCTCGCGAGCGCGCGGCGTTCCCCGGCCGGCAGTCCCGACAGGTCCACCTCGATGTCCACCGGCGCGAAGCGCGCGGCCTGGGCGCGAAGGAGCTGCGCCTCCGGCTGGATCTGCATGGATTGCTGCGCGAGCGCGAGGCCGGGCAGGAGTAACAGGGCGAGCAGCAGGTGTTTCATTGTTCAGCTTCCTCGGAATCCGCGAAGCGGCAGCGTCGGCCGCGACAGCCAATTATCGGGCAAGTAGCGCGCCCGGGCATCGATGGCGTGGAGCGTATAGGCATGGCGCGGTCGGTCGCTCAGATTCGCGCCGGACCGGTGCGGCAGCGCGCCGTCCAGCAGTATCAGCGTGCCGCGCCGCGCCTCGAGCGGCACCAGCCCCTCGGTCGGGTACGGCGCAGGATCGAGCACGTCGAGTGTCGTCGCGGTCCGCGCGGCGTTCAGGCGCGATCGCGCCTTGACCGGCAGGCGGTGGCCGCCCGGTAGCGCCCACATACAGCCGTTCTCCGTCGTCGCATCGTCGATCGCAAACCAGAATCCGACCACGCTCTGCGGCTCGGTCCAGAGATAGGTGTGATCGGTGTGGCAGGCGACCTCACCGCCGATCCGCGCCTGCTTGAAGATGTACATGGATTGCAGCAGCAGCGGTTCCGTAAGGCCGATGTCAGCGGCGATTGCGGCGAGCCCCGGACTTCGGCTGAACGCGTCGAACACCGGGTCGAGGTCGTGCATCGCGTGGCCGAGCTTGTTGAGGCAGAGGTGCGCCTCGGCCCGGAGCCGTCCCTCGGTATCAAAGGCGTCTTTCTCGAAGAAGCAGCGGATCGACTCCCCGCTCGACAGGAAGTAGTCGTCACTCCCGTGCAGCGGCTTGCCGTCGCCGGTGAAGATCGTGGCCCGTTCCGGCGAGGGAACATGCGCCCGCGCGAGCTCCATCGCGCGCTCGCGCAGCGCAAGGCAGCGCGAATCGGGGGCGAAATCCGGCAGGACCAGGAATCCGTCGCGCCGGTACTGCGCGACCTGGGCTGGGTTCAGGACGCTCGTCATGGGGCGTCACTATGCCATTGGCGGGCCCCGGGGAACCCGGGAGGCCGCGCCCGGTCAACGGGGGGCACCCCGACTGACTGGAGGACTGACGATAAACCATGGAAGGAAGACTGGTATTGCCCTGGCGCTGGCGGCGTCGCTCGCGCTCCCCGGCGCTGTGGCACTGGCGGGCGGGCATCCCGACCGGTCGAAGCTCGACACCAACGGCGACGGCCAGCTGTCACCGGACGAACTGCGTGCCGCGTACCACAAGCAACGGAAAGCGCCGGCAGAGACGCCTACGGGATGACCGGCAGCTCGATCGCCGTCGGGAATTCCGCGGTGTGCCAGATACGCTGGGTCGCCCTGACGTAACTTTCTTTCGGCGCGAACAGGATGTTCGGCACGAAAGTCTGCGGGTTGCGGTCGTAGAGCGGGAACCAGCTCGACTGGATCTGCACCATGATCCGGTGGCCTTTCTGGAATGTGTGGCTGACCTGCGGCAACGGAATGAGGTAGGCCAGCACCTTGCCGGGCGCGAGCGCTTTCGCCGTCGCGAAGTCCTCGCGGTAGCGGCCGCGCAGGATATCCGCTGACAGCATCTGCTGGTATCCGCCGAGCTTCGGGTGGTCGGGCATCTCGGCCGGCCACACGTCGATGATCTTCACGACCCAGTCGGAATCGCTGCCGCTTGTGGACGCGAAGAGCTTTGCGATCGGCTGGCCCGCGACGCGCAGCGGCGCCGTCAGCGGTTCGGATTCATAGACGAGCACGTCGGTGCGCGACGCAGCGTGGCGCTGGTCATCCACCAGCCAGTCGCCCCAGGTCGAGTCGGGCGCGCCGGAGGGCAGCGTCGGACGGATGCGATACGGCACGGGCTTCGCCGGGTCCGAGACGTACTCGCCGAAGGACTCGCGCGCCGCGGGCGGTCGCGCAAATCCGAGTTGCCCTCCGGGCAGCAGGTACAGGTCCCGCGAGGCCTGTGCGCAGCCGCTGGCGCAGGAGCGCGGCCAGTGATCGTAGCGGTGCCAGACATCGGCGCCGGTCTCATAGACCAGGACGCGCGGTGTCGCCGGCTTCGGGCCGTTCTTCAGGTAGTGATCGAGGAAGGGCTGCATGACGTTTCGCCGGAACCAGCCCGCGGTGTCGCCTTCGAACGCGATCGCGCCGATGCCCCGGCCCTCGCGCCGCGACTGGCCGTGATTCCAGGGCCCGAGCACGAGGTGCAGCCACCGACCGTCCGGGTCCTTGGGCGCCAGCGCCTTGTAGAGCGCGGGCGTGCCGTAGATGTCTTCCTGGTCGAACAATCCACCGACGATCATCAGCGGCACCGAGAGCGTTTCTTTCGCGAGCAGGCGGTCGACCGCCTGCTCCTGCCAGTACGCGTCGTAGGCCGGATGCGCCGACAGCGACTTCCAGAAACCGAGCTGTTCGAGCCCGCGCGATGCCGCCATGTCGCCGGCCGAACCCGTGCGCAGGAATTCCTCGTAAGTGTCGTAGGTGCCGCTCCACCATTTCTCTTCGCTCTTGCGGGTCGCCTCCTGGTCGTAGGTGTAGCTGAGCATGCCGTCCTGGCGGAAGGCGCCGTAATGGAACCAGTCATCGCCCATCCAGCCATCCACCATCGCAGCGAATGGCACGCTCGCCTTCAGGGCCGGGTGCGGGCGCACGACCGACAGGACCGCGGTGTAACCCTCGTAGGAACCGCCGATCGTCGCGACGCGCCCGTTCGATTCCGGCACGTTCCGGACGAGCCACTCGATGGTGTCGTAGCAGTCGGTCGCGTGGTCGGTCCCGGTCGGATTGAGCGGGCCGCGCAGCGGCTGCGTCATGACGTAGTCGCCTTCCGAGCCGTGTTTCCCGCGCACGTCCTGGTACACGATGATGTAGCCCGCCTCGACCGCGGTATCGAGCATCTGCGGCACGGCGGACCGGAGGTGCGGGCTGTTGAAGCGCAGCACCCGGGCGGACGCGTTGTACGGCGTGCGCGACAGCATCATCGGCGCATCCTTCGCGCCTTTCGGGACCAGGATGAAAGTCTTGAGCGTCACGCCGTCCCGCATCGGCACCATTTCCTCGCGCTTCACATAGTCGAAGGCGTCGCTGCGGGGCGCAAATGTTGCAGGGATATCACTCGCGCCGCCCTGCACGGGATTTTCGGCGGCGGCTGACAGGGGAAACGCCAACAGGAGGCCGGCGAACGCCCGCATGATGCGCAGACACATGGCTTGGAACCCTATCGTTTGGAATGCGGCCGCTTGACGGCCGTGGCCCGCAGCTTTGGCACCGGCGATTCGTCGCCGTGCAGCTCCATCAGCGACTCCATCAGGTCCTCGCTCGCGCTCGAGCAGATGCCGAGCACCAGCGCCTCGTCGTTGCCTTTCGGCGCGACGTAGGCGTGACCCATCGTGCTGTCGATGTAGATGGACTCGCCGGTCTCGAGCATCACCGGCTCGTAGAACTCGGTGTGGATCTCGACCGGGCCCTTGAGGACATAGATGTATTCCTCGCCCGGGTGGTGCACCAGCTCGCCGAACTCCTCGACGCTCCGGGCGCGGATGCGCGTGACGGTCGGCACCATGCGCTTCCGGCGCAGTTCCGGGCACATGTAGTAGTAGTCATAGTTCGGCGTATTGACCCGGATCGCCTCGGACAGCCGGCCGATCGAGCGCCGCGCGGTGATCGGCGCGTCCGGGCTACCGTCGGCGTCGCTGAAGAGGTCCGACATCCGCAGGTTGAGCCGCTGGCTCAACTGCAACAGCTTGTCGTAGGTGAGCGTCAGCCGGTCGTGCTCGACCTTTGCGAGCGTCGACAGCGGGATGCCGGTGCGCGCGCTCATTTCCTTCAGCGTCCACTTGTTGTGCATCCGCAATCCGCGCAGCAGGCTGCCGAGCGTCGGGCGGCGGGATTTCGTCGTTGTCATGCGCACGATTCTACGGTGAGACGCCCTTTGACGTCATTCTCCAATTAGGCCTATCATGACCTCAACAGGATAATCAGCCTGGGAGTCCACGCATGCGCGCTTTCCTGCTACTCGCGGCCCTGCTGTCCGGAGCCGCCCTCGCCCAGTCGACCGGCACGCCGCCCGCGCCTGCGCTCGAGCGCGCCGACGCCGAGGCCTGGCTCGACGGGTTCATGCCGTTCGCACTCGCGCGCGGCGACATCGCCGGCGCGGTGGTCGTCATCGTGAAGGACGGGCAGATCCTGCTCCAGAAGGGCTATGGCTACGCCGACGTCGCGGCGAGAAAGCGGGTGGATGCCGAAAACACGCTGTTCCGCCCGGGTTCCGTCTCCAAGCTCTTCACCTGGACGGCCGTGATGCAGCAGGTCGAGCGCGGCAAGCTCGACCTCGACGCCGACGTCAACCAGTACCTCGACTTCGCGATCCCGCCGGGACCCGGCGGCAAGCCGATGACGCTGCGCAACATCATGACGCACACGTCGGGTTTCGAAGAAACGCTCAAGGAGCTGATCACGACCGACATCGCGATGCTGCCAAAGCTCGGCGACCTCGTGAAAGGCCGCATCCCGGCGCGCATCTTCGAGCCGGGCACGACGCCCGCGTATTCGAACTATGCGACCGGCATCGCCGGCCATCTGGTCGAGCGCACGTCGGGCAAGAGCTTCGACGACTTCCTCGACGAGAACATCTTCAGGCCGCTCGGCATGACGAAGTCGAGCTTCCGCCAGCCGCTGCCGGACGCGCTGATGGCCGGCATGTCGAAAGGCTACAAGCTCGGCTCCGACGACAAGCCGGGCGACTACGAGCTGATCGGGCTCGCACCGGCCGGTTCGCTCGCCTCGACCGGCGCCGACATGGGCAAGTTCATGATCGCCCACCTGCAGAAAGGCGCCTACGGCGAGAACCGGATTTTCTCGGCCGAGACCGCGGAGCTGATGCACACCAGCGCGCTGACACTGCTGCCGCCGCTCAACCGCATGGTGCTCGGCTTCTACGAATCCACGATCAATGGCCACCGTGCGATCTCGCACGGCGGCGACACGATGTATTTCCACAGCAATCTGCAGCTGTTCCTCGACGACAACGTCGGCCTGTACCTCTCGATGAACAGCACCGGCAAGGAAGGCGCGGCCGGACCGCTGCGCACTGGCCTCTACCAGCAGTTCGCCGACCGCTACTTCCCGGGTCCGGAACGGACTGGCGAGGTGGACAAGGACACCGCCGCGAAGCACGCGGCGGAGATCAGCGGCAGCTACGTGCTGTCGCGGCGGCTCGAGACCAACCTGGTCAGCTTGCTGAACCTGCTGGGCGGCGTGACAGTCGGCCCGAACGAGGACGGCACGATTTCGGTCTCGCTGCTGAATGATCCGCACGGCAAGCCGAGCAAGTGGCGCGAGATCGAGCCGTACATCTGGAAGCGTGATACCGACAACGCGCGCCTCGCCGCGCAGGTCGTGGACGGACGCGTCACCCGCTTCGGCTTCGACCACTACGCGCCGATCATCGTGTTCGATCGCGCGTCGCCCGCGACCTCCGCGGCCTGGCTGATGCCGGCGACGGTCGCGAGCCTCGCGATCCTGCTGCTGACCGTGATCGCGTGGCCGATTGCGGCGCTGATCCGCCGGCGCTATCGCCAGCCGCACCCGTTCACGGGCCGCGAGAAGCGCGCCTATCGCTGGGTCCGCCTCGGGGCGCTGGCCTCATTGCTCGCGATCGTCGCCTGGGGCGGCCTCATCGTCGCCATGCTGAGCGACCTCGCGATGATGACCTCGAGCCTCGACCCGTGGATTCGCGTGCTGCATGTCCTCGGCACCATCGGCGTGTTCGCGGGACTCGGGCTCGCGCTGTGGCATGCCTGGGTGGTCTGGAGCGGCAAGCGCAAGTGGACGGCGAAGGTCTGGAGCGTACTGCTCGTCCTCGCGACCGCCGTGCTCGCCTGGCTCGCGGTCGTGCATCACCTGGTCGGCATCAGCGTAGATTACTGATGCCGCTCGCAGTCACGCAGGAGCTCCTGCCGCTCACGGCGCCCTTCGTCATCTCCGGCTACACCTTCACCGACATGACGGTGGTGGTCGCGCGCATCTCGCGCGCGGGGCTGACCGGCGAAGGCGAGGCCGCGGGCGTCTATTACCTCGGCGACGACGCGGCGAAGATGACGGCCGCGATCGAGGGCGTACGCGGCGAGATCGAGGCCGGCGCGGACCGGGAAGCGCTCCGTCGACTGCTGCCGCCGGGCGGAGCGCGCAACGCCCTCGACTGCGCGCTCTGGGACCTCGAAGCGCGGCGTTCCGGCCAGCCGGTGTGGCGCCTCGCGGGGCTCCCCGCCCCGCGCGCGCTGACGACGACCTTCACGGTGGGCGCCGACGAACCCGGCGCGATGGCCGCGAAAGCAGTCGCCTACACGCAGGCGAAATCGATCAAGCTGAAGCTGACCGGCGACGCCGCGCTCGACGGCGAGCGCGTGAAAGCCGTACGCAGGTCGCGCCCCGACGTCTGGCTCGGCGTGGATGCGAACCAGGGATTCAATCCGGCTGGCCTCGAGGCGCTGATGCCGACGCTCGTCGCCTGCAAGGTCAAGCTGCTGGAGCAGCCGTTCGCGCGCGGCCGCGAGTCCGACCTCGACGGTTTCCGCAGCGCAATCCCGGTCGCCGCCGATGAGAGCGTGCAGGGACTCGCGGACGTCGCAGGCCTGGTCGGCCGCTTCGACGTCGTCAACATCAAGCTCGACAAGTGCGGCGGCCTCACCGAAGCGCTCGCGATGGCGGTGGAAGCGCGCCGTCTCGGGCTCGGCGTGATGGTCGGCAACATGGTCGGCACCAGCCTCGCCATGGCGCCGGCCTTTGTGCTCGGGCAGCTCTGCGACATCGCCGATCTCGACGGCACGATCTTCATCACGCAGGACCGCACGCCGACGGTCATCTTCGAGAACGGGCGCGTGTCCTATCCCGACCACGGCTGGGGTCGGGCTGCGTAAACGCCCCCGCGGGCGCACCGGATTGACAATTCTCTAATCAGGATTACTATCTCCTGATCGGGATACTTTGCCCGGAAGGGATCAATGCTGCGGACTGAGGATCGTCACTGGCCGACGAGGCGCGCGCTGTTGAAGGGCGCCGCAGGAACCGCCGCGAGCCTCTCCTTCCCGATGCTGAATCTCGGCGCGTTTCGCGTCTTCGCGGACAGCCCGCAGGCGTATTCCGCGCGCGCGATCGACCTGGTCGGGAGTTCGCTCGTCATCGACATGCTGGGCGTGCTCAAGATCGACTTTCGTCCCGAGGCCTACGCCGACCCGCTGACACCGGACGAGATCGCGGCCTTCCGCGCGAGCGGCATCACGGGTTTCCACAACGCGATCGGCACCGGGGGTCCCGAAGTGCGCGAGGAAACCCTCGCCTTCCTCGCCGGCTGGATGGGATTCGCCGCGCGGAACTCGGATCTGTTCAGCGTCGTGGACACGGCTGCCGACCTCGACCGCGCGAAAGCCGTGGGCAAGGTCGCGATCATCATGGGGATCCAGAACTCCGATCACTTCCGCGGGCCGGAGGACGTCAAGACCTTCTACCAGCTCGGCCAGCGCTGTTCGCAGCTCACCTACAACAGCCAGAACCTCATCGGCAGCGGCAGCACGGATCGCGTAGACGGCGGCGTCAGCGACTTCGGCGCCTCGATCATCGCGGCGATGAACGAGACCGGCATGCTGGTAGACGTCTCGCACTGCGGCCCCCAGACCACGCTCGATGCGATCGAGATCTCCACCAAGCCGATCGCGATCACGCACTCGAACTGCCGGGCGCTCAACGACCACCCGCGGCTCAAGACCGACGAGGCGATCCGGAAACTTGCCGCGAAGGGCGGCGTCATGGGCATCACCGGCGTGCGCAATTTCGTGTCGAAGACAGAGCCCACGACCGTCGAGCACATCGTCGATCACATCGACCACGTCGTGAAGCTGGTCGGCATCGATCACGTCGGCATCGGCTCCGACTCGGACCTCAAAGGCTACGACGACATGCCGGCGGAACAGCGCAAGGAGCTTCTCGGCATTTACAAGTCGAGCTACGCCTTCCGCGACAAGCTCGACACCGACGGCTTCGACCATCCGAAGAAGACATTCGACCTGACCGAGGCGTTGATCCGCCGCGGCTATGACGACGCCGCCATCGGGGCGGTGCTGGGCGGCAACTTCCGGCGACTGCTGGGCTCGACCTGGGCCTGAGCGCCAT
>JANNHT010000133.1:0-4281 GCA_031404555.1 Gammaproteobacteria bacterium
ATCTGGTTGATGAAGAGCACGATCGTGTTCGAGCGCTTGATGTTGCCGGTGAGCTTTCGGAGCGCCTGCGACATCAGCCGGGCCTGCAGGCCGATCTGCATTTCGCCCATCTCGCCCTCGATTTCGGCCTTCGGCGTCAGCGCCGCGACCGAGTCGATGACGACGATATCGATGGCGCCGGAGCGCACCAGCATGTCGGTGATCTCGAGCGCCTGCTCGCCGGTATCCGGCTGCGAGATAAGCAGTTCCTTGACGTTCACGCCGAGTTTCTCGGCATAAACCGGGTCGAGCGCGTGTTCGGCGTCGACGAAAGCGGCGACGCCGCCCAGTTTCTGCGCCTGCGAGATGATCGAGAGCGCGAGCGTGGTCTTGCCCGAGGCTTCCGGACCGTAGACTTCGATCACGCGGCCGCGCGGCACGCCGCCGACGCCGAGCGCGACGTCAAGCGCCAGCGATCCGGTCGAGACGACTTCGATGTCGTTGTTGGCCGGGTGCTCGCCGAGGAGCATCACCGAGCCCTTGCCGAACTGCTTCTCGATCTGGCTGAGCGCGGCGGCCAGCGCCTTCTTGCGATTGCTGTCTTCCATCAGGGATTCCTCTTGGCTTGTCCGGATTATTCCATAACTGTCGAGCGTCGCTGCGACAAAAAAGTTTTGTGTGGACGCCATTTCGGAGGGAAGTCTGCGGCCACCGGTGGCTCACAGCGCGACCCAGGGGAACAATGGGGACGCATCCCTTTGCCGCAAAGGGATGCGTCCCCTTTGCTTCCCCTTCTAGCCGAGCAGCCATTCGGCGAGCGGGCGATAGCGCACGCCTTCGGGATGCGTCGAGGACTCGACAAGTGCCAGACCCCAGCCAGTGGCAGCGGCCGCGGCGGCTTTCGCGGGCAGCTGCGGCCCGAAATCAGCTGGCGGAGTGCCGCGCACGCGGCGGACCAGCGTCAGGTGCGGCTGCCAGGGCCGGTTTTCGCGCTCGAAGCCGAGCGGCAGGAGTTCGGCCCAGAGCCGGTCCACGATCCGGGCCGCCGCGGGCGGCACCCTGCCCGGGATGGCGACGACCACCCGGGGCTTCGGCCAGTACTCCAACCGGTTGAAGCCGAGCTCGACTGCCGCGTCGCCGCCCCGCCCGCCGATCTCCACCAGTTGAACGAATGTCTCGCCCGGCACCGGTCCGAGGAAGGCAAGTGTCACGTGAAGGTTGCCCGGCGGGACGACCCTGCCCTCGATCGGGACGATGGCGTCGGCGGTTGCGGCGGCAAGCGCCTGGCGCTGGGCGTCTGACGGCCAGAGCGCGAAGAAAAGCCGGAGCTGGCCTGCCTTCGGGGCCCGGCCGCTCACTGGGCGAGCAGGCCCTTGAGGGCCGCCGCGACGGTCTTGCGCCGCACCGCATCGCGCCCGCCCCGGAACAGGAAGCGCCGGGCGACGAGCCGCGTGCGTCCCCGGCGCCGGAATCCCCAGGCGATCCAGACCGTGCCGATGGGCTTGCCGGGGGTTCCGCCGCCGGGCCCCGCGACCCCGGTCACCGCGATCGCGCACCTCGCCTTCGAACGGCGCAGCGCCCCCCGGACCATGGCGAGCGCGACCGTCCGACTGACGGCGCCGTGGCGCGCGAGCTCGGAAGGCCTGACGCCGAGCTCAGCCTGCTTGGCAGGATATGAGTAGGTCACCCAGCCCCGGTCGAACCATTCGGAGCTCCCGGGCCGATCGGTCAGGGTCTTGGCGAGGAGTCCGCCGGTGCAGGACTCGGCGGTCGCGAGTATCTCGCCGCGCCCGAGGAGCGCCCCCGCCACGCGGGCGGTGAGCCGGGCCAGGGTCCTGTCGGCCGGGGCCGCCACGGCTCAGCCGAACTTCGAGAAATCCGGCGCGCGCTTCTCGATGATCGCGGCGATCGCCTCGCGCGCCTCGGCGCCCGAGAGCCGCGGGCCGAAGTGCGAGGCCTCGCGCATGATCGTGTCCTTCACGGCCGTGCCCTGCGCCTCGCGCAGCAGCCGTTTGGTGTCCCGCACCGCGCCCGGCGGCAGCGCCAGGAAGCCGCTCGCGACTTTCTTCGCGTGCGGCATCAGCTCCGCCGCCGGCAGCACCGCGTTTGCGATGCCCATCACGACCGCCTCGGCCGCGAGGAAGGGCTTGCCGAGCAGCAGCTTTTCGGCCGCGCGCACGCGCCCGGCGTAAGCGGGCAACAGCAGCGTCGAGGCGAACTCCGGCACCAGCCCGAGGTTCACGAAGGGCATCGAGAAGGTCGCAGTCTCCGACACGTAGACGAGATCGCAGTGCAGCAGCATCGTCACGCCGATGCCGACCGCGAGCCCGTTGACCGCGGCGATCACGGGCTTGTCGAAGGACGCGAGCGACTGCATGAAGGTCAGCACCGGTGAATCCGTCTGGGCGAAGCGCGGGTCCGAGAAATCCTTGAGGTCGTTACCGGCGGTGAAGGCGGTCCCCGCACCCGTGAAGATCACGGCACGGACGCTGCGGTCTTCGCCGGCCTGGCGCAGGCTTGCAGCCATGGCCTCGTACATCGCGCCGGTGATCGCATTTTTCTTGTCCGGACGATCGATCGTGATCGTCGCAATCCCCTGTTCCGTCACAAATCCGATGCTCATGTGCCGTCCTTTCCGCGTATGCAATCATAATGCCTGAAATGACCGGATCGAAACGCCAGCCCACGACCGAGTCGCTGTTCGAGGGCCTCGACAGCCACACGCCGATGATGCAGCAGTACATGCGTATCAAGGCCGAGCACCCCAAGGTGCTGCTGTTCTATCGCATGGGCGATTTCTACGAGCTCTTCTATGACGATGCGCGCCGGGGCGCGAAGCTCCTCGACATCACGCTGACCCAGCGCGGCGAATCGGCCGGCGCCGTGATCCCGATGGCGGGCGTTCCCGTGGACCGGCTCGACACCTATCTCGTGAAGCTCGTGAAGCTCGGCGAGCCGGTCGCGATCTGCGAGCAGGTCGGCGAGGTCGGCAAGGCGAAGGGCCCAGTCGAACGCGCGGTCGTCCGGATCGTCACGCCCGGAACGGTGACGGACGAGGCGCTCCTCGACGCGCGCCGCGACAACCTGCTGGCCGCCGTTTCGGCCGACGGCGATCGCTTCGGCATCGCCTGGATCGAGCTCGCGGGCGGCCGCTTCAGCGTGCTCGAAGCCACGGGACGAGAGGCGCTGGCCGCCGAGATCGAGCGGCTGCGGCCGGCAGAGTTGCTGCTGCCCGAGGGCGTCCAGTACCAGGTCGCGACACGAAACGTCGAACGCCCGCCCTGGCACTTCGAGCAGACCGCCGCCAGGCTCGCGCTCACCGGTCAGTTCGGCACCCAGGATCTCGCGGGCTTCGGCTGCGAGGACCTGACGCTCGGGCTCGGCGCCGCGGGCGCGCTGTTGCAGTACGTGCGCGACACGCAGCGCGCCGCGCTGCCGCATGTCGTCCGGCTCACCCGCGAGTCGCGGGACGAGACGCTCGCGATGGACGCGGCGACGCGCCGGAATCTCGAACTCGATTCGAGCCTTGCGGGGCGCGACGAACACACGCTCGCGGGCGTCATCGACCGCACGACGACCGCGATGGGCGCGCGGGAATTGCGGCGCTGGCTGCGGCGGCCGCTCCGCGACGCGGCGGTGCTGCGCACCCGTTACCACGCGATTGCGGCGCTGATCGATTCCGGGCTGCACGAGCGGCTCCAGTCGTTGCTCAAGAGTGTCGGCGACGTCGAACGCGTGCTCGCGCGCGTGGCGCTTCGCAGCGCCCGCCCGCGCGATCTTGGGATGCTGCGCGACACGCTCGGCGTGCTGCCGTCGCTGCGGAAGGTCCTCGCGGGCATCGTCTCGCCGCTCCTCGAGGGCGCGACCGCCGACCTCGCGGCGCGGCCCGAGATCTACAAGCACCTCGTAAAGGCGCTGGTCGCGAACCCGCCGCCGATCCTGCGGGACGGCAGCGTGTTCGCCGAGGGACACGACTCCGTGCTCGATGCGCTACGCTCGATCGCGACCAATTCGGACAAGTATCTGCTCGAGCTCGAGGTCAACGAGCGCCGCCGCACCGGCATCTCGCAGCTCAAGTTCGGCTACAACCGCGTGCACGGCTACTACATCGAGCTGCCGAGGAGCGCCGCCGACCGCGCGCCCGAGAACTACCAGCGCCGCCAGACCGTCAAGAACGCCGAGCGCTACATCACGCCCGAGCTCAAGGAGTTCGAGGACAAGGTGCTCTCGGCCCGAGACCGCGCGCTTGCCCGTGAGAAAGAACTGTTCGACGGGCTGCTCGACGAGCTGACCGGCGAGCTG
>JANNHT010000134.1:0-42045 GCA_031404555.1 Gammaproteobacteria bacterium
CGCTCGCGAGCCTGCCGCGCACCTCGCTCTCTGCCGAGCGCAATGCGGCGATCGGCTTCGAGGTCTCGGAAGCGGTTGCGGAATACGGCGACGGCACGCGGAGTCTGCGGCTCTCACTCAACGACACCGGCGGGGCCAAGGGCCTGCTCGCGCTCGCCGCCTGGGCCGGCGTCGAGCAGGAGCGCGAATGGGACGGCGGCTACGAGCGCGACTATCGCGCGGACGGGCGCATGGTGCACGAGCGCTGGGATGCCGCGAGCGGCATCGGCGAGTACGGCGTGATCGTCGGCGGGCGATTCGCGATCGAGGTCGCAGGCAAAGCCGCGAGCGTCGAGGAACTGAAGTCGGCGGTCGCGACCGGCATCGACCTCGCGGCACTCGAGGCCCACGCGCGCCAGAAATAAGAGGGGACGCATCCCTTTACCGCTGTTTGCTTCTGCCAACCGACGAACCGGTCGGCAAAGGGATGCGTCCCCTCTCAAAAAAAGCCGGCGCGAACGCCGGCTTTCCTGAAAAAGGGTTGCGTCCCCTTTTTTATTCGGGCGCGCGCAGCGTCACTTCACGGTGATAGCCGGTGCCGGTGTAGGTGCGCATCTTGAGCCGCGGAGCGTTCAACTCCGTCTGCTTGTCCTCGTCGGCAGTCGCCCAGTGGGCCGCCGAGATCGCGTCGAACTTGTCGTCATCGCCCTTGTTGTAATCGAGCGCCTTGCCGAAGCTCGAATGCAGCGTGCAGAACAGCACGTCGTAATCGTTCTCATCGGCCGGTGTATGGATGAAGGTCTTGTAGTCGATGATCAGTCCCTGCTTCTTCGCTTCGAGGTTGATGACCTCGGCGTGGGCGCGGATCCAGTTCAGGTAAGTATCGAACTGTCCCGGTTCGGTGCGATAGGAGCTGCATTCCCAGACCGGTCCCTCGATCCAATGCTCCTGCGCGGCAGCAGAAGCGGACGCCAGCAGCATGCCCGCGGCCAGAAGGCCGATTGCTTTCGATTTCATGATGTTCCCTTTAAGACTGTTTATTGGACCCGCCACGGGGCGGGGGTGGGGGGATGCTACGCCCTTTCCTACCAGGCGATGCCGTAATCCTCGCCGTGATTGCTCGAACCGCCCCAAAACGTGCCGTGCGCGTGGTCCAGCATGATCGCGTTGATCGGACCCGAGGTGCGCGAGCGGTATTGCAGCGCATAACCGCGGCGCTTGAGATCGGTTCTAACCCAGTCCGGTATCGCATTGTTGAGTTCGAGCCGGCCCGGGAAGATCTCGTGCAGGCCGAACGAGTCGTGCATCTGGTAGCTGATGAAGTTCGGCGCCTCGACTGCCTGCCTGCTGCGGCGTCATGCCGAACTCCGCCACGTTCAGGAAGAACTGCAGCAGGTTCTGGTCCTGCGTGTCGCCGCCCTGCACGGCGAAGGCGAGCCAGGGCTTGCCGTCCTTGAAAGCGAGCGAGGGCGTCAGCGTCACGCGTGGCCGCTTGCCGGGCTCGATGACGTTGAACGGATTCTCCGCGGGATCGGTCACGAACATCTGTGCGCGCTGGCTCATGCCGATGCCGGTCGAGCCTGCGATCACGGCTGGCAGCCAGCCGCCCGACGGCGTCATCGAAACGAGCCAGCCGTCCTTGTCGGCGGCGACGACCGAGGTCGTGCCGCGGTAGAAGGTTCCCGTGGCTGGATCGGTCGCCGCGGCGAAGCGCCCGGCGTCGAAGGCGGGCGGGGTGGCAGTTGTGAGTTTCTTCAGGACGTCGAGATACGGGTTCGTCTCGCCCTGGTGCGGATACGGATCACCGGGGCCGATGGTCGCATCGTTCTGCGCGGTGTTGACGAGCGCGGCGCGTTCCTTCGCGTATTCCTTCGACAGCAGACCCTTGATCGGCTCGTCGGGCGGGAAGTACGGGTCGCCGTAATAGAAGTCACGGTCGGCGAAGGCGAGGTTCATCGCCTGGTACAGCGTATGAATGTAGGCGCCGCTGTTGTAGCCCATCGCCTTGAGGTCGAAGTTCTCGAGGATGTTGAGCGACTGGAGCATCACCGGACCCTGCGTCCAGCGGTCGAGCTTGTAGACGTCGATGCCGCGGTAGCTCGTGTGCACCGGTTCCTCGAACTCGACGCGCCAGCGGTCGAGGTCCTGCTTGGTCACGAGCCCGCCCTGTTCCTGTGCGCCGCGCACGAACTCGTCGGCGATGTCGCCGCGGTAGAAACGGTCGTAGGCCGCCTGCAGCGCTTCCTTGCGCGACTTGCCGGCGGCGAGTGCGGCGGCTTCCGCTTCGACGAGCTTGCGGAGCGTCGCCGCAAGGTCGGCCTGGCGGAAGATCTCGCCCGCGCTCGGCGCCTCGCGGGCCTCGCCCGTGTGCGGCAGCATCACGGCCCGCGAGTACGGCCACTGCTTCAGCTTCTCTTTCTCGAGCTCGATGCGATCCGCGGTCTCGGCGTCGATCGCGTAGCCGTCGGCGAGCTCGATCGAAGGCGCCAGCACTTCCGCGAGCGAGAGCTTGCCGAACTCGGCGAGCATGGTGATGAGCGCGCCCGGCGTGCCGGGCGTCACTGCGGAGAGCGGCCCTTCCTCGGGCGGATACCTGAATTCCTTGCGGCGGTAGAACTCCACGGTCGCGCCGGACGGTGCGACGCCCAGCCCGTTGATCGCGATGATGCGCCCGGTGTCCGGGTTATAGATGAGTGCCTGCGTCTCGCCGCCCCAGGACAGCACGTCCCACATCGTCGAGGTCGCGGCGAGCATCGCGCAGGCCGCGTCCACCGCATTGCCCCCGCGCTCGAACATGCGCGCGCCCGCGGTCGCCGCGAGCGGCTTGCCGGTGATCGCCATCCACTTCGTGCCGTGCATCGGCGGCTTCTGCGTTTTCTCCTGCGCGACGGCGGCGGACGCGACGAGCGCAAGGGCGAAAGACGCAATGATGGCGGCCAAGCCTGGACGTTTCCTGAGATACGTGCTCATAGCAGATCCTTCACGCCCTCGCGTTCCTCGAGCAGTTCCTTGTGGGTCGCGTCCATGCGGGTGCGGCTGAATTCATCTACCGCGAGTCCCTGCACGATCGCATAGCGGCCGCCCTTGCAGGTGACCGGGTATGAGTACATCACGCCCTCGCCGATGCCGTAGCTGCCGTCGGCGGGGATCGCCATGCTGACCCAGTCGCCGTCGGGCGTGCCCTCTGCCCAGTCGCGCATGTGGTCGATCGCGGCGGAGGCGGCCGAGGCCGCCGACGAGGACCCGCGCGCCTTGATCACGGCGGCGCCGCGCTGCTGCACGGTCGGGATGAACTCGTCGCGATACCAGTTTGTGTCGACCAGCGACTTCGCCGGCTTGCCGCCGACGGTGCAGTGCGAGAGGTCCGGGTACTGCGTCGCGCTGTGATTGCCCCAGACGGTCATGCGCCGGATCGCGCTCACGTGCGTGCCGGTCTTGGCCGCGAGCTGGCCGAGCGCGCGGTTGTGGTCGAGCCGCATCATCGCGGTGAAATTACGCCGCTCGATGCCGGGCGCGTTCGACGCGGCGATCAGCGAGTTCGTGTTCGCCGGATTGCCGACGACCAGCACGCGCACATCGCGGTGCGCGGCGGCGTCGAGCGCCTTGCCCTGGGCCGAGAAGATCTGCGCATTCGCGAGCAGCAGGTCCTTGCGCTCCATGCCGGGCCCGCGCGGGCGCGCGCCGACCAGCATCGCGTAGTTGCAGTCCTTGAACGCCTCCTTCGCGTCGTCGGTCGCGACGACCCGGTTCAGCGTCGGGAAGGCGCAGTCCGACAGTTCCATCACGACGCCGGTCAGCGACGGCAGCGCCGGCGTGATCTCGAGCAGGTGCAGGTTGACCGGCTGGTCGGCACCGAGCATCTGCCCGGAGGCGACACGAAAGGCGAGGGCATAGCCGATCTGGCCTGCGGCGCCGGTGATGGTGACGGTGACGGCTGGCTTCATCAGGACTCCGGCGGTGGCCGTGGGCTGGGGGGCCGCAATTGTAGCAGCGCAAGCAGGAAGCCCGCGGTCGCGGCGACGAGGAAGAAGGTCATCATGGGCCCGTAGCCCGCGGGGTTCAGTTCACCCGCGCCGAAGCGGTCGTTCAGCCAGCCCGCCGCAACGTTTGCGCCGGCGATGGCGGCGCTCTGGATCGACCACATCAGGCCGAGCGCGGTGCCGAGCCGCCACTCGGGGACGATCCGCGCGGTCAGCGGCCAGAGCACGGCGGGCACGAGCGAGAAGCTCACGCCGATCAGCACGGTTCCAATCCACGGCGAGACCTGCGGGGCCGCGAGCGCCGCGATCGCGAGCGGCAGCAGCAGCGCGCCGAACGCGAGCAGTTGTGCGTGCCGGCCGATGCGGTCCGAAAGCCAGCCGAGCACGGGAGTGGCGAAGAGCGCCGCCAGGAACACGTAGCCGTTGATCTGGCCGGCGGCGTCGAGCTCGAGGCCGTGCACGTGCTGGAAATACTTGATCGAGAAAGTGCTGCGGAACGCGAAGATCACCGCGTACCAGAGCGCGCACAGCCCGACGAGGCTCCAGTACGTCCGGCCAAATCCGCCGATGGCGCCGAACGACACGCGGGGCGCGATCGCGTCCGGCGCAGGCGCTCTGCCGCGGTCGCGGTCGAGCCGCCAGTACGCGATGGCTGCGGCGAGCGAGAGCGCCGCGAAGACGGCCGCGACCAGGAGCGGCGGCTGCCAGCCGTCGGCATAGGCACCCGCGATCCAGGTCGGCGACAGGTCGACCGCAAAGGCGCCTGCGCGACCGACCGCAATCGAGAGCGCGATCGCGAAGCCGAGGTGTCGGCCGGAGAAGTGCTTCACGATCGCGGCGATCGTGCAGATGTTGAAGGTCTCGGCGCCGACGCCGAACAGGAACCGGCCCGACGCCATGCCCGGGAACCCCGTGCCGAGCGCGGTCAGGAGCGCGCCGGCGAAGCAGATGGCGCCGGTCCAGACCAGCATGCGGGCTGCGCCCAGGCGATCCACCAGCAGGCCGCCGAACAGCAGGATCACGATATTCGGCAGGCTGTAGATCGCGTTCAGCCAGCCGAGCTCGGTGTCGCTGAAGCCGCGCTGCCGGACCAGCAGGTCTGCGACCGGACCGATCGAATCGTAGACGTAGAAGTTGCCGAAGTTCGCGGCGGCGATCAGCGCGAGCGCGAGCCAGGCGGCGCGGGAGGCGGACAAGGACTCACCTTGCGGAGGCGGGTTTCGTTAGCATGCGTCTTTTCCGGTGGGCAGGCCATGAGCGGCGAACCGCAGGTTTTCGGCACGGACGTCGACGCATTCGCCTGGAATGCGGCGGGCAATTCCCTGCCGCCCGCGGTCGACGTCGCGGTCATCGGCGGCGGCATCGTCGGCTGTTCCACTGCGTACTACCTCGCGAAGAACGGCGTCCCGGTCGCGCTCTTCGAGAAGGGCCGCATCGCCGGCGAGCAGTCGAGCCGCAACTGGGGCTGGGTGCGCCAGCAGGGCCGCTCGCCGGTCGAGCTGCCGCTGATGATGCAGAGCCTCCGGCTCTGGCAGGCGCTGCCGGCGGAACTCGGCGAGGACATTGGCTTTCGCCAGGGCGGCACCTTCTATCTGGCCGAGGATGAGGACGAACTCGCGGGCCTCGCGGAGTGGCTGTCCGTCGCCCGCGAGCACGGGCTCGACACGCGCCTGCTCGCCGGCCGCCAGCTCGAGGAGGCCTGGCCGGGATCGGGCGGTCGCTGGGCCGGCGCGCTCCATACCCCAAGCGACGCTCGCGCTGAGCCTGGCCGCGCGGCGCCGGCGATCGCGCGGGCTGCAGTGCGCGCGGGGGCGCGGATCATCAGCCGCACGGCCGTGCGCGGACTCGAGACCGAAGGCGGGCGCGTCTCGGCCGTCGTGACCGAACACGGCCGGGTCGCGGCGCACGCCGTCGTCTGTGCGGCCGGCGCCTGGACGCGGCTCTTCTGCGGCTCGCTCGGAATCTACGTGCCGCAGCTGCCGGTGCTCGGCACGGTCGCGAGAACCGCGCCCGCGCCGCAGCTGCTGGACGGCCAGGCGTGGTCGCCCGCGATTGCGATCCGCCGCCGCGCCGACGGCGGCTACACGGTCGCGCACGGCGGCTCTTCGCTCCACTCGATCGTTCCCGCGAGCTTCCGCTACGCGCTCAAGTACCTGCCGGCGTTCCGGCAGGGGCACGACTCGCTGCGTCTCGGCTTCGGCCACGATTTTTTCCGCGCGCTCGCGACCCCCTCGCGCTGGCCGCTCGATGCCGTCTCGCCGTTCGAGCGCGAGCGCGTGCTCGACCCGAAGCCCGAGGCGCGCGTCCTCGCCCAGATGCGGGAGCATCTGAAGCGCTGGCATCCGGGCATCGGCGATGCGCCGTTCGTCGAGACCTGGGGCGGCATGATCGAGGCGTCGCCCGACGTGCTGCCGATCATCTCGGAGGTTCCGGACATCGCGGGCCTGGTCATCGCGACCGGCTTCAGCGGTCACGGCTTCGGCATTGGCCCCGGCGCCGGTAGACTGGTCGCCGACCTGGCCACGGGCCGGGCGGACCAGGCCGCCGTGTCGGCGTTCCGCCTCGGGCGGTTCTTCGATGGTTCGCCGATCCGCCCGGGCCCGGCGATCTGAGACGTGAGGGGGAGATGAGCACCGAAGGGCATACCGTCCGGTCCTCGGAGATGAAGCCGGCGCTCGCGCCGCATTTCTATGCGAGCGATTCCGTGTTCGCGACCGAGGCCGCGCGGATCTTCCATCGGCAGTGGTTCGCCGTCGGCCGCACCGAGCAGCTGCCGGCGCGCGGCGACGTGCTCGTGGTCGCGGTCGCGGGCGAGAGCGTGATCGTGGTGCGCGGCCGCGATGACGCGCTTGCCGCCTTCTATAACGTGTGCCGCCATCGCGGCAGTCAGCTCGTCCGCGAGCAGCCGCTGCCGGATGCCGGCGCGCCCAAGGCACGCAATTCCGGCCGCGCGAACGGCGCCATCGTCTGCCCGTATCACGCCTGGACCTACAACCTCGACGGTAGCCTGCGCGCCGCGCCCTTCGTGCAGTTCGTCGCCGCCTGCCCGAAGGACAAGTTCTCGCTCGTGCCGGTCGCGCTCGAAACCTGGGGAGGATTCATCTTCCTGAACCTGTCGCGCGAGGCGCCGCCGCCGTTCGAAGACCAGCTCGCGAAGGTCAAGCGCATGCTCGGGCGCTATCCGTTCGCGGACATGCGCCGCGGCGCGCAGCTCGTCTACGACGTAGCCGCGAACTGGAAAGTGCTGATGGAGAACTACAACGAGTGCTATCACTGTGGGCCCGTGCATCCGGAGCTCTGCGAACTCGTGCCGGCGTTTCGCGAGCTGGGCGGCGCGGGGCTCGCCTGGGAGGACGGCATCCCGCATCGCGCGGGCGCCTGGACTTTCACGGCCTCCGGCACCTCGACGCGCGCGCCGTTTCCCGGGCTCTCGGAATCCGAGCGGACGCACCACAAGGGCGAGATCGTCTACCCAAACCTGCTGCTGTCGGCGGCGGCCGAGCACATCGCCGCTTTCACGCTCTGGCCGATGGGACCGGACCGCACGCGCATTGCCTGCGAGTTCCTGTTCCACGAGTCGGAGGTCGCGAAGCCGGACTTCGATCCCGCGGACGTCGTGGACTTCTGGGACATCGTCAACCGCCAGGACTGGGGCATCTGCGAGGGCGTACAGGCGGGCATGCGATCGCGCGGCTTCCGCGGCGCCTTCTACGCGCCGATGGAAGACCCGAGCATGGACATCCGTCGCTATCTCGAAACGCACCTCGGCGACCTGAACGCAATCAAGTGAGCGCGGGTCAGTATGACGTCGCCATCGTCGGCGGCGGTCACAACGGCCTGGTGGCGGCGTTCTATCTCGCGCGCGCGGGACTGAAGACGGTCGTGCTTGAGCGCCGCGACGTGCTCGGTGGCTGCTGCGTCACCGAGGAGATCGATTCGAAGGAGGCGCCCGGCTGCCGCGTCTCGACCGCCTCCTACATGGCGAGCATGCTGCGGCCCGAGATCATCCGCGACCTCGGCCTCGCCGCTCACGGACTGAAGATGATCGCGGCGAACCCGACCGTGCAGGCGGTGACGCCGGATGGCGTCGTGCTGCCGTGGTGGGGCGATTCCGCGCGCATGCGCGCGCTGCTGCAGGACTTCGCGCCCGCGGACTGCGAGCGCTTCCTCGCGCTCGAGCACGGGCTCGCAGGCCTCGCGCGCCACCTCGAGCCGCTGTTCATGCAGGCGCCGCCCGACCTCGGGAAGAGCGGCTTCGCCGGCTTCTCCGAACTGCTGCGCTTCGGCCTGAAATTCCGTGGCCTGCGCGGGCGCGAGGTGTCGGACCTGATCGGCTTCGCGACCGGCAGCCTCGGCGAGTTCCTCGACCGCCGGATCGACTCGCCGCACCTGAAGTCGCTCGTGCTCTCGAACAGCCTCTATGGCAAGCACGGCGGCCCCTACGACCCGGGCACGCTGTTCGGCCTGCTGTTCCACCTGCTGGGCGGCGGCGCGGAGGCGAAGCAGGGTTTCGTCGGACACGTGATGGGCGGGATGGGCGCGATCACGCAGGCGATGGCGGCGGCCTGCGCATCGGTGGGAGTCGAACTCCGGACTGCATCGCCGGTCGCGCAGGTCCGCATCCGGGACGGTCGCGCGGATGGTGTCGTGCTGGAGGACGGCAGTGAGATCGACGCGGCGCTCGTCGTGTCGAATGCCGATCCGCGGCGCACCTTTCAGTCGCTGGTGCCGGCATCGGCGCTCGCGCCGGATTTCCTCGCCGCGATCCGCGGCATCAAGATGGACGGGCCCTGCGGAAAGCTCAACCTCGTGCTGTCGGAAGAACCGAAGCTCGAGGGCGGCGATCCGGCGGCGGATGCGCTGCAGCGCGCGCAGTTCACGCTCGTGCCCTGGCTGGATGGTGCGCAGCACGCCTATGGCGAGGCGCGCCGCGGGCGCATCGCGGACGAACTCTGGATCGACTGCCTGGTGCCCTCGCTCCTCGACCCGACACTCGTGACGAAGAACCGGCACGTGATGACCTGCTTCGTGCAGTACCTGCCGTATCGCCTCGCGGGGTCCGAGTGGAGCCTCGAGCGCGAGCGCCTGCAGCGCCAGCTCCTGAAACAGATCGCGCGCTTCGTGCCGGCGGTCGAGCGCTCGTTGGTCGCGGCCAGGCTCTACACGCCGCTCGACCTGGAGAATGTCTTCGGCATCACCGAGGGCAACATCTTTCACGGCGACCTCAGGCCGGACCAGCTCTTCTTCATGCGGCCGCTGCCGGGCCATGCGCGCTATGCGACGCCGATCCGCGCGCTGTACCTCTGCGGCGCCGGCACGCATCCGGGCGGCGGCGTCACCGGCGCGCCGGGTTTCAACGCGGCGCACCGCATCCTCGGCGACCTGAAGCGCGATCGCAGGCTGCGCGCATGAACCTGCGCCTGATGCCGGCCCGCTACCGCATCTTGACGGTGCTGATCGTCGTCAGCTTCGTCAATTACCTGCTGCGCAACAACATCTCGGTCGCGATGCCAAGCATCAGCGAGGAGTTCGGCTTCACCAATACGGAGATCGGCTGGATCTTCTGGAGCTTCAACGTCAGCTACACGCTACTGCAGATCCCGGGCGGCGTACTCGGCGAGTCAATCGGCTACCGCCGCGCGCTAACGCTGATCGCGGTCAGCTGGGGCGTGCTGACCCTCCTGACGGGATTCGCGCCGGCGCTGACGGCCGCCTCCGCGACCGGTGCCATGATTGCGCTGATCACCGTGCGGTTCCTGATGGGCGCGGCGAATGCGCCGATGTATCCGATCTCCGTCGGAACGATTGCCCACTGGTTTCCGGTCGGCGGCTGGGCGTTCCCGAACGCCATGACCTCGGTCGGGCTGTCGCTCGGGCAGGCGGCGATCGGACCCGTGGTCACGATCCTGATCTACCATTTCGGCTGGCGCACGTCGTTCTACGCGCTCGCGCCGCTCGGCCTGCTGGTCGCGGCCTGGTGGTACTGGTACGGCCGTAATACGCCCGCGGAGCATTGCGCGATGACGCGCGAGGAGCTCGCGCTGATCGACCGCGACCGCGACCCCGCGATGACGGAGGCGCCGCCGCCGGGGAGCTGGCGCGAAGTGCTGACGCGTCGCGACGTGCTGCTGCTCGCGGCTAGCTACTTCTGCATGAACGTCGTGTTCTACATGTTCGCGCAGTGGCTGTTCACCTACCTGGTCGAGGAGCGTGGCTTCTCGCTGCTCGAGAGCGGCTTCCTCTACGCGCTGCCGTTCATCGTCGGCGCCGCCTTTGCGGCCGGCGGGGGGCTCGTCTGCGACGCGCTGTGCCGCCGGTTCGGCGGGCGGTGGGGGTGCCGCTTGCCGGCGATGGCCGGCCTCGTGCTGGTCGCAGTCTTCCTGCTGTTCGGCATCCAGGCCGTGAATCCCTACGTCGCCGTCGCGTTCCTGTCACTCTGCTTCGGCTTCAACCAGTTCACGGAAGGCGCATTCGCATCGGCGGCGACCTATGCCGGCGGGCCGCATGCGGCGACCGCCTACGGCACCATGAATACCGGTGGCAATGCCGCGGGATTCCTCGCGCCGGTGGTCGGACTGATGATCGATCACACGGGCTGGTTCGCGGCGCTGGCGAGCGGCTCGGTGTTCGCGCTGCTCGGCGCCGGATTGTGGATGCTCGTACGCCTCGATGGAGCGAAGGCGTGACCTCGAAGCCCGATGACCTGAAGCGCCACCGCGTGCCGTTCGACGGCAAGTTCTCAATTCGCGATTTTTCCTGCGACCCGCCGGACGGGACGCCGTCGAAGAAGGAGCTCGAGTCGGAACTCGCCGATCTGGTGGACCGGCTCGACAAGCTGCAGCATCGGCTGTTCGCGGATGAGCGGTTCGCCGTGCTCGCCGTGTTCCAGGCGCTCGATGCCGCGGGCAAGGACAGCACGATCCGCAAGGTGTTCTCGGGCGTCAATCCCGCCGGCTTTCGCGTGCACGCCTTCGGTCGCCCGAGCGAGCTCGAGCTGCGCCACGATTTCCTGGCGCGCGTCGGACAGCGGCTGCCTGAGCGCGGCAAGATCGGCATCTTCAACCGCAGCCACTACGAGGAAGTGCTGGTCGTGCGCGTTCATCCGGAGTTCCTCGCCGCGCAGCGCCTGCCGGACGTGAACTCGAAACGGATCTGGGACGAGCGCTTCGAGTCGATCCGCGGCTTCGAACAGCACCTGTCGCGAAACGGCACGGTGATCGTCAAGTTCTGGCTCAATGTCTCGCGCAAGGAACAGAAGCAGCGGCTGATCAGCCGCATCGAGGAGCCCGACAAGAACTGGAAGTTCCAGCTCGGCGACCTGGACGACCGCAAGCGTTGGGACGATTTCCAGGAAGCCTACGAATCGGTGCTGCGCGAGACCTCGCGCGAGTGGGCGCCGTGGTATGCGATACCGGCGGACGACAAGGCGTACATGCGCGTTGCTGTCGCGCGGATCATGGTCGAGACACTGAAGGACCTCGACCCGCAGTTCCCGACGCTGGATCCGGAACAGCGGCGCGAGCTCGCGGAAGGACTGCGCCGGCTGAAGCAGGAGTGACGCCCGGCGCCCCTCGGGAGGCCGGGCGCCGAGGTTGGTCTCAGTGGTGGCCGGCCGGCATGCCCGCGCCGCCGGTGAACTCGCCGCAGGACACGGTCGGGTTCCAGTCCGCGAACAGGCCGCTCGGATTCTGTTTCCAGGCCCAGACGTGCAGCTCGTAGAACGCGGCGATGCCGTAGCGATTCGGGCTGCCGACGTAGTTGAAGAGCTGTCCCATCAGCACCGGCGGTCCTTCGTGGGCCGCGTGCCAGGCCTCGGCGATCACGACGAACTCGACTGCGACGAGACGCATCTGGCCGTTCTTCTCCTCGTACAGCAGCGCCTCGGGACGCGTCGCATCGAGCTGGCCGTCGCCGACCAGGTCGCCGTTGACGAGGTGCACACCCATCGCGCCGTCCTGCGGTCCGCTGACACAGCCGTGGAACAGGCCGTAGCCCGCGGAATGCGCCTCGGTCACGTCCCGGTACACAGCGGTCGCCTGTCGCACCGTTCCGACCAGCGTGTCGGGACCGTAGCGCCGCTGCGAGTCGTCGGATCCGGCAATGGCCGCGACCGCCACGAGCGACAGCGCGGACGCCAGGACAAGTTGGTTCTTCATGGTGGTCTCCCTTGCAGGCATCGGAATCAGGCTTCGGCGGTCGTGGGGTCGATCATCCGGACGACCTGGGAGATGCGGTTGGCGGGAAAGCCGCCGCGCTTTGCGTGTTCTCGGAGCAGGTCCTCGTTCTCGGCGATGTAGACGCAGTAGATGCGGTCGCCGGTGACATAACTGTGCTGCCACTGGACCTTGGTCCCGAGTTCGCCGAGCACGGCGCAGGATTTCTGGGAAATGCCGCGAAGCTGCTCCGCCGTCAGCTGGCCGGCGCCCGGAATCTCGCGTTCGATCACGTACTTCGGCATGGCCCTCTCCTGGTTGCTGGTTGAAACCCCATCAGTATGGGGGGCAAGCTACGCCCTCGGGCGGCCGGGCGCCGCCCCCGGGACTCCCTGTTTCATGACGAAAACGCTCACGCGGGACGTGCTGACGAGCATCCTCCGGACCCTGCGGCTCCGGGTCCGCCTGATGTCGCGGGGCGATTACTGCGGCCAGTGGGCGCTCGATTCCGGGGAACGCAACAAGGCGACATTCCATCTCGTGGGCCGCGGCGAGCTGTGGCTGCACTGCAGTTCGCGCGACGAGCCGCTGTTGCTGCGCGAGGACGACCTGCTCTTCTTTCACCGCCCGCAGTGGCACCAGTTCAGCTGCTCCGCGGAGCGGAAACAGCGCGTCTCGCTCGGCCGCCAGCCGCGGAACAAGGACGAACCGGTCACGACCGTGATTTGCTGCGTCGTCGAGTTCGAGTCCGGCGCGCACAACCTGGTGCTGAGCTCGCTGCCGGAGATGAGTGTCATGCACTGCCGGCGGGACCAGGCCTCGGCGGAGCTGATCGCGCTCGCGCGCCACATGCTGTCGGAGCACGACGCCGAGACGCCGGGATTCGAGTCGGTGATGGAGCGGCTCGCGGAGGCGCTCTTCATCGAGGTGCTGCGCCATCACATGCGCCTCGGCCACGACCGCGGGCTCTTGCGCGCGCTCGCCGACCCGCAGCTCGGCCAGGCGCTGTCGGCGCTCCATGCGGAACCGGGACGCGACTGGGACGTCGAGTCGCTCGCCGCGATCGCCGGCATGAGCCGAAGCCACTTCACGCGGCGCTTCAGCGAGTGCCTCGACACGACGCCGATGCACTACCTCGCCGAGTGGCGCATGAACCTCGCCGATGAACTGCTGCTCGACCCGCGCCAGTCCGTCGCGCGCGTGGCCGAGACGCTCGGCTTCCAGACCGAGGCGGCGTTTCGCCGGACCTTCAAGCGCATCCGCAAGGTGGGTCCCGGCTCGGTGCGCCGCGAGGCGCGGCACTGATCACTGCGGTGGGTGGTTCTTTTCGAGCCAGCCCGGATAGGCGGCTTCAAGCTTCTCGAGTTCGCGCTTGGCCTCTCTCGTCTTGCCCGCGGCGCGCAGCTTTTCGATCTCGGCGTACCACTCCTCGGGTGGGCGCACGGCCTCGCGGGATTTCTGCAGGTTGCCGAGGGCAGCGCCGCCGACATCCTGCCCCGTGACCTGGGTGACCGGCGTGGTCGATTCCAGCTCGGCCTCCCGGCGGCGGCTGCCGGTCACAACGATTTCCGACACGTCTTCCTCGCGCTCCGCCGCGCGCGCCGCAGGAGCGGATGCCGCCGGCGCGGGCGCCGAATTGGGAGCCACTGCGTCCGCGGAGCGCGAATCCTGCATCGGCAGGTCAATGAGCGGGGGCGGCACGGCCGGCGGAACTTCCGCGGGCGGCAATGGCTTCGGTGCCATGTCGAGATCGTAGAACTCAATTTCGCTCTTGCGCTGCGCGTCTGCGCGCGGGGCCTCGCGACTCTCGAGCATCGGCGCCGGTTGATCCAGACGCTCAAGGGCCGCATCTGCGGCGGGCGCCGATTCCACCGCTGGCGCCGCGACGTCCGACTCCAGCAGGACGGCAGCCGGTCCGCGCGCTTCGTACTGCCACTGCACGACCAGCACGGCGAGGAGCATCGACGCGGCGAGCGAGGCGGGCAGCCACCAGCGCGCGGAGCGGGGCGGAACCGCGCGCCGCGCCGCAGCGCGGATGCGGGCGTCCGTCAGCTCGGACGGCTTGTCGCGGCCGCGTGCCAGGAGGCCGCGCCAGGCGTCGCGATCGACCGGTGTGTCGTTTTCGTCTGCCATGTCCTCAGTCCGCCGGCGCATCCGCGCCGAGTGTCTCTTTCAATCGCGCGACCGCGTAGCGCAGCCGGCTCTTCGCGGTCTCGGCCCCGGCGCCGGTCTGTTCCGCGATCTCCGCCACCGACAGCCCGCCCTCTACATATAGAAGGAATGCGACGCGCTGTTCCTCCGGCAGCCGCTCGAGCGCGGCGGCCAGTCGGCGGCCTGCTTCGTCGGCGGCGGCGATCGCCGGCGGCTCGACGGCCGGCAGGTCGGCCGCCGCGGCGACCGCATCCTCGTCCGCCGTCTCATGCGCGCCGCGCCGGCCGCTCTTCCGCCAGTGATCCATGCAGCAGTTGTGCGCGATCCGGTACAGCCAGGTCGTGAAGCGCGCGGTCGGCTGGTAACGCTCGCGGCTGCCGATCACGCGCGACCAGCACTCCTGGAACACGTCGTCCGTCGCGGCCGGATCACCCACGAGCCGTCGGATGAATCGCCAGAGGCCCGCGCGGTTGCGCTCGTACAGCGAGTCGAATGCGTGCGCATCGCCTGCGGCATAACGCAGCATCAATTGCGCATCGGCATCCAGCTCCCCCATCGCCGGCACTTTACGCCGGAACGAACGGCCGTCACCGGTTGAACGCCGCGGGCCGCGCCAAGGCGTTAGACTCCGGGCGTACACCCGCACAACCTATTGATTAAACAAGACTTTCTGCCCGGCTGCAGCCAGGGGATCGGCGATCGTGCCAATGTCCGTCCCATGGGGGAGTCCGCATTCCTGGGTGGCACGCCGGGGAGCCGGCGCATGGCGGTGCTCGCGGCGAGCACGGCGCTGTTCATCCTGGTCGAGTCGGGCTTCCGGGTCATCGGCCCACTGTGGGTGACGCGCGAGCTCGGCCTCGACAACGACGAGTGGGCCTGGCTGCGCTCGGCCGGCGAGTTCGGCGGTTTCATCAGCGTGCTCGCGCTCGGCATCCTGGCCGAGCGCCTGGGCGCGCGCTGGATGAGCGTCGTCGCGCTCGCGGGCGCCGGGCTCGCGCTCGCGGGCCTCGCCTCCGGCGTGGGCACTTTCTGGCTGATGGCCGTCCTCGGCGCGTTCTCGAGCATCATCTATGTGAGCTTCAACACGCTCGCGCAGCGCGTGTCCTCGCGGCGCCAGGGACTCGCGAACGCGATCTACCGCGCGGCGGGCGCGGGCGCCGCGATCGTCGCGCCGGCCGCGGCGACACAGGCCGCCGGGATCTCGGGCACGTACGCGCCGGTGCTCGTGGCCGCCGCCGCGGTGCTGGGCCTCGCTGGCCTGGCGATCGTCTTCTTTTCCGAGCCCGAACCGGCATCGCGCGCGTCGCCCTCCATCGCCGGGGCGCTCCAGACCTACCGGCGATGCTTCGCATCCCGGCCGCTCCTCTCGTTCATCGCGATCACGCGCGGCTTCGGCGTCGCGGTCGCCGCGGTCGGCACTTTCTTCGCGCTGCGCTTCACGCACGAACTCAGCCTCGGCGACATCGCGTTCGGCCTGCTGTGCAGCGTGGTCGCGATCGGCAACCTGCTCGCGCTCCTCGCGAGCGGCTGGATCATGGACCGGATGCGGCCGAGCCGCGCGCTCGGCATCGCCTGGCTCGGGTGTGGCGCCGGCGCATTCGCGATGGGTTTCTCCGACTCGCTCGCGGTCGCGATCGCGGGCTACGCGCTGTTCGCTCCGCTCCAGGCCCTGTGCTCGGTGCCGCTGTCGCTGTGGTCGAGCCGCATCGCGGCCTCTGCCGACGCCGGTCCGGGCGAGAACGCCGTGTTCACGGTGCAGAAGCTGTTCCAGTCCGGCGTGACGATGCTCGTGATGGCGCTGCTCGGCGTGCTCGAGCCGCTGGCCGGCATGGCCACCCTGATGTGGTGCGGCGGGCTGCTGTGCCTGCCGCTCGCGCTCGCGGTGTTCCGCATCGGTGACGCCCAGAAGCTCTGAGCCGCGCGGATCATGTACAGTCGCACGCATCGCATGCGCAGCAAGCTGTTCGTTCCCGGGTCGCGCCCGGAGCTGTTCGCCAAGGCATTGGCCACCGATGCCGACGCGATCTCGATCGACCTCGAGGATTCCGTGCCGGCCGACCGCAAGGGCGAGGCGCGTGAACAGGCGCGTGCGTTCCTGCTCTCGCCCGCGGCCCGCGCGAGCGCCAAGGCGATCGTCGTGCGCGTCAATGCCCAGGACTCCGCGCATTTCGCAGCCGACCTCGCGGCGATCGCGCAGGCCGGCCTCGCACTCGTGAACCTGCCGAAGCCCGGCTCGGCCGACGAGGTCCGCGCCGCGGCCGCGGCGCTCGAGCGCGCGGCGGCGGCTAACGGCGTCGCGACGCCGATCGGGCTCCTCGTCAACATCGAGACACCGGCGGGACTGCGCCGCGCCGCGAAGATTGCCGCGGCGCATCCACGCGTCGCGGGATTGCAGATCGGCTACCTCGACCTGTTCGAGCCGCAGGGCATCGACCGGCAGGACGCCGCGGCCGTGCACGCGGTGATGTTCGCGGTGCGCCTCGCCGCGGCCGAGGCGGGTGTCGACGCGTATGACGGAGCATTCGCCGACGTGAAGGACGCGGACGGTTTCCGGCGCGAAGCCGGGATGGCGCGGCGGCTCGGCTTCTCCGGCAAGAGCTGCATTCACCCGAGCCAGGTCGCGCTCGCGAACGAGGTGTTCGCGCCGCGCGCCGAGGAGATCGCCGAGGCCGAACGCATCGTCGAGGCGGCGCGGAGCGCAAGCGCTGCCGGCAACGCGGTCTTTCTCATGGACGGCCGGATGATCGACGCGCCCGCGATCCGCCGCGCCGAGAACCTCCTCGCCCGGTCCGGCGCGATGCACGGCCGATGATCCGGCTGCCCCGCACGCCCGCGCACTTCGCCGCCCTCTGCCTGCTGCTTGCCGTGGTGGTTTTTCCCGCGCGCGCCGACAACCTGGTCGCGATCGCGGGCGGTGCGCTCGCGCCGCCGCCGTCGGGTGAGCCGATCACGCGCCTCCTCACGGTCGAGGACCGGCTGCTCGCACTCCGTGGCGAATCCGCCTGGCTCTACGACGAATCGCGGAGCGCCTGGACGCCGGCCGGATGGCAGCCATCTCGCGGTGTCGATACTGTCGCGCGCGACGACAGTCGCACGGTCCTGCTCGGCACGCATTCGCCGGACGGCGCGCTGAAGGCCATCGAGGTGCTGACGCTCGCGGGCGATGCCGTGTCGTCATCGTCAGTTCCGCTAACGCCGGAGCCGCTCGCCGGCGTGAAAGCGGCGATGCTCGGCAATTCGGTGTACGTCGCGGGCTTCGGCATGGACGGCGGAGCGAAGCTCTTTGCCCGCGACCTGTCGCTGGCCGATGCGACATGGGTCCCGCATGACGCGTGGCCCGGCACCGGCGGCGAGATCACCTCGATGGTGGGGCAGACCCTTGGCCTTTACGTCACGCTGAAGGACGCCGCAGGCGGCGGCGACCGGCTGTGGCGCTGGAAAGCCGGCGAGGGATGGAGCGAGCGCGCAACACTGCCCGGAAGCGTCGAGAACGAGGCTGCGCGCGACATTGGCCAGGCCCACGTTTTCTACCGGATCGGGCCGCAGTGGCAGAGCTATCACACGATCACGGGATCGTTCGCGGCCTACGACGTCCCGGGTGCCGCGGGCGCCCGCGCGATCACCGGCTGGAAGAACGGCTTCGCCTGGGTGACCGATGCGGGCGAGACCGGATTCGCCGAGGTGCAGTCGACGAAGCACCTGCTGCACTGGCTCGACTGGGTCCTGATCATCGTCTACCTCGTCTCGATGCTCGGCATGGGCCTCTATTTCTACCTGCGCGAGAAGCGCAACTCGACCGCGGACTTCTTCGTCGGCGGCCGCAGCATCCCGTTCTGGGCGGCGGGCATCAGCCTCTATGCGGCGAACACGAGCTCGATCAGCTACATCGCGATCCCGGCGAAGGCGTTCGAGACCAACTGGCAGTACCTGATGAACAACCTCACGGCGGTCGTGGGGCTCACGTTCGTCGCGGTTTGGATCGTGCCGCTGCTGCGCCGGCTCAACCTGATGTCGGTGTTCACGTACCTGGAAACGCGCTTTCATTCCGTGATCCGCACGCTCGCGAGCGGCCTGTTCATGGCCGTCCAGATCGGCAGCCGCATGAGCGTGATCCTGTTCCTGCCGTCGCTCGCGATCGCGACCATCACCGGGATCGATGTAACCTGGAGCATCCTGATCATGGGCGTCTTCACCATGATCTACACGGCGCTCGGCGGCATGAAGGCGGTGGTCTGGACCGATTTCGTGCAGCTCATCGTCAAGATGGGCGGCATCGCCTTCGCGATCGGCTTCATCATCCTGATGCTGGACGGCGGCAGCGGCGAGCTGTTCGCCATCGCCGCCGCCGAGGACAAGATGAAGCTGCTCGACTTCAGCTTCGACCTGACCAAGGCGACGGTGTGGGGCTTCATCTTCCTGGTGCTGTTCGACGTCGTGCTGACGTTCCCGAAGGACCAGGTGCTGATGCAGCGCGTGTTGTCGACGAAGTCCGACAAGGACGCCGGCCGCGCGGTGTGGACCTTCGCCGCGGTGATGATCCCGGGCGGGTTCATGTTCTACTTCGTCGGCACCGCGCTCTACGCCTTCTACAAGGCGAACCCGGACCGGCTGAACCCGTTGCTGTCGATCGACGCGACCTTCCCGCTGTTCATCGCGGCGGAGCTGCCGATCGGCGTCAAGGGACTCATCATCGCCGGCATCCTCGCGGCCGCGATGGCGACGCTGTCCAGCATCATGAACAGTGTCGCGACGCTCGCGTCGGTGGATTTCTACGAGAAGCTCGTGAAGAAGCCCAACCCAAAGGTCAGCGTGCGCTTCGCCGAGGCGATGACCGTCGTGACCGGGTTGCTCGGCATGGGCGTGGCGCTCTTGCTGTCGCGCTACGACATCCACTCTCTGTTCGACATCTCGATCGAGCTCGCGGGCCTGCTCGGCGGCGGCTTCGCCGGCGCCTACACGCTCGGCATGTTCACGCGCCGCGCGAACTGGCAGGGCGTCGCGATCGGCGTCGCCGTCAGCATCACCTTGACGACGATCGCCTGGTTCATGGACCTCGTGCACCCGTACTTCTACCTCGCGATCTCGATCATGGTCTGCATCATCGTCGGCTGGCTCGCGAGCTGGATGTTCCCGGCGCCCTCGCGCGAGTCGCTCGCGGGCCTAACGATCCACCGACAGGACTGAGCCGTGGACACGCTGTTCCTGCACACCTTCGTGACCGTCGTCGACAACGGCTCGATGGCGGCCGCCGCGCGGCTCCTCAACATCACGCCGGCCGCGGTCGCACAGCAGATTCATACGCTCGAGCGCCAGCTCGGCGCACCGCTGATCGCGCGCGCCGGCCGTACGGTCAGCGTGACCGAGGCGGGCACGCGCATCCTCGAGCGCGCGCGGGCGATGCTGCGGGACGTCGCGGATCTCCGCGGGGTCGCGAACGACGACGGCACCTCCGGCGAGCTGCGCCTCGGCGCCGGCACGACCGCGCTGACGGGCATCCTGCCGGACATCCTGATGCGCACGGTCGAGCGCTTCCCGCAGATCAGCGTGTTCATCAAGCCCGGCTACTCGGTGGACCTGCACCGGGCGGTCGAGAGCGGCGAGCTCGACGCGGCGATCGTGCTCGAGGCGCCTTTTGCGTTGCACAAGACCTGCGGCTGGGAGCTGCTGCGCGAGGAACCGCTCGTGGTCCTCGCGCCGGAGAGCATGGCCGGGTCCGACCCGCACGAGCTGCTCGCGACCCAGCCGCTGATCCGCTACGACCGCAACCAGTGGGGCGGACACCAGGTGGACGAGTACCTGCGCATGGCCCGGATCAAGCCGCGCGAGCGCTGCGAGCTCAATGCCCTGAACGCGATCGCCGTGATGGTGGACCGGGGTCTCGGGGTCTCGCTGGTGCCGGACTGGGCGCGGCCCTGGCCCGAGGGGCTCAAGCTGGTGCGCATCCCGCTCCCGCGCGCGATCAAGCCGCGCCGCATCGGCATTGTCTGGAACCGCTCGACGATCCGCATCCGCCTCGTCACCGCCTTCGTCGAGGACGCGCGGGCAGCCGCCGCAATCACAAGCAAGAAAAAGTAGTGTCTGAATATACCCGCGAGTGATTTTGTTTCTCCCGGGCAGCGCACAGACTGTCGCCCAATTGCGTGAGTGCACTCATGCAACCGCCTGACTCACAACGAGATCACCCAATGCGCATCAGCAAAGACTCGACGACCCTCCACACGACCGTCGCGGCGGCCTGCAGCGCCGTGCTCCTGGCCGCGGCCATGCCCGCATCGGCCCAGGAGCAGCTGACGGAAGTCATCGTCACCGGCACGCGTGTGCCGAAAGCGGTGGACAAGATTCCCGGCGCGATCACCGTTATCGGCGAGCAGGAACTCGCGCACACGCAGGCGCTAACGAGCGACGCGACCGCGGTGCTCGCGCGCACGATCCCGGGTTACGCGGAGTCCTCCCAGGCGATGAGCAACACCGGCGAAAACCTGCGCGGCCGCATCGCGCTTCGGCTATTCGACGGCGTGCCGCAGGGATCGCCGCTGCGCGAGGGCACCCGGAACGGCACCTTCACCGATCTCGGCGTCATCGCGCGCATCGAGGTCATCAACGGCCCGTCGGCGTCCGAGGGCATCGGCGCGACGGGCGGCATCATCAATTACATCTCGGAGTCTCCGACCGAGGACGGCACGCACATGCGCCTCACGACGCGCTACACCTCGCAGTTCGAGGACGACAGTGAGGGCTGGAAAATCGGGTTCAACGTCGCGCATCGCGACGACAACTTCGACCTGATAGCGGCCGCCGCAAAGATCGAGCGCGGCATGACCTACGACGGCAACGGCCGGCGCATCGGGCTCAATACCAGCGGCTCGGTCGCCGACTCGGAAGCCGAGAACCTGTTCCTGAAGGTCGGCTACAACTTCGGCGCGGACGACAACCAGCGCCTCCAGGCCTCGTTCAGCAACTTCAGCATCACCGGCAAGGGCAACTACATCCTGGTGGACGGTGACCGCGCAACCGGCGAGACCAATACGTCGATCCGCGGCCAGCCGCTGGGTTCGAAGACGGAGTTCAACGACTTCGTGCAGCAGACGCTGTCGTACACGCACAATGACCTGTTCGGCGGCACGCTGTTGGTGAACTTCTATCACGCAGACCAGGACATGCGATTCGTCGCCGAGAACGGGCTCGACCGCCAGGATCCGCTGATCAACAACAACTTCTTCTTCCTGCCGAGCGGCGCGGTGGATGAATCGCGGCTGCCGCTGGTCGACCAGTCGGAAATCCACTCGCGGAAGAAGGGCCTGCGCAGTTCCTGGACCCGGCCGGCACTGTTCGAAGTCGAGGGCCTCGAACTGCATGTCGGCGTGGACCTGGTCGAGGACGTCGTGCAGCAGCGCCTCGCGCTGACGAACCGCACCTGGGTGCCGCCGATGGAATACACGAGCACCGCGCCCTTCCTGCAGGCGTCCTACGACATCGGGCCGGTCACACTGACCGCGGGCGTGCGCCACGAGGACGGCGAGCTCAAGGTCGACGACTACGTGACGGTATGGCAGCGCGACCGCCGGCCCGTTCAGGGCGGAACGCTCTCCTACGAGGAGACGCTGCCGAACTTCGGCGTCATCTGGCGCCTGCCGATGGGTTTCTCGGTATTCGGCGCATACGGCAAGGGATTCACGCTGCCGAACGTCGGCATTCCGCTGCGCAACCAGCAGTGCAACAACGATACCGGCGAAGGCGGGCCGCCGTTCGGCGGCACCCAGCCGGACGGCTGCCCGAATGATCCGCTGCAGACCGTCGCGGGCATCCTGGACCTGCAGGCAGTCGTATCGGACAACACCGAAGCCGGGTTCAACTGGCGCGGTGCAAAAGGCAGCTTTGGCGGTTCCTACTACATGTCCGAGTCCGAGTTCGGGTCCACGCTTCGCGTCGTGCCGCCGGAGCAGGACTTCACGCTGCTGCGCCGCCCCGTCGAGATCGAGGGCTACGAACTCTATGGCGAGTACCGGATCACCGACACGGTCAAGGTCGGCGCGCTGTACTCGCACACCGAGGGCAAGACGCGCACCACCGACACCGGCCCGCTGACGCGGGAAATGGGTGTGCTCGACATCAACCCGGACAAGTTCGGTGCGCACGTCAACTGGGAATTCTCCGACAGGGGCGACGTGACACTCGGTTCGACCACGCTGTTCGATCGCGACCTGAACGAAGGGGCGGCCGGCGAAGAGCACACCAATGGCTACACGCTCGTGGACCTCAGCGTGAATCACGAGATCGGCAAGGGCGTCGCGACGCTCGGCATCGAGAACGTGCTCGACGAGTTCTACGTCCTGAGCTGGTCGCAGGTGGTCGGATTCCGCAACTTCTGGTCAGGTCGCGGGCGCGTGGCGTCCCTGACCTACACCATGAACTTCTGAACGGCGCACCGACGCCGCCGGGCGCACACTGTTTCGCATGACGCGGACCGGTGTGCTGCTCGCTGCTCTCTGCCTGGCCTCGTGCCAGGGTGGCGGCAGCGCCCTGCAACGCGACATCGGGCGACGCATCGACTCGGGCGAGTATCTCGGCGCGGTGGCGCTCGTCGCGCGCCAGGGTCGCATCGTGGACGAGTTCGCGATCGGCCATCGCGACTTCGCGCGGACCGCGCCGATGGACTCCGCGACGATCTTCCGCATCTATTCGATGACCAAGACCGCGGCGACGGTTGCCGTGTTGCAGCTTGCCGAGCAAGGTGCGTTCGCCCTGGATGATCCGATCGCGCGGCACCTGCCGGAACTCGCGGGTCTTCGCGTCTTTGCCGGCGGCACGGCCGATGCGCCGCAGCTTCGCGAACCCGCGCGGCCGCTCACGATCCGCCACCTGCTGATTCACGCCTCGGGCCTCGCCGTCGGCGGGGGCGACGCGCCCGCCGCCGAAGACCTGCTGCAGCGCGCGGCGCTGGACGACGCGGCGGATCTCGCGGACTACGTCTGCCGCCTCGCTGCCGTGCCGCTCGCGCTCGATCCCGGCAGGCGCTACCGCTACGACGGCGTCAACACCAATGTGCTCGGCCGGCTGGTCGAGGTCGCCTCGGGCCTGCCGTTCGACCGCTACCTCGAGGAGCGGATCTTCGCGCCGCTCGGCATGAAGGACACCGGCTTCACGGTGCCGCCGTCCGCGAGCGGGCGCGTCGCCGCGATGACCTCGACGGACGCCGAAGGCCGGCTCATCGTCGCGCCCGAGTACGCCCACGGCGCGCCGGGTGAATCCATCCAGCGCTATCCGAGCGCGGCCGGCGGGCTCTATTCGACGGCCCGCGACTGGTGGCGATTTGCACAGATGCTGCGGGACGGCGGCACGCGGGATGGCGTGCGCATCCTCGGGCGCGCGAGCATCCAGGAGATGATGACGAACCAGCTGCCGCGGCTCGATCCGCCGGCAGCCGAATTCCGCCCGGGCGCCGGATTCGGACTCGGCGGCGAGGTCGTGACCGATCCGGCGCGCCGCGGCCTCGCGGGTTCGGTCGGGCTCTACGGCTGGCCCGGTGCCGCCTCCACCTGGTACTTCGTCGATCCGGCGACGGGCCTGATCGCGATCCTGCTGATGCAGCACCTGCCGCAGGGACTGCCGCGCGATCCGCCGAAGCCCGGCACGGCGTTCTACAATCTGGCTTACCAGTCGTACGCAGCTCCGGCCACGCCATGATCCTCGTCGCGGGTTCCGCCAATCTGGATTTCGTCGTGCGCGCCCCGCACATCCCGGCGCCTGGCGAAACGGTGCTCGGCCGCGACTTCCGGACTTTTCCCGGCGGCAAGGGCGCGAACCAGGCGATCGCCTGCGCGCGCGCCGGCGGCAGCCCGACCGCAATGCTGCTCGCGCTCGGAGCGGACGCGTTCGCGCTTCCGATCGAGGAATCGCTGAAGGACGCCGGCGTCCGGCTGCATGTCCTGCGCGTCGCCGGCACGCCGACCGGCACGGCTTTCATCTGTGTCTCGGACGACGCGGAGAACGCGATCGCAGTCGCGCCGGGTGCGAACGGCGCGCTCGACGCCTCGCACCTGCCACCGCTCGACGGCGTCACGCACCTGCTGATGCAGCTCGAGATACCGATCGAGGCCGTAATCGCCTATGCGAGAGCCGCGAAGGCGCGCGGCGTGAAGGTCGTGCTGAACGCGGCGCCGGCGCGCGTGCTGCCGGCGGAGCTGCTCGCGCTGCTCGACATCCTGGTCGTCAACATGGGCGAACTCGCCGCGGTCTCGGGCCACGCCGGCAGCACCGAGGAATGCCTCGAGCGCGTGAACGTGCCCTGCGTCGTCGTGACGCTCGGCGACCGCGGCTGCTGCGCGCGGACCGGAAGCCGGCTGGTCATGGAGGACGCCTTCGTCGTGATGCCGGTGGACACGACCGCCGCCGGCGACGCGTTCTGCGGCGTGCTGGTCGCGAGCCTGAGCCAGGGGCTGCCGCTCGCAGAGGCCCTGCGCCGCGCCAATGCCGCGGGCGCGCTGACCTGCCTGAAGCCGGGCGCGCAGTCCTCCATCCCGACGCGGGCCGAGATCGATTCCTTCTTGCAGAGCCACCGCAGGAGCGCCGCCGCCCGATGAACCAGAAAAACACGCCGGGCGATTACGCCACGCCGCACACGATCGGCGCGCACCTGCCGACACCGGGCAAGACGCCCGAGTGGCCGATGGCGAACATCGGCCAGTGGATGGTGGATGTGAACGGCAGCGTGCCCGCCTGGCGCGCCGCCATGCAGGACGGGCGGCGCGAGCCCCGGATGCGCCGGGGCTACGACGGCTCGGAGTACGCGCGCCCGGACCTGCTCTGGACCCAGCGCAACTTCGTGCACACGCAGATGATGGTGGAGGACCGCTACTTCTACGATCCGGTCGCGGGCCGCTACACCGTGGATCGCTATCTCGACGACCTCGAGCGGCGCTACGGCGGCATCGACAGCGTGCTGATCTGGTACGTCTACCCGAACATCGGCATCGACGACCGCAACCAGACCGCGCTCGGGGGCGACCTGCCGGGCAGCATCGAGGGGTTCAAGGGCGCGGTCGCGGATTTCCATCGCCGCGGGGTACGCGTGTTCCTGCCGACCATGCCCTGGGACAACGGCACGCGCTCCGAGGGAATGTCCGACGCGGAGGCGGTCGCGCGGCTCGCGGCTGCGGTCGGCGCGGACGGCGTGAACGGCGACACCTACTACGGCGTGCCGCGCTCGTTCCGCCTTGCCTCCGACGCGATCGGCCATCCGCTCGCCTTCCAGCCGGAGACGCTGCCGTCGGCGGACGAGTTGCTGATGTGGAACAACCAGAGCTGGGGCAAGGCCTCGGCGGGCGTCGTGCCCGCGGTCAGCAAGCTGAAGTGGCTCGAGCCCCGGCACCTGATCAACATCGAGAACCGCTGGGCGCGCGAGCGCAGCGACGATTTCCAGTACATGTTCTTCAACGCGATCGGCTACGTGAGCTGGGAGAACGTCTGGGGCATCTGGAACGAGCTCACCGAGCGCGACGGCGAGACGCTCAGGCGCCTCGCGACGCTCCTGCGGCATTTCGCGCCGTTGACGACGAGCCCCGACTGGCATCCCTATGCGCCGACGCTCCAGCAGGGCGTGTTCGCGAGCGCGTTCCCGTCGGCGGGCGTCACGCTCTGGACCGTCGTCAATCGCAATGAATACGAACTCGCGGGCGAGCAGCTGGTGGCGCCGCATGCCGACGGCAACAGCTACTACGACCTGTGGCAGGGCTCGAAGCTCGAGCCGCGCATCGAGGGCGACCGCGCGCACGTCGCGTTTCCGCTCGAGGCCCGCGGCTACGGAGCGCTGCTCGTCGTCGCGCGCGGCGCCCCCGCCGAGGGGCTCGATGGCATCCTCTCCCGGATGCGCGAATTGAGCGCGACGCCGCTCTCGTCGCTGCCCGGCAAGTGGGAGGCGCTCGAGCAGCGGATGGTCGAGATCCCGGCGACGCGGCCGGCGAAGTCCACGCCGGGCGGCATGGTGACGATCCCGGCCGGCGAGTTCGAATTCCGCGTCAGCGGCATCGAGATCGAGGGCTACACCTGGCGCGGCATGGATTTCCAGTATCCGTGGGAGCGCTCGGCGCGGCGCAGCCACCGGCACCGGATGCAGGTGAAGTCCTTTCACATTGACCGCTTCCCGGTCACGAACGCGGACTACGAGCGTTTCGTGAAGTCGAGTTCCTATCGACCGGCCGACGGCCACAATTTCCTGCGCGACTGGAAGGACGGCGCGCCGCGCCCGGGCTGGGAGAAGAAACCGGTCACCTGGGTGTCGATCGAGGATGCCCGCGCCTACGCCGCCTGGGCGGGCAAGCGGCTCCCGCACGAATGGGAGTGGCAGTACGCCGCGCAGGGTTCGGACGGCCGCCTGTATCCCTGGGGCGATGAGTGGGAGCCGGCGCGCGTGCCGCCGCAGAGCACGGCGCGCGAGATGCCGCCGCCCGCGGACGTGGATGCGCACCTTGCAGGCGCGAGCCCGTTCGGCGTGGTGGACATGGTCGGCAACGTCTGGCAGTGGACCGACGAATTCGAGGATGAACACACGCGGGCGGCGGCGCTGCGCGGTGGCAGCGCCTGGCGGCCGCAGACCTCGCACTGGTATTTCCCGCAGGCATACCGGCTGGACCAGCACGGCAAGTACCTGCTGATGGCGCCCGCGAAAGACCGCTCGGGCGGCCTCGGCTTCCGCTGTGTCGTCGATGCCGCGTAGGCCGCGGCGCGCGGTACCCGCAGTGAGCGGCCGCGTACAGCTCGGTGGACTGCTGGGCGAGGCGCTGGACGCGAGCCGCCGCGGGCGGCTGTCGCACTTTATCGTGGACGAGACGAGCCCGGCCATCGCGCTCTTCGCCCCGGCGCACGCCGAGACGAACGAGGAGGGCGACTGGTACGGCGAACACGCGGGCAAGTGGCTGGTCGCCGCGGCGAGAGCGGCTGCCCGCAGCGGCGACGCGGCGCTCGCCTCGCGCGTGCAGCGCGTCGCGCGTCATCTCGCGGGCCTGCAGCGCACGGATGGTTACCTAGGCACCTACGCGCCCTCCCGTCGCTTCACGCAGCGACAGCCGCCGCGCGCGCGAAGCTGGGACGGTGCGCCGGCGCTTCGCACCTGGGACATCTGGACACACGCCTACCTGGTCCTCGGCCTGCTCGAGGCGCACCGGCACTTTCCGGACGCGGCCGTGTTCGATGCGGCGCAGAAGATCGGTGATCTCTGCTGGCGCGCGCTCGCCGACGGTGGCATCGACATCACCGAGCTCGGCAATCATCATGGGTTGTCGGCGACCGTGTTCCTCGATGCGGCGGTCGAGCTCCACTTCGCGACGGGAGAAGCGCGCTATCTCGAGCTCGCGAAGCGGATCCTGCAGCAGGCGGAGGCGCGCGCGGAGCTGCGCCTGCTCTCGACGGCCGGCGGCACCGCGGATGCCTCCGAGATCGGCACCGGTAAGTCCTACCAGCTCTGCTGGACGCTGACCGCGCTCGCGAAACTGCATCGCGCGATCGGCGATCCGGCGCTGCTCGCGGCGGTGCGCCGCGTGCACGGCAATATCCGCGCGCATCACCTGACACTCGGCGGCGGGCCCTGGGGCGGCGTCGGCCAGCGCTCGCGCGAGATTTTCAATCCCGCGGGCTTTTTCAGCCCGGACGGTCTGGTCGAGACCTGTTCGACTCTCGCGTGGATCCAGCTCAACCGCGAACTGCTCGACATCACCGGCGACGCGGGATTCGCTGAGGAGATCGAGCGCTCCGCCTACAACGACCTGCTGGGCGCGCTCGCGCCGGACGGCGAGAACTGGTGCTACTACAGCATTCCGAACGGCCAGCGCGTGCACACGACCGAGTGGCGCTGCTGCAAATCGAGCGGTGCGATGGCGCTCGAGGAGCTGCCGGGCATCGCGTATCGGCAACAGGCCGACGGCGCGATTGCCGTGAACCTGTACGGGCCGGGCAGCGCGACATTCGCAGGCGATGCCGCGGGTTCGATCCGCCTCGAGCAGGCGACGGGCTATCCGTTCGACGGCGACGTCCGCATCCGCGTGCAGCCGGATCGGCCGGCGCGCTTTACGCTGCGGCTGCGCATTCCATCCTGGGCCGTCGGAGCGGAGGTTCGCATCAACGGCGTGCCGGCCGATTCGCCCGCGGCACCGGGCGGCTACCTGTCGCTCGACCGGAGCTGGAAGGCGGACGACGAGATCGCGATCGGCCTTCCGATGCAGCCGCGGCTGCACCGCGCCGTGAACCGCAACGTGCAGGAATCGCGCGGACCATCCGGCGAGACCGTCCGCCAGGAAGTGCTGCACACGGAGTACGCCGCCGTGACCCGCGGCCCGCTGGTCTATGCCGCGGGACTGGTCGACGGCTACCGGCTTGAGGAGACAATCCGGCTGCCGGCGGATGGCGATGCGCTCGGGGAGGCGCCGTCACGGCCCGGTCATGCGGCGGGGCTACGCTTGCAGGCCATCGGCAGGCCGGCCATCGACCTCGAGCCCTGGTATGTCGCCGGCGGGCGCCGGGACGGCGCCTGGCGCCTGACCTGGTTCCGGCTCGCGCCAGTGAAGTGAGAAAAAGTGATGTTTGAGTATAGGCATCACAGCTTCTTCCGCGGTCCGGACTCGGACAGACTGGCGTTCGCGTAGCTCCCGCGCGCAAACCCCAGCCGAGACCCCGCCGCCACCATGACGACCCCGGCAGATCGCAGGCTGCCTCCGCGATCGGGCCCCCCCGGGCCCCTGGCGGGCGTGCGCGTGCTCGACCTGTCGGCCTATATCGCCGGGCCCTATGGCACGACACTTCTCGCCGACCAGGGCGCGGAGGTGATCAAGATCGAGCCGCCGGATGGCGACAACCTGCGCAAGTATCCGTCGACCCTCCAGGCGGAGAGCCGCGCATTCATCGGCGTCAACCGCAGCAAGCTCGGGCTCGCGCTCGACCTCAAGTCGGCTGCCGGACTGTCGGTGCTGCTGCGCCTGGTCCAGGGCGCGGACGTGCTGGTGCACAACTTCCGGCCGCGCATCCCGCAGCGGCTCGGCATCGCGTACGAGCAGTTGAGCGCGGTCAATCCGCGCCTGATCTATTGCGCCGTCAGCGGCTACGGCGAGAACGGGCCGCTGCGCGACAAGGCGGGCTACGACCAGGTGCTCCAGGCCATGACCGGCATGTGCGCACAGCAGGGCAAGCGCGGCGGCGCGCCGGAGATCGTCTATGGCTCGGTCGTCGATTACTACGCGGCGGCGCTCGTGGCCTCCGGCGTTTCGGCGGCGCTGTTCGAGCGCGAACGGAGCGGCCTCGGGCAGTACGTCGGCGTGTCGCTCCTGCAGAGCGCGCTGACGATGCAGTCCGCGCGGCTCATCTGGGCGGAGGGCGAGCCGCGCGACATCGGCCGCGATTTCCGCTCGGGCGGCATCACCGGGATCTATCCGGCGCGCGAGGGCCACCTGTACGTGTCCGCAAACACGGCGCGCTTCTGGCGCGTGCTTTGCGAGAAGGTCGGGTTGCCGGAGCTCGGCCATGACGAGCGCTACGACAGCGTGCGCAAGCGCGCCGAGCACGCGGCCGAGATCGTGCCGCGGCTGCATGAGGCGCTCCGGGCGCGCACCGCGCTCGAGTGGGAAGCGCACTTCGGCGACGACGTGCCCTGTGCCGCGGTGCGAAACCTCGAAGACGTGTTCGACAACCCGCAGGTGCTGGCGGAGGAGCTCGTGACCTCCACCGAGCATCCGCTGGTCGGGCGCTATCGCGGGCTCTCGCGCTCGATCAAGTTCGCGCGCACGCCGGGGCCCGCACCGTCGGCGGCGCCGGTCTTCGGCCAGCACACCGACGCGATCCTGGCGGAGGGCGGCTACACGCCCGAAGAAGTGGCACAGCTCAGGCGAGACGGCGCCGTCTGCTGACCCCGGCCGGCGTTCCGCCGGCCCTCCGGACCCGCATTCCTTGCGCGAAAACTGGCGCGCGGAGCGCACGCAATCCCTCCGCGCCGCCCTCCTGTCGATTTTGTCCGTCTATAACCTATTGTTTTTATTGGAAATGACCGGCCACCTGAAAAAGACTCAGAAACCCCTTGCGCTTGAGTCGGTGATATAGTTAACTACAACACCAGACGAGCACATCAGTACATCGGGACCGGCCACAGGGGCAGGGACCGAAGAGGCAAAAGGAAGGAGAAAGTCATGTTCACGAACGTCACACAGAACACTCGGAAGGCGGTCAGCGCGGTGGCGGCAGTCGCAATCGTCGCGTTCGGCGGCCTGGTCATGGATCAGGCCCACATCGCAGCGGCGCCCCGGGGCACGGTCGAGGTCGGCGAACTGACCCTGATCGGCGAGGCGGAACTCGCGCAGGTCGTCCTGCCGGAAGTCATCGTCCTCGCCAAGCGCGAGCAGACGGGCTCGAGCTTCGCGGCGACCACCCAGCTGCCGGAGATCGTGGTCGTGGCCAAGCGCGTGGCGCACCTGGTCGCGGCGACGGACGAGGGCGGTGAGCCGGATGCGTCTCTGCAGGTGAGCGCGGAAGGTGCTCTGCTAAAGTAGTCTGGTAGCGGGCTAGCTCACTTACATGAATTGAATATGGATACCAACTGGAACGACAGCCTGCCGATCTACCGCCAACTGCGCGACCGCGTGGTGGCGATGATCCTGGAAGGCGTGCTGACCGACGGCGACCCGCTGCCGTCGGTCAGGAGCGTCGCCGCCGAATACCGGTTGAATCCGCTGACGGTTCTGAAGGGTTACCAGCAGCTCGTTGACGAGCAGCTGGTCGAGAAACGCCGCGGACGCGGCATGTTCGTCACTGAAGGCGCGCGCCGCGCGCTGCTGAAGGACGAACGCCAGCATTTCCTCGAGGAAGAGTGGCCCAAGATTGCGGGCCGGATCCAGCGCCTGGGTTTCGAGCCCAAGGAACTGCTGGACGCCCTCGACAAGATTCCACCCGCGCCGGCCTCGAGCCTGAAGCGCGAAGAAGACACCGCCGAGGGAGACGAGCGTGAGTGATGACCTGATCGTTGCGCGCGGGCTCGGCAAGCAGTTCGGCACGACCCGCGCCCTGAATGACGTGAATTTCCGCGTCGGCCCCGGCCGCATCGTCGGCCTGATCGGCCCGAACGGCGCCGGCAAGACGACCGCGCTGAAGGCGCTCCTCGGCCTGACGCGCTTCGACGGCGAGCTCACCGTCCTCGGCCTCGATCCCTACCGCCAGCGCCACCAGCTCATGCAGGACGTCTGCTTCATCGCCGACGTCGCAGTGCTGCCGCGCTGGATCCGCGTGCGCCAGCTGATCGAATTTGTCGCGGCCACGCACCCGAAATTCCGCCGCGATGTCTGCGAGGCCTTCCTGGCGCGCAGCGACATCAAGAAGGCGAGCCGCGTCAAGGAGCTGTCGAAGGGCATGGTCACGCAGCTGCACCTCGCGCTGGTGATGGCGATTGACGCGAAGCTGCTGGTGCTCGACGAGCCGACGCTCGGCCTCGACATCCTGATGCGCAAGCAGTTCTACGAGACCCTGCTGAACGAGTATTTCGACGAGCAGCGGACGATCCTCGTGACCACCCACCAGGTGGAGGAGATCGAGCACATCCTGACCGACCTGCTGTTCATCGACCGCGGCCGCATCGTGCTGGACTCGACGATGGACGAGGTGCAGGAGAAGTACGCGCAGGTCGCCGTGCGGCCGGAGCTGCTGGCCGCCGCGCGCACGCACAAGCCGCTGGCCGAGCGCCAGGGCCTCGGGCGCACGCACATGTTGTTCCACGGCGTTGACCGGGCGGACCTCGAACGCCTCGGCGAGGTCGGCGTGCCCTCGGTCGCCGACCTGTTCGTCGCGGTGATTCAGGGAGCACGCGCATGAGCCGCTTTTTCTGGCTGGTCCGCCGCGAGGTCTGGGAGCACAAGGCGATCTGGGTCGCGCCCGCGATCGTGATCGCCTGCATGATCCTGCTGGTCATGACCGGCAACGTGCATCTCGGCGAGATGAATGGCGAGAGCCCCCGCATGTTCATCGCCGAGCTGACGCGCAACCAGCAGGTCGGGCTGCTGCTGATGGTCTACGCCGGACTCTCGCTCGTCGTCTTCATGGTGATGGGCGTCATCGGGTTCTTCTATGCGCTCGACTCGCTCTACGCCGACCGGCGCGACCGCTCGGTGCTGTTCTGGAAATCGCTGCCGCTGTCCGACGCGGAGACTGTGCTGTCGAAGTTTTCGGTCGCGATCGTCGTGATCCCGCTGGTCGCGGCGGCAGCGGCGATGGTCGCGCAGTTCGTGGTCGCGCTCGGCATTTCCGCCAAGCTCTCGCTCGCCGGCCTGCCGGCCGACGTGATCTGGCAGCCCGAGGTGATCCTGGGCGGAATCGCGGTCGCGCTCCTGTGGTGCGTCACCGCGATCCTCTGGTACGCGCCGGTCATCGGCTACCTGATGCTGGCCTCAGCCTGGGCCCCGCGCGGACCGTTCCTGTGGGCGGTGCTGCCGCCGGTCGGGATCTGGGTGCTGGAGCGCATGGTCATGCACTCGGAATACGTCGGCGACTTCATCACGCAACGGCTGTTCGGCATGTACAGCGTGCTGCGCTCGGGCGGCGACTCGGCCGAGCGCGAGGTCAGCGGCGGCAAGGTCGGCGATCGCCTGGAGCGCATCACCGAATTCGACGTCGCGGGCGCGCTCAAGGAGTTCTATTCGTCGCCGGAGCTCTGGCTCGGCGTGCTGGCCGCGGCAGCGCTCCTCGCCGCCGCCATGTGGGTGCGCCGCTATCGCGACGAGACCGCCTGATCTTTTTGACTGAACACAAGCGAGAGATCCGATGAAGAACCTGATTCGCGTCACCGCCGCGCTCGCCCTGGCCGCGGTACACCTCCCCGCCGTGGCGGCGAGTGCGACGGTGACGCGCGCCTGGCAGTTCAAGCCCGAGTCGTCCGCCGGCCTCAGCGTGCGGAACCTGATCGGCGATATCCGCGTCGAGCGCGGCACCGAAGCCGGGTTTCACCTGACCGCGCGGGCAACCGTCGAGACCGGTGACCAGGCCGAGGCCGAGCGGTTGCTCGCGCTCATCCAGTACCGCAGCTCGGATGTGGGCCCTGGTTCGCGCTTCGACGTCGTGCTGCCGCGTGAGCACTTCCCGAAGATCTACTGGGCCGACGGCAGCTCACAGTGGTTCAGCGTCAGCTACGTCGAGTACCTCGGCGAGCGCATCCGCCTGACCGGCGACCGCGATGAAGCGCCGAACGTGAAGGTGGAACTCGTGATCCTCGCGCCGGTCGGCTCCAGGCTTGACGTCAACAACATCTTCGGCGACGCCTACGCGACCAACGTGTCCGGCGAGCTCCGGCTCGACGGCGGCAGTGGCCGCCTGAGTTCGACCGGCGGCAAAGGCCGTCTCGAACTCGACAGCGGCAGCGGCAGGGTCGAGGTGAAGGGGCACAAGGGTGCAGTCGGCGCCGACACTGGCAGCGGCTCCGTCGTGATCGCGGACTGCGAATGCGAAATCCTGGCCGACACCGGCTCAGGCTCGGTGGAGATCCGGGGTGGAACCGGGCAGATGAGCGCGGACACCGGCTCGGGCCGCGTGACGGTCGCGGGATTCAGCGGTTCGATCGAGGCGGATACCGGTTCCGGCGCCGTTCACGCGCGCGCGGTGTCGAATGTCCGCGAACTGGATGTAGACACGGGCTCGGGCAGCGTCACGATCGAGGGCGACCTGTCGGCGCTCGAGCAGCTCAACATCGACACAGGCTCCGGCTCGGTCACGCTGAAGACTTCGGCCCAGCCCTCGATGTCGTTTCGCATCGACACGGGTTCCGGCGGCGTGGACGTGGACGCGCCCGGCGCGACGCTGCGCGAGGACGACGGCACCTGGAGCGTGCGCTTGGGCGGTGGCGCGGGCCGCGGCGTCATCGACACCGGCTCCGGCAGCGTCGACATCAGCGCGCCGTAAGGCGCCTCAGCCGGCGAGGAGCACGGCTTCGGCGTGCTCCTGCGCCTCCGGCGTGCCGAACAGCACGACGACGTCTCCCTCGCGCAACTCCATCTCCGCGTCCGGATCGCGCCCGACGATGCCGTCGCGGCGCACGGCCGTGAACGAGACTTCGGCGCCGTGGCCGCGGACTTCGCGGATCGTGCGGCCGACGGACCAGGCGCCGGGTGGCAGCACGACCGTGTGCAGCGCCTCCCGGAACAGGCCCGACTCGTCGGTCGCGCCGGCGCCGTCCCGCCTCAGCACCGAGTGCAGCGTCTGGTAGCGCTGCTTCCGGATCTCGCCGACGGCGCGCAGCACCTGTGACATCGGCACGTTCAGCGTGTGCAGCGTATTCGCCACGAGCGTCAGCGCGGCCTCGAGCGTCTCCGGCACGACCTCCGTGGCGCCGGCCGCCAGCAGCTCCTCGAGCCGGGAGTCGTCCATGGTCCGGACCAGCACCGGCACCTGCGCCCGCAGCCGCCGCACGGTCTCGATGATCCTGAGCGACCGGTCGGCGTCCGAGAAGCTGATGACGACCGCGCTCGCGCGCCCGATGCCCGCCGACTTCAGCATGCCCTCGTCGGCGGCGTCGCCGAAGGCGACCGGGTCGCCCGCGGCGCGCGCGATGCGCACGCGCTGCGGGTCGAGGTCGATGGCGAAGAACTCGAAGCCCTGGCTCTCGAGCACGCGCGCGATGTTCTGCCCGACCCGGCCGTAGCCGCAGAGGATCACATGCTCGCGCGCGGCGAGCGCCTGGGTCGCCGCGTCGAAGGTCGCAAGCGCGGTCTGCGCCGGGCCGGTCTCGCGCAGCAGCAGCCGCGCGATCCACTTGTTGTGCTGGATCAGGAGCGGCGAGATCACCATGCTGAGCGTGATCGCGGCGAGCAGCGGCTGCGTGACGTCCGCGCCGACGAGGTGGTTCTGCAGCAGCAGCACGAGCAGCGCGAAGCCGAACTCTCCGCCCTGCGACAGCACAATGCCGGCGCGCAACGCCTTGAACCACTGACCGGCGTACGGGCGCGCGGCGATCGTCGCGATCACGGTCTTCAGCAGGACGATGCCGGCAAGCATGGCGGCGACCGTCGGCAGCTGGCGCAGCAGGCCCGGCACGTCGAGCTGCATGCCGATGGTCACGAAGAACAGGCCGAGCAGCGTGTCGCGGAACGGGCGGATGCCGGCCTCGACCTGGTAACGGTATTCGGTCTCCGCGAGCACCATGCCCCCGAGGAAGGCGCCGAGCGCGAAGGACAGGCCTGCCGCGTGGGTGGACCAGGCCGCGCCGATCGCGACGAACAGCACGGCGAAGGTGAAGAGCTCCGGCGCGCGGCTCGCGGCGATCTCGTGGAACAGCGGCCGCAGCAGCCAGCGCCCGGCCGCGAGCACGATCACGAGGGCGACCGCCGCCTTCACGATCGCGAACGCGATCTCCGGCGGCGAGTAGGAATCCTGCGGCGAGGCGAGCACGCCCGCGAGGGCGAGGAACGGCACGACCGCGAGGTCCTGGAACAGCAGGGTCCCGAAGGCGATGCGGCCATGGGTGCGGTTCAGCTCGTCCTGCTCGGTGAGCTGGCGCAGCACGATCGCGGTCGAGGACATCGCGACCGCGCCGCCCAGCAGGACCGCGACCTCGGGCGCGAGCCCGAGCGCCCAGGCGATCGCGGCGACCGCCGCGGTCGTGAGCCCGACCTGCAGGCCGCCGACCGTGAACACCTCGCCCCGCGTCGCGAGCAGGCGCGGCAGCGAGAATTCCAGGCCGAGCGTGAACAGCAAAAACACGATGCCGAACTCGGCGAGCGTCGCGGTGGTCTCGGTCGCCGCCACCCAGCCGAGTGCGTGCGGGCCGACGGCCATGCCGACCAGCAGGAAGCCGATGATCAGCGGCAGGCGCAGCCGCCGCAGGCCGACCACGACGGCGAGCGTCGCGGCGAGCAGCAGCAGCACGTCGTCAAGCACGCTGTTTCCCACGCCCGAAGCATACCGCGCGTCAACCGCGGCGGCGGCGGCGCGTTCTGTCCGGGAGAAGCCGCGCTGTGCGGCTGGAGGTGCCCATGAAATACCGGATGGCCTGGCTCCCGGTCATGTTCGCGCTCGCCCTGGCGGGCGGCTGCTCCACACCGTCGAGTGGCCGCATGGTCTCGCGCCACGAGGCGCGCGTCGCCTGGGACGTGCGCTACGGGGAGGTAACGGCGGTGGATGAGGCGGTGATCGAGGGCCGCCGTACACCGCTTGGACGGATCGGCGGCGGATGGATCGGCTACGAGGCGGGGCGCACAGTCGGCGGCGGCAGCGGCCGCGCGATCGCGGGCGCGGTCGGTGCGGTCGCCGGCGCCGTGGCGGGACAGGCGATCGAGGAGCGCGCGACCCGCGAGGAGGCCTGGCAGTTCACGGTCGAGCTCGACGGCGGGCGCAGCATCGCCATCGTCCAGGCTCGGGACGAATCCTTCGCCGTCGGCGAACGGGTGCGGGTGTTCATGCGCCGGGACGGATCCGCACGGGTCGCGAAGACCTGAACGAGCGGGTCAGCCGCCGGCGAACATCCGGCCGAAGCGGGATTCGCCACGGCTCTGGGCAATCAGCAATTTCAGGAAATCCGCGGCCGTCATCGGCTCGCCGAACAGCTTGCCCTGGCCGTAATGGCAGTTGCGGCCGCGCAGGAATTCGAGCTGCTGATTCGACTCGATGCCCTCGGCGACGACCTCGAGGTCGAGGTTCTTGCCCATCTCGATGATCGTGCGCACGAGCGTTGCATCGGAGGGCGACACGGTGGCGTGGCGCACGAAGGACTGGTCGATCTTCAGCGTGCCGACCGGGAACTGCTGCAATGCCGACAGCGACGAGTAGCCGGTGCCGAAGTCGTCGATCGACAGGTGCAGGCCCATCGCATGCAGTTCGTCGAGCAGGCGGACCATGAGGCCCGCCTCGGTCATCAGGGTCGTCTCGGTGATCTCGAGCTCGAAATTGGACGGCGCGACGCCCGCGTCGTCGAACACCGAGCGGTAGCGTGTCAGGAACTCCGCCTGTCGGAGCTGCTTCAGCGACAGGTTGATCGAGATGCGGCCCGGCTTCGGCACCACGTCCTGCCAGTTCCGGTAGTCGCGGCAGACGCGCTTCAGCACCCACTCGCCGATCTCCTGGATCAGGTTCGATTCCTCGGCGAGCGGGATGAACTGCGCGGGCGGGATGTCGCCGTGGCCGGGCAGGCGCCAGCGCACCAGCGCCTCGCCGCCGACCACGCGACCGTCGCGCAGGTCCACCTTCGGCTGGTACAGGATCACGAGCTCGTCGCGCTCGACCGCGCGCCGGAGCTTCGCCTTCAGCATCAGCCGCTCGACGGCGACCGCGCTCATCTCCGAGGTGAAGAAGCTGTGGCTATTGCCGCCATTCTGCTTCGAGTAGTACATCGCGGCGTCCGCGTCGCGGATCAGGACCACCACGTTGTCGGCGACGCGCGGACAGAGCGCGATGCCGACGCTGCCGGTCACGTACAGCTCGTGCTGGCCGAGCTGGAACGGGCGGCCGAGCTCGTCCAGCACCTCGCGCGCGAGCGCGCCGATCGACGGCCGGTTGTCGATGTTGCCCGGCAGGTTCTCGACGAACAGCGCGAACTCGTCGCCGGCCAGCCGGCCGAGCATCGTGTCCGCCGGGAGCTTGCGGTTCATGCGTTCGGACAGGATTTCGAGCGCGCGGTCGCCGGCGGCGTGGCCGAAAGTGTCGTTGACTTCCTTGAAGCGGTCGAGGTCCAGGTAGATCAGCGCGAGCTCAGTGCCGGCGCGGCGGGTGCGCGCGATCGCCTGCTGCAGAGAGTGCTGGAACTGGAGCCGGTTCGGGATCTTGGTCAGCGTGTCGTAGCGTGCGAGGTAGCGGATCCGCCGCTCCGCACGCTTGCGCTCGGTGATGTTGCGCGCGACGAAGATGCAGCCCTGGAAGCGCGGGTCCTCGGACGCCATCACCGAGCCCGACAGCGACACCGGAATGACCTGGCCGGTCTGCGTGCGCACCGTTAGTTCGAGCGTCTCGTTCGCTGCCTGCTCGATGTTGAAGTTGGTGCGGTCCTGGTCCGAGATCACGTAGGCGAGTTCGCGCCCGAGCAGCTCCATCTGCGACCAGCCGAGGAGCTGGGTCGCGGCCAGGTTGACGCGCTTGATCAGTCCTTCCGGCGAGGTGATGACGACCGCATCGTTCATGCTGTCCAGCATGATGTCGAGCGCGCGGCCGGTCGCGGCGTGATCGGACAGGTTGACGCGCAGCCGCTCGAGCGCGCTGCCGAGGGCGCCGCCGATCTTGCCGTGCGGCACGTCGATGCGCTGGACCCAGTCGCCGGCCGAGAGCCGCTCGACGGCGTGCAGCAGGTCGGCGAGCGGGGCCTCGATGCGCGCCGCGAATCTCCAGGCGGAGGCGAGCGCGACCACCAGCAGGAGCCCGATACCCGCGAGCACCCAGAGGAGCAGGCTCGAATTGGCCCGGCCCGCGAAACCCGCGGCCGCGACCAGCACGAGCACGATGACGAGCGCGACGGCAGTCGCCGTCGCGATCGCGAGCCCGTTCGCGCGGAGCATCTGTTTCATGCGGTCGTGGCGGCCCTCACCGGAAGCCGTCATCATACCGGGCCAGCCCGGGGTTCCCCAACTTGAACGGATTGCAGCTGACCGGCCGGGATCGCGGCCACATCGTGACGCTCGCCGAGCCGCGCTGCCTGCTGCACGCGGCGGCCGTCGGGCCCTTCCTGGCGATGCGGGCGGCGGCGGCGGGGGCCGGCTTCGACCTGGCGCCGGTGTCGGCGTTTCGCGACTATGCCCAGCAGCGCGCGATCTGGAACGCGAAGTTCCGCGGCGAGCGGCCGGTGCGGGACCGGCGCGGGAAGACCGTCGCGATGCGCGCGCTCGATGCGCGCGCGCGCGTGGATGCGATCCTTGTCTGGTCGGCGCTGCCCGGTGCCAGCCGCCATCACTGGGGAACGGACGTCGATGTCGCCGACGGTGCAGTGATCGCGGGCGGTTACCAGGTCGAGCTCGAGGTCGCCGAGTACCGCCGCGGCGGTCCGTTCGCGGCGCTCTCCGCGTGGCTCGGCGCGAACATGCGCCGCTTCGGTTTCTACCGTCCGTATGAAAGCCGGCGGCCCGGCGTGCAGCCCGAGCCCTGGCACCTGAGCTTCGCACCGGTCGCCAGGCGCGCGCTGCCCGCGATGACGACGGCGCTGCTCGATGACGCGATCCGTGACGGCGGCATCGACGGCGAAGCGGAGATACTCGCCCGCCTGCCGGCGATCCGGAAACGCTATGTGCTCGATGTGGATGCGCCGCCGCGGATGCGGTCGTGCTACGCGAGGCTCAGCCCGAGCTGACTTCCGCCCCGCTCCAGACTTCCTTGAGGTGCTCGATCAGGAGCGTGCGCACGCCGTCCATCGCGTTCGGGTCGACCGTGAACACCGGGGGATTGCGCCGCAGCATCGGCCAGCGGCTGCCGCGCGTGAGGCCGCGCAGGTAGTCCACGTTCTGGTGGATCGCGTTCATGTATGGGTTGTCGCCGCCGTAGAGCGGCTCGACGTGACGGTACGCGTGGCCGAAGGAATTGCCGAGCCGCTTGTCGATCGTCGCCGCGATGAACTGCGGCGTCTGGCGCAGCAGGTCGAGGCCGGAACCGTACAGCACCTTGAGCCCGTCGGCGCCCGCGTGCACGGCGACGTCGCCGAGGACGAATTCCGCATACAGCCGGTCGCGGCACTTCTCGAGATAGCAGCGGTCCGCCATCTGCGCGAGCATGTCGGCGGTGCCGAGCAGGTGACCGACGAGCCGGTCGCGCGCGTCGTCGACGCGCAGCATGTCGAGCGGCACCTCATAGCCGGTGAAGTGCACGACGCGGGTCGCGATCGGCACCCAGTCGGCGAGTCCCGCCTCGGGCAGGTATTTCGTCAGGTACTTCGCGCTCCGGGTCACGTGGTTGCGCGTGAAGACCGCGCCGTTCGCAATCGCGGTCTCGGTCGTCTCGCGGATGTAGCCGGAGTCGTGGAACAACGCCGTGATGATGCCGACCAGCGCGCGCTCCGCGCCGATGTGCGGGCCGTCCGGGTGCGCCCGCTCGTAGCCCGCCATCAGGCGGACCATCGCGAGCACCACGTCCTGCGAGTGCTGGAGGTCGTGATAGACCGTGTCGACGCCGAGATAGCCCGGCATCTGCCCGGTGAACAGGCGCTCGAAATCCGTCAGCGCCTTCTCGAGCGCCTCACGCGGCGCGCCCGGCCAGGTGTCGGCGTAGAGCTGGAGCACGGCTTCGCGCACGGCGGGCGGGGAGCTGACCTGCACCGTGTCGGTGACGTCGAAATCGCTGCGGCGATAGGCGTTAGGCACGCGCCTGCGGGGCTCCATTCGGGGCTTTTCAGGCCCCGATTTTAGGCCCCCGGTCCCCCCCGGAGCCGGCATGAATGTCGTGTATTTGCGGGCGGTCACATCCTGTCGCTCACGCTATGTCAAACGCGGCGGTCACGGGCGCGTGATCCGACGGCCGCTCCCAGCCGCGCGTCGACCTGTCGATCGTGCAGGCGGTACAGGCCACGGCCGCTGCCGCCGAGCCCAGCATCAGGTCGATGCGCAGCCCATTGTTCCGCCGGAACGCACCCATGCGGTAATCCCACCAGGAATACGATTTCGCGGGCTGCTCGAAACGGCGGAACAGGTCGGTGAAGCCGAGCGCGGTGATCGACGCGAGCGCCTCGCGCTCGGGCGGGCTCACGTGCACCGAGCCCTCCCAGGCAGCGGGGTCGTGCACGTCCCGATCCTCGGGCGCGATGTTGAAGTCGCCGACCACGACGAGCTTTGGATGGCGCGCCAGGAGCGAGGCGAGGTAGTCGCGCAGCCGCCCGAGCCAGGCGAGCTTGTAGCCGTACTTCTCGGAGTCCAGCGACTGGCCGTTCGGCACATAGACATTGACGAAGCGCAGCGCCCCGAAGCTCGCCGCGATCACGCGCCGCTGCGGATCGTCGTCGCCCGGGATGCCCGTCACGACGTCGGTCGCGGGCGTCTTCGACAGGATCGCGACGCCGTTGTAGGTCTTCTGGCCGAAGTGCGCGGCCGAATAGCCGAGCGCCGCGATCGCCTCGTGCGGAAACTGCTCGTCGGCGAGCTTCAGTTCCTGGAGCCCGAACACGTCCACCGGATGGTCGGCGAGCCACTGGCGCAGGTGGTCGATGCGTACGCGCAGTGAGTTGACGTTCCAGGTCGCGACCAGCATGCGGGCGCTAATATACGCGCAACTGCGGGAGAAACGCGATGCGGCAGCTCGCGCTCAGGTCTCGACCGAGAGGTCCGCCCGGCCGAAGCCCGACAGGGCCGCGACGACGCGGTTCGGAAAGGCGCCGCAACGCAGGTTGAGGACGCTCGCCGCCGCGTTGTAGCGCTCGCGCTGCCCGGTGACGCGGTCGTCGAGCGTCGCAAGGCGCAGGATCAGCGCCTCGAACGCCTGGCTCGCCACGAACGTCGGGTAGCCGCGCGAATGCCCGAGCAGCGTCGCGACCGCGACGTGCTGCGATTTCTCGGCCGCAGCGAGCGAGGCCAGGTCCCTGCGCGCGGCCGCGGCGAGCAGCTCCCGGCCTGAACTGACGACGCGCTCGACCGCCTGCGGGTGATCGCGCATCACGCGCCCGCAGAGCGTCGCGATCGCGGCCACGTGCTGCTGGCGCTTGTCGAGCTGGAGCGCGAGGTCCTGCCAGGCGAGGTCCACGTCATCGCGCAGCCGCGCGAGGCCCCGGCGCATGGCGACGGCGGCCGCGGCGATGGCGGCCAGCGCCGCGCGCCCGGGCAGGCGGTTACAGAGGATGTGCGCGTCGAGTATTTAAGGGGCCCGCGCCCCGGGCACGG